>CAZGOT010000401.1:0-2640 GCA_964527495.1 uncultured Haliscomenobacter sp.
TCCTATAAATCCTGGTTCAGACAATTTTGGCAAGCCACCTTTCCAATGACCCCCCGTTCGCCGTCCCCCGTCTCCCGTCTTCTATTGACGGGCAAAAGTTATGATACCGGGGATATTTTGCTTCCACGCTTGCAGTTATGCCATAAGGTGCTTATTTTACGGGCATTATAAGCCTCTACTGCTATGACCCTGATCGAACTGAAAAAAAATGCTGCCGCTCTTATTGCAAAAGACAATTTTGAGGAGGCATTCAAGCTGCTCTTCAGCAGTTTGGATGTTGGCAGGCCTTTGTTCCAGGATTTGATCCAGCAGAGCGGGCGACACGCACGTACCCTACAGGATGACCACAACGGGGTTATCTCGCGTGAAAATGCCAATCTGGAGTACAACCAAATCCGCCAGGCGCTGCTGCATCTGGTGAATCAATTAGAAGAAAAAGATCTCGGCAGCGGGGGGAGCAGGGAAGACCCCCTGGTCGTTGTTGCTAAGGATCTCCCCGTAGATTTTCCGCTCACGCCGCTTTATCTGGTCAATTGCGACCGACGGGACCCCTTGCGGCTTTTCTGGTCGGTGTTCAACGATTCCGTCGAACAAAGCCGGAGGTTTCAGTTTTATTTTCTGCCCTGCTGCCCATCGCAGCAACCGGAGGGTTTTGCCGAGCGTATCGTCAACGAGCTGCTGGAAAATGAACTGGACGGGGAATATGGGGCAATGGATTACCGCCGCCGGCCGGCCTTGGGGGAAGAGCGCCTGCTCATCGAGCCCCTGCCGCTGGGGAACAATCTGGAAGGGTCGAAGAAAAAATTCAAGAAATATTTTGCCGATCGCTTTGGGCTGGCCAATTCCGATCTGGCCTTCGAGGAGTACCTGCGCACAGGGCTGCCCGCACTTCCCTGGGAGTACGTGGTCACGGCATTTAAGATTATTGATGACGATTGGGACGATGTCTTGATGCGGCCCTATCTGGAATGGCTGATGGCCACCTTCAGCGCAACCGGGCCGGATATCCCGAATTTCCTTTTCTTTTTTATCGTCACCATCAAGCATGCCCATCGCGAAGGGCATGCCAATGCGGCCGCACAGGAAGCGATGGCAGGGGTCAAAGCCCTGGTGGCAGCCCGGGGCAAAGACCGGCAGGAGAGCGAGGCCGCTGCGCCCGGGGATGCAACGCTCATCGAACCGCTCCCCCCTGTGGCGGCTACCGATTTTGAAAAATGGATGGATAGGCTTGGCGATGTCCGCGAAGACCAAAAGCAGGGGGTAATCGAAATCCTGGCATCCCGGCTCAAAGGCGATGAAGCGTCGTGGTACTCGGACAGAAAAGAATTCAATATGGAGCGGATCGAAGATTTTCAGGAAAAAGTATATCAAGCGCACAAAAATAAATAATACCCAATTATGTCTTACTATTCTCTGGAAATACGAAAGGAATACCAGGATGCGCCGTCTGCGCGGCAGCCGCTGCCGCCATTTCAGGTCAATTGGCGCATCAACGCGCCGGAGCTGTACCAGCCCTCCCCCGAACTGGCGGATGCGGTCAACGTAGCCCTGCGGCTGGGGCTACCGCTGCTGCTTACCGGCGAGCCGGGGTCCGGGAAGACCCAACTTGCCGACCACCTGGCCTGGTATTTTGACCTGGGCGAAACGCTGGTCTTCAACGCACAGACGACCTCTACGGCCAGCGACCTGTTTTACCAGTATGATGCACTGGGGCACTTCCAATATAGCCAAAACAGCAAGGAGCCACTGGCTATGGACGAGCTGGAGCGGCGCTTTATCCGCTACCGTGGCCTGGGAAAGGCGATCAAAGCGGCTGCAGAACATGGCAGGCGCAGCGTGGTGCTGATAGATGAAATTGATAAAGCCCCGCGCGACCTGCCCAACGACGTGCTCGATGCTATGGACAAGTTGCGTTTTTATGTGGCCGAAGCGGATAAATGGTACCAGACGGGTGCGGAGTTCCGCCCGGTGATCGTACTGACGAGCAACTCGGAGAAAAACCTGCCCGATGCTTTCCTGCGCCGCGTAGTGTATTTCCATATCGAATTCCCGGACAAAGCCCGGATGCTGGAGATTATCGGTGCAAAGGTTATTGGCCTGGCCGAAAACGACCTGCGGGCGCTGATGGATCATTTCTATGCGATCCGGGATCTGCGCGGTACCACCCTTAACAAAAAACCGGCCACGGCGGAGCTGATTCAGTGGGCCTGCTACCTGCAGGAAACCGGCTTTCCGGTAGCGAAGCTGAAAAACCCGCGCCTGGGCGAAAGCGAACGGGAGGCCCTTAAATCCTCCTCCTCGATCCTGGCCAAAACGCGGGAAGACCTCGCGGTACTGGTCAAGCGCCTGGAAAATTAACGCCCGGCCATGGACCAGCGCCTGTCCGTCCGCCGCCTGACTGCCGATCTGCTCGGCGCCCTCCAGGCCAAAGGATACCCCCTTGGCCCTGGTAAGCTCATGCAGGTGGAGGAACTGCTGCGGCAACTCCCACCAGATACCGCGCCCGGGGCGCTGCGTACCCTGCTCTCACCCTTGCTGGCCTCCAGCCCGGAAGAGCAGCAGGCTTTTTACGAACTGTTCGATAATATTCTTGCAGGTCTTTCTGCAATGGAGGATACCGGGGGTGGGGAAGGAACTGGG
>CAZGOT010000402.1:0-2636 GCA_964527495.1 uncultured Haliscomenobacter sp.
CAGCTTTTATCCCCAAAAGGGCAATCCTTATCAAAAACCTATCCGACAGCAAATGGCGTTTTTTCAAAACGCCATTTGCTGTCGGATAGCAGCGGCAAGACGCTCCATTTCCTCCGGAGGAAACACCAGATGTTTTTTCTCAAAACTGATATCCCGCATTTCATTGAGTGGGATGAGGTGGACGTGCGCATGAGGCACCTCCAGGCCGATCACGGCAACACCAATGCGCAGGCAGGGCACGGTAGCGCGGATGGCTGCAGCCACCTGCTGTGCAAAAACCATTAACTGTGCCAGTTGATCGGGCGGAAGGTCGAAGATATAGTCAACTTCTACTTTCGGAATGACGAGGGTATGGCCTTTGGCCTGGGGCCTCACATCCAGGAAAGCGAGAAACGCGTCGTTTTCGGCAACCTTATAGGCAGGAATTTCCCCGCTGACAATTTTGCTGAAAATAGAAGGCATAGCAGGAAAGTTTAGATGGTAATATCTTCAATTTTGAACTCCATGATACCGTTGGGGGTAGTCACAGTAGCCACTTCGCCGATTTTTTTGCCCAGCAAGCCTTGTCCCATAGGCGAGCTGACGGAAATCTTCTTCGCTTTCAGGTCGGCCTCGGACTCGGAGACCAGTTGATAGGTCACTTTTGCTTTATTTTTGAGATTGACGATAGTGACTTTGCTAAGGACGGTAACCTGGGAAGTATCCACTTCAGACGCATCCAGGATACGGGCGCTGGAGAGTTGTTTCTCTAGTTCGTTGATACGAAGTTCCAGCATACCCTGGGCTTCTTTAGCCGCATCATACTCTGCATTTTCGGAAAGGTCTCCCTTCTCCCTCGCCTCGGCGATAGCACGCGCAGCCTCTGCGCGGCCTCTTGTCTTCAACTCGTCCAACTCGCCTTTGAGGCGGTCAAAACCTTCGCGGGTCATGTAATGGGTCGCTGCCATACACTCTAAGTTTTAGCATTTGGTTTAAATCAGTGGGCAACTATTCGTTGGCAGCGTCCACGGTTTTGGGTGTGGAAAATTTTGCTGCTGCCATTGAGATGCCCGGAAAAAGCCTCCCCTTCTGGCTATATCCTTGCAAAAGGGGGGAAGTTTACCGGTTAAAAAAATAATGAGGGCACCTGTGTGACACCCTCATTATTCTGGTAACTATGCACCTGGAGTATCCGAAAGCCAACTTGGGAAACTTTTTTGGTAAGGGCGCTTGCTTATTAGCGGAAAGCGGGTGATTCAAGCGGCCAAATCCATGATTTTTTTCTGCTGCCGACGGCGATCCAAATAGATAGTTAGTTGATTAAATGCAAATATGGTATTTTTTTTATTACCAATCAAGTGTTTATAAGCTAATTCGCAAGGAAACGTTATGGGTGCCGGTCCAGACGCGGGTGGTGCGATAGGCATAATCTATAGCGAGGCGGGAATCTTTCTTTTCCTTGCTTACCGGCATTTCCAGCGTTGCACCGGCGCTGGGCCCTGTAAAAATCGGCGCTTCCGCTGCATTACTGACCCCCATTTCGGCATTATAGCCTGCGCGGAGCATGAAGGTTTCCCGAAGGGCATATTCCAGCCCGCCACCGATCTGATCCCGGGAGAAGGAATTAGAGGTGAAGTTGCCCACTGCTGTAAGGCGGTGATCTTCGCCAAAGAAAAAATCCTGGGACATGCCGATATTGAGCATGGAAGGCAATTCGAATTTCGCGCCTCGCTGGTCCAGCGTAAGTTCGTAGGACCCTCCATTGGGGCTGGGTCGTTGTACGGAAAGGGCCTCCCCACGGAATGTCATCGGAGACCCCACGTTGCGCAGGCTGATACCAAACTTAAAATTATCGCGGGGGCCGGTCACATATTGTACCCCAGCGTCAATAGCAAAACCAAAGGCTGAAATATTGGACAGCGTTTCCGAGATACCCCGCACCAGAATTCCAACAGATACTTTATTCTCAAAAACATGGGAATAGCCCAGGGCCAAATTGAAAAAACTTGGCGAAAACGTTGCCCCGGTGCCTTCCGGCTGCGCAGTGGTCGTAACCTGAATATCGCCAAAATCTACCGATGTCAGGTGAAGCCCAAAGGCCCCATTTGCCCCTACCCGGCGGCTCAACCCCGCCGCATTCAGCCGGATATCTGTCCCCTGCAGATAAACACAATGCCCGAAAGCGATCTCCAGGCTATTAATCCTTCCTAACCCCGCCGGATTAATTTGCATCGCTTCCACCCCGCGAACCATCGCCGTGGACATCGTGTGCAAGCCCGCACTTCGCGCCCAGGGGTTCAGCAACAACTCATACGCACCTGCCTCACCCTGCCGGTCGGGGTTACCTGCCGTCAGGATTCCGGCATACATCAGAGATACGGCCAAAAAGGTGGTTAGCTTTTTTATTTTCATAAATGGTGTGTTATTCTTTCTAATCAATAGGTGTAGAGGTTTTGTAAAAAGACTTTTTCCGCCTTCGGCGGCGAAAGAAAGTTTTGAACGAACACTAGTGTTCGTTCAAAACTTTCTGGGGTTGTGTAAAAAGCTTGGCGGCAGCACTTTGGCGGCTTACGCCGCCAAAGAAAATTTTTTTTAGACGTCGATTTTGATGGTTTTGCTTTGCAAAACCATCAAAATCGACGTCTAAAAAAAAGTAT
>CAZGOT010000403.1:0-2636 GCA_964527495.1 uncultured Haliscomenobacter sp.
CGGGAAGGATCAGATTATACGGCAGCTATTTTTTCTTTCTGCCTCAACGCCCAAAGCATGACTATCTGGAAAGATGTGCCCGGCGTGCTCACCGCTGACCCCCGGCTTTTCGAAAATGTCGTTAAAATTGACCGCCTTTCATATAACGAGGCTATTGAAATGACCTATTATGGTGCCAAAGTAATCCATCCTAAAACGATTAAGCCCCTGCAAAATAAAAGTATCCCCCTCTTTGTCAAATCTTTTATTGACCCTGCAGGCCAGGGCACCTGTATCTCCGACGAAGCAGAAGAACGCTATCCGCCGATTGTGACCGTAGAGCGCAATCAGGCCCTGATGTTTATCTCTACCAGGGATTTTTCCTTCGTGGCCGAACATCACATGAGTTATTTATTTAATATGATAGCAGAAATGCGCCTCCAGGTAAACCTGATGCAAAACTCCGCGATTAGCTTCAACGTCTGTGTTAACGATATTGACGATAAGGTGGACCGCTTTGCGGAGCGTATTAAGGAGCAGTTTAAGGTGGTAATCGAGCGCGGGTTGGAGCTGTACACCGTCCGCCATTACCAGGAGGAAGTCCTTGCTAACCTGCGCCGGGGCAAGATGGTATTGATAGAAGAGCGCACGACCGGCAATATGCAAATGGTGGTAAAAGACCTGCCAGTCATGCAGCGACGGGAAGTACCTCTACCCAGCGCAAAGGATGTTCTTTAACCTTAAGCAAAGTGGGATGATGGGGTTTACAAATACCTTCCCCTTCCACCTCGCACCTTAGCAGAAAGCCTCTTAACCTAACGGCAAATACTTTTAAATGGCTTTTAGCCTGCAGACATCTTTGCGTACCCTAACCGGAAAAAACCCGGAAGGACAGCGCTTTTTGCTTGCAGTAAGCGGCGGGCTGGACTCCGTTGTGCTCGCCCATGCTTTCCAGGAAAGCAGGCTCAACTTTGGCGTCGCCCACTGCAATTTCCAGTTGCGGGCTGTAGATGCTGATGTAGATGAGGCTTTCGTGCGCCAATTGGCCTATCAGTCAGGAGCCCCTTTCTTTATCCAGCGCTTCGAAACACGTAAATTGGCCTTACAAACAGGTAATTCTGTCCAAATGGAGGCACGCAACCTGCGCTATAGGTGGCTGGAAGAAGTACGGGCCGCTCAAGGATACGACTGGATCGTCACCGCCCACCACCTCGATGATGCCCTGGAGACCTTCTTCATCAACTTCCTGCGTGGGTCCGGGCTTCGGGGGCTCACAGGCATCCCGGAGCGCAACGGGAATATTATCCGCCCTTTTCTCGCCCGCTCCCGGCAGGAACTCGAACAAGAATACCAACGAAAAGGCCTCTCCCATCGCGAAGATGTGACTAATGCCGAAACTACTTACCTGCGCAACAAAATCCGCCATCTGTTGCTTCCTGTGCTCCAGCAGATCGAACCAGGAATCCTGCAGCGGGCGGCACAAAATTTCAGCGCCCTTCGCGCTGCCCTGCTCCTTTTTGACCATTCCATCCATGGCATTCGCCATACTGCCCTTACGCAGGAAGGCCATCGAACGTACATAGCGTGGAAGCAAATCGAAAGCCTGCCCGCACCTGCAACTATCCTCCTTGAACTCCTCGGAACCCATGGATTCAACGAAGCACAGTGCAGTAAAATATGGCAGGCCCGCACAGGGCAACCAGGTAAAATTTTTGAAACAGCGAGCCATATTCTCCTTGTGGACCGAAACCGCTTTATCCTGGAACCGCTGTCAGAAGAAAATCCAGCACCTGTTCTCCTCCAGGATTCCACAACTGCAATACTATTTCCTGGCGGGCACCTGCAGTTGCTTAAAATGCAGGAATACTCAGAAAAACCCGTTTCCGAACATACAGACGTTATCCAAATCCCGGCCTCCCGGCTCACCTTCCCGCTTATCCTTCGGAAATGGCAAGCTGGAGACCGCTTCTGCCCTTCCGGGATGGAAGGCAAACACAAAAAAATTCAGGATTACCTCACCGACCTGCACATGGACCGACTGCGCAAATCCCGGGTCTGGGTTCTCGAAAATGGGGATGGCCGTATCATTTGGCTCGTGGGGCTTCGACAAGACGAGCGGTTCATATTTTCCAGTAATCAAACCGATTCTTGCCTGGAAATTCGGTTTTTTCAAACTGAATTTGCCTAACTTTGTTATCCTCTAATAGCTTATACTACTTAAGACTAAAAATTATTCCGGTTGTCTGAAGAGTTATTTGCAACCTCCATCGGGATATAGCTCCTGAGACAGCCCCTTTGTCAAAGTATAAAATCCGATGTGCATTTCCTCTCTACACCTTCATTTATTTAAAAATTCATACACATGAAAAATTGGACCTTTACCCTGTTTTTCGCGTTCACCACCATGCTTGCATGGGGCCAGGAAATTCAGGTTCCCAGGGTACAGAACTCCCTGGTGACGAAAATGACGGCTACCTGGTGTACAATTTGCGGCAGTGCGGCCTGGGACAATTACAAATCCCTAGTGAGTACCCTCAATACCCGGGCGCTGGTCATGGCCGGGCACGCCAGTACCTCGAGCGCACTGTACAGTCCTACCGCAGAGCGGATAATCCAGAATTTTGAACAGTCGCTGAGCCACCCGACTTTTTTCTACA
>CAZGOT010000404.1:0-1522 GCA_964527495.1 uncultured Haliscomenobacter sp.
AACCCGACCATTGGAGGAATAGTATCCCCACTTGGGGCGAAACTTCCTGTAGTCAATTGTTCATTGCTATCAAATTTACCATTACCATTGAAGTCCACCCATGCTTGAAGTATAGCAAAAGAATCCATGGTATTTTTGGCAGTAACCATGAAAGTAGCGGAACTACCTGGAATCATTGGCGAAACCAGTGTTACTCCGTCTTCATCATCACCACCCGGTCCCCCTACGGTGTAGGATCCGATATTGCCATCGTCTCCGGTATTAGCGATATTTCCAGCCGATGTATGGGGTTGTCCATCCGCATCTGCATCAGCGATGGTACCGAGGAACAGTTTTGCATTCACTTCGTGTTTTGGGGGCTTATCATCGCCTGCAGTATTGTAGGATTCAGGAAGGTCTCCAAAGTCAAATCCTGCAACTGGAAACACATAGTCTTCTATTTCTCCGAAAGGAGCGGTTCCTGTTTGGCTGCTGGGCAACAATCCACCCAAAGGACTTAATCTAAAGCGCACCATGGCGTTATTGCCTGCAGAGAAAGGCGCATCAGCAGGAACCTTAAATGCGAGGTTGACTTGATTAAGTCCTCCAACAGGTACCTTTGCGCCGCCCATGGCAAAGCTATCTGTGGTCACCTGTTCATTTTCTTCAAAGGTACCATTACCATTAAAATCTACCCAGACCTGAAGGACAGCAGGGCTGGTAGTATTGTTTTTGGCGGTAACCTCAAAATTGGCTATTGATCCCGGAAACATGGGAATCGGCATCTTGACCCCGTTTTCATCATCTCCGGGTGGGGTAGAGGTGCCTAAGGTTTCCAAGCCCGGATTTCCATCGTCGCCACCTGTTTTTTGCCCTGCCAGGGGCTCAGGAGTTCCATCTTCTTCCACATCTACGGAAGCCCCGAGCATCAGCAGGTTGGTAATGGTATGTTTTGGCGGAGAATCACTTCCGGAGGTGTTGTAGGATTCCGGAAGGTCTCCAAAATCAAACCCTGGAATACTCAGGAAGTTGTCCTCGACCTCTCCTATATTGCCATTTGGTGCCTCACCTGTTGGAGCTGCACTCCACCATGGCCACTGCCAGGGATAGATTCGGAGCCGCAGGCCAAAAAGGACTCCCACATCAACATCTGCAGGAGGGGTAAAAAACAGGGTGTCAATCCCATTAAATCCAGGCGGAATATCCCGGTCGCCGCGTTCTGCATCAGTGAAGCTGCCATTATTGTTGAAATCCCAAAAACCCGTGAGCCTCGCCCAGGTGCCTCCATTTTTATTGCGTACGCGCACTAATACCCCGACTTTGCCATCCCCGCGAAATCCGGTGGCGTACACGAGCCCGTCTTCATCATCAATACCTGTATTATCGTCCCCTCCGGTGGTTTGACCAGCATTTGTTTCTGGATTGCCGTCATTCTCAATGTCCACACCAGCGCCGAGGCGCAAAATGTAGGTGGTGTCCTGAAATACCCCATGGCGGGCGCCATTATTAATAAGTAAGGTAGAAAAAGTACCTGGCAAATCCC
>CAZGOT010000404.1:1578-2629 GCA_964527495.1 uncultured Haliscomenobacter sp.
TGGGATAAGTTATAGCGATCTCGTACTCCCCGGTTTTATCCACATAAAACTGGTAAAATCCATTCGTGCCGTTATGGATCAGGAAAACATTTCCCGGCCCTGTCACGGCAACAGATCCACCTTTAATAATCTGACCGGTGTTTTCACAATAAAAGAAACCATCGGGGTCTATGACATTATCTTTGGTATCCACCTGATCCGGAACGCCATCATTATCCTCGTCAAAAACCACACCAGCATCCCGGCTAATATCAATGGTGTCCTCCTGACCGGGCCAGTAAAAACATCCTGTATATTCTTTAGCCCTGTATGGTTTGAAGGGATTGGAATAGTTTACATCGGAATCCAGACTGTCCAGGGCATTGGCTTCGATATTCGGAGTCGTAAAATACCGGCTTGTGGTGCCGGAAAGCCCGCCAATATTGAATGACATGGCGTAATTGCCCATTGGTATACCCTGAAATCCGTAGAACCCGCTTGCGCTGGTAGTAGTGGTAGCGATGACAGTAGTCGTATCTGGCAAGCCCCCTGAACAACTAAAAAGAGAGATAGCAACATTGGCCAATCCAGGCTCATTCAGATCCTGCCTTCCGTTGAAATTGTAGTCGTTCCAGACCATATTGCCGATACCGAAATACTTGACACCAAAGTCATAGCTGTAATCATTTTGACCTACGGCACCTGTGGTAAGTTCTGTAAATATTCGCCCACCCATGCGGTTTTCCAGGGTTATCCCATCCGAATCATTTTCATCGTTGCCGTTAGTAGTAGTAACATTTGCAGTAGCCGGTAAAAATTTTACGCCGTTGAGTATTAGATCTTTACTGGTGTTATAATTCCCGTCAGCTCCAAGGACTACAATATACTTTTGGTTTGGACTAAGTCCTGAAAAAGAATAAAATCCATTCTGATCGGTGGTATCCCGGGCGATAAAAACGGTATCTGTAGGTTCGACATCCACGCGGTATATTTCCATAGGCATACCATTGAGCGGCTGTTCGGAGGGATCCTGGATGCCGTCGTTGTCGCTGTCAATCCATACGTAATTGCC
>CAZGOT010000405.1:0-2624 GCA_964527495.1 uncultured Haliscomenobacter sp.
GATAGCCATTAGATTGTGGCATCCGGCCCGGATTGAGCCCGTAGGATTGCGGTGCCCCGTACATGTTGTACAAGGAGAGGTTGCGTTGAGCAAAGGCGGAGTGACTTACCCCGGAAATCAGAAAGAGCGCAATGAAAAAGCGTGAAATACAGTACGCGTAGCAGTTTTGTCTGATGATCGTGATGTTTTTGTTCATTTTAATCGGCTTATTACTGGATAGTGAAAAAAATAATATTTAGCTAAAAAGGATACCCCCTGGACTAAGTCCCCTCGACTGCCCGTATGGTTTAGTCAGGCGGACTTATCCAATACATTTTTGGATATATTTTTGAGCATGTGGCCTATGAGGCGTAGGTTTGTGTATAAAGGCAGTCCTTCGTGCCAAGGCAGCAATATGACCTTTAACACAACTCCTGGGAAATTGCTGGCGTCAATCAGCTACGGGCTTTTTGCTACGGGAAAAAGATGCCTTTACCGTAGCATAGATACATTGGTCCCGCAAAAAAGGAAATGAAAATGGTGCCGAAGTATGGCCGGAATGCAAACAATCAACTCAAAGCAAAACAAAAATAATGTTTTTGGGGAAACCATGCAGCATTGGGAATATTTTTTTGTTAGCGAACAGGGAAAGTACATACCCCAAAGCAGGTTTGCCGGCATGACAGGTTTTGTGGAAAAAATCAGAGATTGGAGGCGATAAGCAAATCCAGGTTCGTTGATTTTATACGGAAGCGTTCACCAAGATATTCGTTGCAAAGGCAGCCTTTGTAGGTATAGACCCCGTGCCGCAATCCCGGATGGTTGAAAAGCAGGTGCTCAATATTTTGAATGCTGCCAGCTTTGAGCAAAATAGGCGTGAGGATATTACTTATGGCCACAGAGGCAGTACGGGGGATACGGGAAGCGATATTGGGCACACAGAAGTGAATGACCCCATGTTTGACGAAAGTGGGTTTGTTGAGAGAGGTAACTTCGGAAGTGGCGAAGCATCCACCCTGGTCAATACTTACATCAATAATAACAGAGTTGGGCTTCATCCTGGACACCATATCTTCGCTCACTATTACCGGAGTCCTGCCTGCTTTGGAATGCATGGCACCGATGGCTACTTCGGCGCTGACAAGCTCTTCTTCGAGGTAATACGGGTTGAGCACAGAAGTGAATAGCTGTCGGCCTACCTGATTTTGAAGCCTTTTTAATTTATAGATGTTATTATCGAATATCCGAACTTCTGCACCCAGCCCCAGGGCAACCCGGGTAGCATATTCTGCTACGATTCCGGCGCCCAGGATTACAACCTTTACACTGGGCACACCAGAAATTCCACCTAATAGGATGCCTTTACCCCCTCCGGTACTGGAGAGCAGTTCTGCGGCTGTAAGCATGGCGCTTAATCCGGCCATTTCGCTCATAGTTCGTACGATAGGGAAAGTTTCGGATTCATCTTTGATATACTCCATAGCCAGGGCAATAACTCTTTTCTGGCGGAGTTTATTGATATAATCTGCTGAGATGACTGGCAATTGAAGAGGGGAAATCAGGATTTGGTTGGGGTGCATCAGCTCAATCTCATCGAGTGTAGGAGGTGCCGCTTTTATGAGTACATCGGCCCTGAATACCTCTTCTTTACCCTGGGCGATTTCTGCGCCGGCTTCGGAAAAGTCGTGATCGGAGAAGTGGGCATTTTCTCCTGCGCCGGTTTCGACCAGGATGCGGTGGCCATGTGCAGCGAGTGTGGCAACGGATGCAGGCACGAGAGGGACCCGGTTTTCCTGTAGGGTACATTCAACAGGAATACCTATAAACAGTTTATCCGGTGGCCTTTGCAGTTCGAGCATTTCGGACTGTGTCTGCCACTGCCCCTCTTGTAAAGCCTTGGGGATGGCAATATTTCCGGAATTCCCTTGTTGTTTACCCATGTTTGAGCTCTTCCATATTTTCTTAAAAAAGAAACCGTTTATGCACAGCAGTTGCGGCGTTGTTGAGGGCGAATTTCTCTGGTTTTATGTTGCCGGATGTAGCAAACCTGCTGTACAGGGGCTACAAAAATAGGATTTTTCGGGCGGAATCGCCGATAATTTCTAGTCTGATCCTGAAAACTTCCGCTCCAAGCAGGGGATTGATCAACTCGGGCCATTCTATAAAACAATAATACGGCGACTCCAGGTATTCGGTGATTCCAATGTCGAACGCTTCTTCCAGGTTTTTTAGGCGATACAGGTCCATGTGGTACACAGGGTGTTCGGTACCACTGCTCCCGTCGTAGGTGTGATATTCGTTGACAATAGAAAATGACGGGCTTGAAATGTGTTCCTTTACTCCGAGTACGGTACAAAGGGCTTTTACAAGGGTAGTTTTACCTGCCCCAAGGTCACCGGTCAGAGCAAACTTTCTCCGCGTCCCTGCCAGGGATAACAGTTTCTTTGCCACTTCGATAATCTGATCAGGATTTTTTATTTCCAAGGCTGTTGGAGTCATGTGGTATTTTTAAATTTACTAAAGAGTCTGTCTCACAAGGTCTTTGGCGGTATTCGCCGCCAAAGACCTTGTGAGACAGACTTAAAAAATATTCTGGGGTTGTGTAAAAAGCCCCCGGCTTTTCGTTTGGCGGCTTACGCCGCCAA
>CAZGOT010000406.1:0-2611 GCA_964527495.1 uncultured Haliscomenobacter sp.
TCTATTTTTTGCGGCTCCTGCTCTTTTTCTTTTTGTGGTATCGGGTCAATCCTTTCCTGGCTTTCGTGCTTTCGTGCCACCTGCAATCCTATAAGGGCATTTGCGTAGTTTATTTCAGCATCTACCAAGTCTCCCGGTTTCCATGCTTCGTATGGTATCAGGATTTCGATTATCATAGGCTGTATCGTCTTTGCAGTCGGTTATGTTGTCTCTCAAAATCCTGCTGGATTATTTTTAATACTTCCGGCTTTTCTAATAGCGGCTCCAGAATGTATTGCCGATACTTCCAGGCTTTACCAAAAATCATCGAAGCATAGTATCCGGAGGCATCTTTTACCCCTTTGCCGTATGCGTTTAAGCTTTTGCGCAAAACCCTGGGGCCAATCTCATAATCTTTCTTTCGGGTGAAATAGTACTTAGTAGATCGCAGTAAATTGCCCTTGTATATGCGGACTTTACGGCGATTTGTACCACTTCCCATATACGCGTAATGGTAGCTTTCTCCATATTCGCGGTCGCCGTATCCGCTTCTGGGGTAATTTTCTTTTCTGGCTAAACGAGCAACAGCAGCAGCCCCGCCGCGCAAAACCAGCTTTATATTTGCAGGGTTGTCGAAACTTCCAACGTATCCCTGCAATGCCGCTTCAAGCTGCCGACGGTTGGTCATGTACATGCCGCTTCGTCTGCCTCCCATTCCCTCCAACTGGCTAAAATATCCCATTCCCTACCGCTTTTGCCTTAGTGAATAAGCCTGCATTACCGCAAATACTTTTTCGTCCGCATTCATTTGCCCCGATTGCTGGTCTTTAAAGGTGATGCTATCTACAGTAATGCCGTTAACCGTGCCCGAAAATCGGTCTAATGCCGAGCGACAGGCAGCGGCAATGTCCTGCGCGCTTGTGTATGTTTTGGCGTATGCCATTACGGAAAAATCTACCATGTCAAGTTTGGAGGCTCCGTCCTTTGTGTCGGATGGTGCAGTGCCTTCGATTTGGTACACGACAAAAGGAAAGGCAGTGTCCTGCGTAGCTATATCCGGGTAAATGCGGGTAGAGACCAAAGCGGTTACACCTGCATTAGCTGACAAAATCCCGTATATGGCTTTTCCTGCACTCATATAAATGCCCCTGTTCCAATTTGTTGGCAGCGTAGCGTAATAAATTGTTTATCCTGGCTTATGGCCGTTCCTTCAATATCCCACGTCCTGCCATCGAAAATTACCCGTACACGTTCTGTAATTGCCCGTGCCCGGATGGTAAAATTTACTTTTGCCTGCCACGTTTGGCGGCCTGATCTTTCGGCTTCAATCCCTTCGGTTCCCAGGTATTCCACTTTTGCCCAAAGGGTAGCAACAGCGGAGTAAGTCTCGATGCGTTCTCCAAAAGTGTTTGTCGTTTCCGTGTACGTCTGCAACTGTATCCGCCTATCCATCTCGCCTATCTGGTCGTACTTTGCTTTTGCCATTGCATCTGATTTTTAGCGGAAGTAATTTATCCGGTATTTGTCAAATAGGTGCATGGCAGCAGTCGGGAGTACAAAAACGCTGTCTTGTCGGTTTGCGTAGCTTTCGGCAATGGTTTTCAGCATACCAAGTTTTATCGCAGCGGGTACGGCAGCGGCGTTTGCAAATCCGGCCTGGTATGTAACTTTTACCCCGGCTCCTTGTATCGTCACTTCCGGGAATGTCATGTTCTCGATACGCAGCACCAACGGAGGCTTTTCAGACGGATGCAGCGTATAAAACGACGTATCCAGCAGGGTAGAAGTGCCTCCCGGTGGCGTGTAGTAGATATGCGTCAGGCTGATAATCGGGCTAATTGAAAGCCGCAATCCGTAGGGGTAAAATCCGTCGTAGTATTCCTCTATCGTTTGCGGCAAAAGTGCCATTTGCAGGTATTTTTCCGCACTTTCACGGGCTGCACTAATCAGCAGGGTAATAAGGGTATCGTCAGCCGAATCGTCAACTTTCAGCCAGGCTTTTACATCCGAAAGCGTTAGCGGTTCGGATGCTGGTCCCGTGATTACCTTATATGTGCCAGATTCGTACATGCTAAAAGCTTTGGGAGGAGCCGAAGCCCCTCCCTATATGCAAAAGGTGAAGATGATTACGATTTTGCGACCATCAGTTTTATGGCAGCACTTTGGATCAGCTGTCCGTCAACACGAAGCCAGCCAAGGAAGCCATCTTCCAGGTAGTCGGCATATCGTTCCTGCAAGCGGATAAGTTCGAAATCTTTCACGTAACGGATCACGTATTTGGACCAGTCGCCGAATGCGGCAATCTTTTTAGATGCACCAAGTGACGGGAATGCCTGGTTAATCACATACGGATAGCCAAGAATCCGGTCAGGCTGTCCAGGCGCAAACGAAGGCTGCCAAATCGGCTCGTCGTCGGTCGTGCCAAAGTCGAGTTTGCGGATAAGTGCCAGCGTGTTGTCGTTAAACATGAAAGCGACGTTTGGACCACCGCGATAGGCAGGGTCGACGGAATGCACCAAGTCGATGAATTCTTTTTTGTCCAGTGCCGTATTGGATGCGGTCGTTTTGCCAGTGCCAGCACCGTAGGTTGCGTCCAAAATGCCTTTTGGCTTCCCTGAGCCGTTACCATCGG
>CAZGOT010000407.1:0-2605 GCA_964527495.1 uncultured Haliscomenobacter sp.
AGCGTCGTGCTAAAAAAAAGCAAAAACTAAATTTTCCCACTATGTTAGCCTATCGCAACAAGTCTATTGGAATTTCGTAAATTTGCAGTCCTTTGACTTTCAGGACACACAGACAACCGACCCAAATATGCAGTTTAAATCAGACGTAGAAGCAGTAGATGCACTAGCGCATGCCTTTCAAGATTTAAAAAAAGAAATTGGCAAAGTCATTGTAGGACAGGACGAAGTAGTGCAAGGCGTGATAATAGCTTTGTTTAGCAATGGACACAGTCTTTTGGTAGGTGTACCTGGACTGGCCAAGACCCTGCTGGTCAGTACTATTGCCGATGTGCTCGACCTCGACTTCAAGCGCATCCAATTTACTCCAGACCTGATGCCTTCCGATATTACCGGCTCAGAGATTCTGGATGAAGATCGGCACTTCCGCTTTAATAAGGGACCCCTATTTGCCAATATTGTACTTGCTGACGAAATTAACCGTACCCCTCCTAAAACGCAGGCAGCCCTACTGGAAGCGATGCAGGAAAAGTCTGTTACCGTTAGTGGGACCCGGCATCAACTGCCAAAACCATTTTTTGTACTTGCGACTCAAAACCCCATTGAACAGGAAGGTACCTATCCCCTTCCCGAAGCCCAGCTTGATCGTTTTATGTTCAATATTCCATTGGGCTATCCATCTTACGAAGAAGAACTTCAAATCGTAAAAGGCACGACTGCCATACAGTCAGTTGAGCTTCAGCATGTAGTCACTGGAGAGCAAATTCTGTTTTTCCAGCAACTCATACGAAAAATCCCCATTTCAGATAACGTACTAAGCTATGCCGTAAGCCTGGCATCCAAAACCAGACCTAATACAACACTTGCTCCTGCTAATGTCAACAACTACCTCTCCTGGGGTGCAGGGCCACGGGCATCTCAATTCCTTGTCCTGGGAGCAAAATGCCACGCGGCAATAAAAGGTAAGTACTCTCCAGACATTGAAGATGTTCAAGCGATTTCCAAATACGTTCTCCGCCATCGGATTGTTAGGAATTACAAAGCGGAAGCTGAAGGAATTTCTGAAGAGCAGATCATAGAGACACTGCTCTAACCACATTTTCGGTTACCGTTCGACTTTTTGCTATATGCATGTAGAGAGGGTGCAAATGCTTTTCCTTTAACCTCGCTATCGCTATAGCTACTTTTCCATGAAAAAAACCTGTGGCGTGCACACCTATACGCCAAACCCGAGGAATACTGCATCTCCTATAATGTATGAGGTCAGATTTGAATACCATTATGCCTATACAAACCAGCACAGTAAACTTTAAGCAATAAAAGCAAAAGAGCATGGCCAACGCACAAAATCGTCCCAAATATTTTCATTATCGCTTATTGATTTTTTTATTTCCCGTAATACTGCTATCCAATTGTACCGGGGAAATGGGGGAGAGCTTCCGAACCGCACCTAATGCCTTCGGTAAAGTGAATGATCTTGTCGTGATCGCAGACAGGGATGTATGGGAAAGCCCGATTGGTGACACCCTCCTGTACTATTACTCCGGACCCTACCCCATCCTCCCACAGCCCGAACCTATTCTGGAAATCAAATATTTCAGTCCGGAAGATTTGGAGGAAGACCAATTAAGAAAACAGTTGCGCACCTATCTGTTCGCCTGTGATCTTAGCAACGAAAACTCTCCCACTACGCGCATGATGAAATACCTGGCTGGCGAGCAAAATATGGCACAAATTAATATTAACCCAAAGAACAATATTGTTGTAGGCAAGGACAAATGGGCAAAAGGCCAGATGTTAATTTTCCAGTTTGGCCGTAACCGCCAGGAGCTTTTGGAAAACTTAAAAGGCAATTTTCCTGCTATTCTCAAAAAAGTGCGCGAAAACGATTTAAAGCAAATAGATGCCACGGTATTTTTTGAGGGGCGTAATGAAAAAATCGAGCAGGAAGTACGAGACAAAATGGGCATTGACATGCGGGTACCAAAAGATTATTTCCAGGCCCTAAGCAATGGGGAGGTAGTCTGGCTGCGCAGGGAAACTGATAAGACTTCCTCAAATATCCTTTTCAAGAAAATACCCTACCAGGACAAAGGGCAACTAACCCGCGAAGGCATAAAAGCCATTCAGGACGATATTGGCAAGCAATATATCTCTACACAACTCGAAAATACGTATATGAAAATCAACGATATTGATTTGCCCATGTACGTAAACGCCATACGGTTCAAAAACCTTTATGCGCTGGAGGCACGAGGCATTTGGGAAATTGTTAACGACTATATGGGGGGCGCTTTTGTCAGTTACCTGGTACTCAATCCCAAAACGAACGAACTCATTTTTATACTGGGTTTTTTACACGCACCGGGAGAAGACAAACGCAATTTTATGCAGCATATAGAACACGTTATTCAGACCATAAGGATTCCTTAGGATTAAATACGGTTTTTACGCCTTCTTAATGCTATGCAAGCAGAATAATATTTTAAAGGGGGTATATAAAGGTATGAGGTTGTGTAAAAATATTCCGCCGCCTTCGGCGGCGAAAGAAAGTTTTGAATAGACATCGTTTTACCTCATTTTGCTTCGCAAAATGAGGTAAAACGAT
>CAZGOT010000408.1:0-2600 GCA_964527495.1 uncultured Haliscomenobacter sp.
CCTGCAATGATGAGGCGTTTTTTGAGTATTTTGGCGGTGGGGTAGTGTTTACGAATTTTGATTTGCCCGATGCCGACGACAAGTTGCGGAGAATACCAGCAGGGACAACAACTGCTTTGATGTTTTGGGATGCTGACGGAATACAGCACTTTCAGCCCATTGTGCCGGAAACGATGGTAAATATTATTTACGCCAACCCTCATGCCATTGCCAAAGCCATTTACCAAAACATCACCGGACAGGAATACCCAGGTGGCGATGTAACAGTAATTTTTCCTAACAATCAATAAATTTTTAGTATGAAAAGTGAAGGTGAAAAGGCCATTAAGGCCGACGATGTGCGCTCCATTATGCAGCGCACGACAAAGAAGGGAACTTTGGCAGGGTTGAAGCACACGGAACTAAGTACGGTGCTGAACTCGATGGAGGCCCAAATCTCGCTGGCAGTTCCGGCGGGAGTGAACCCGAAACGGGTTATCCAGATGGCGGCCAATTTGGTGGCCAAAAATCCGAAGATTGCCGAGTGCTCTGCTGCCAGTGTGCTTGGAGCAGTGATGGAGGCAGCAATACTTGGATTTCGTCCGGTTGCGGGGTTGGGGCAATGTTACTTTGTACCGTATGGAGGGCACGTGCAATTTCAGATAGGGTATAGGGGCTGGATTGAGCTTGCACGGCGATCCGGTAAAGTAAAAACCCTATATGCCCACTGCGTGCACGAAGGGGATAGCTTCGAATACGAATTGGGTTTGGAGCCAAAATTAAAGCACGTGCCCGGCAAAGGAGGGAAGATGACGCACGTTTATGCGGTGGCACATTACACCGATGGTGGGTTTAACTTTACCGTATTGAGCAGGGACGAGGTAGAGGCGTTGAGAACTCGCAACCCAGCGCAAAGGGGGGCGCCTTCTGGAGCATGGGCGACGGATTACGAAGAGATGGCAAAGGCTAAGGCGATTAAGCGGCTTTCCAAGTATATGCCATTATCCGACGAGGCAGCAAAGGCAATGGCAATAGACGAAGGCTTCATTCCCGAAAGCGGGGCGATTTCCCAGGATGGCAGCGGCTTGGATGTGGATGCGGTAGAGTGGGAGGTAATACCGGAAAACGAGGAAGGCAATGCGGAATGAGACGATAGGTAGTAGCGAAATTGCGGCGGTGCTGGGTCTTGACCCACACCGCACACCTTACGATGTTTGGTTGACCAAAACAGGACAACAACCGGAGTTTTTGGGGAATGAAGCGACGAAGCGAGGGCATATTTTGGAACTAGCGGTTGCCGAATGGTTTGAGCAGACGTACCCGGAGTACAAAACTGCAAGTGTTATAGATAGCAGAGTTTACAGGTATGGGCGGTGTAGTGCAACGCCGGATAGGGTATACCGGGAGGAAAACGGCAAAATTACGGTGTGCGAAATCAAGACGACCCGCATACACGTTGACGAAGATAATTTGCCGCAAAAGTGGTTTTTGCAGGCGATGTATCAGGCGGCGGTGATGCTGAAAGGGCACGATATTAAAGTAGATAACATCTTTGTGGCCTGGCTGGATGCTGGGTTGAACTTTGGGGCACAGGTTTTTTTGCCGGACTATGAATTTGGGGAGCGTCTTATGCGGGCGGCGGAGGATTGGTATTCTCGGCATGTGTTTTATGGAATGCCTCCTGAGCCAGTTACAGCCGAAGACGTAAAGCGGATGTACCATAAATCTTCTGCAAAAAGCCTACAAGCTAACGAAAGTGTTTTAGAGGTATATACCAAGGCAATCGAGGCAAAACGGCGTATGGAGGCAGCAGAGGCGGAATACGAGGTATATGCGGACGCTTTAAAACTTGCTATGCGGGATGCGGAGGAGTTGGAATACATGGGCAATACGCTGGTAACATGGAAAAGCACGAAAGATACCAGCCGTTTTGATGCGAAGGCGTTGAAGGAAGCAGAACCAGAGCTGTACGAAAAATTTATAAAAGTATCACCAGGAGCCAGGCAGTTTCGCCTAAAATAATCACGTTATGGAAATTTCTTTCTTTCTACCGTCCAAAACAAAGGACGGAAAGGCCGTTCCCGGCACGCAGCCTAACGGGCAAATGTCTATTTCTGCATATCTGGACGACGTGCAAAATGGACGGTGGGAAAAAGAGGTGTATCAGTACCGGGCGGGGAAGCGCGAAAAAACTTCCCTTCCCGGTGTTACGCCTTCCGGGGTTTTTACCTATCGAAGCTCCGGCAATTTGGTTTCCCATTCTGGTATCCTGGTGCTGGATTTTGATAAGCAGGACAACGAGTATTTTCCAGCTGATGCCATTGCCGCTGACCCGTATGTGTATGCCTTCCATCGAAGCGCGGGAGGCGAAGGGTATGCAGTCTATATAAAAATAGATGCGCAAAGGCACGGAGAGATGTACTTAGCACTGGAAAAGTATTTTGCGGATACTTATCAGGTTATTGCCGATCCGTCGGGAAAAGATGTTGGGCGTTTTCGGTTTGTTTCCTACGATGATGAACTTTGGCGCAACGAGCAAAGCAAAATTTGGAAAAAAGCACTGCCTAAAAAGCAGGCGGCCCCGGTGCATAGCACGATTGTGCATACATCCAACGACGTGG
>CAZGOT010000409.1:0-2595 GCA_964527495.1 uncultured Haliscomenobacter sp.
CCCTGTATGCGATTTACGACAACTGCAACTCCCTGCATACCAATGCCTACGATGAAGCCATCACTACCCCAACCGAAGAAAGCGTGCGCAGGGCAATGGCTATCCAGTTGATTATCAACCGGGAACTGGGCCTGGCAAAAAATGAAAACCCGCTCCAGGGCGCTTTTATCATCGAAGAACTTACCGATCTGGTAGAGGAAGCTGTCCTCTGCGAATTTGAACGCCTGACAGAACGCGGAGGTGTACTCGGCGCAATGGAAACCATGTACCAAAGAGCAAAAATTCAGGAAGAAAGCCTCTACTACGAAACCCTCAAACACAGTGGGGAATATCCGATTATCGGAGTGAACACCTTCCTGAGCAAGCAAGGTTCCCCCACCATCCTGCCCCAGGAGGTCATCCGGGCTACCTCGGAAGAAAAATATGCCCAGATTAATACCCTCAGGCAATTGAAAAATGCCGAAACAGACCGCAGCCCTGCCCTACTTCGCGACTTGCAACAGGTTGCAGTGCAACAGGGTAACCTCTTTGAAGCCCTCATGGAAACTTCCAAAAGGTGCTCCCTGGGCCAGATTACCCATGCCCTGTATAATGTGGGTGGACAGTACCGAAGGAATATGTGAAATTATCGCTTTGATTGCTTATTTTTGTCTCACCCCCCCCCGTTGACAATACACTTTTACACTAAAAATGAAACCATTTCAGTGCCATGAAAAAGGACGACAATAATAACAACAGCAACACCTGGAAAATAGTCTCCCTCCTGATACTCCTGCTCGCTTTGCTGGGTATCCTGGGCATGATGCTCTTGCAAAACCGCAAGACCAATGCACTCCGTTCCGAAAAAGAACGCATAGAAAATGAACTGGATGGTGTCAATAAATTAAAAGAGGAATTGAAATGGGAAGTGGATAGCCTGCAAAAAGCAGCCCTCAACCTATCCGCTGAAAACGAATCCCTCCGGGAATCCGTCGTAGCTGCAGAAAAAAAGCTTACGCAAAAAGTTTCCCAGACCCAAAAACTGGCCAAAACGAATGCCAACAAAGAAATTAACGGATTGAGAGCTGAAATCCAGGCCCTTCTGGCTTCAAAAGCGGAACTGGAAAATGTCATCGGCCAGCTTCAGGCTGAAAATGATTCCCTGCGCGTCCGCACAGGAGACCTGGAACGGGATCTTTCTATCGCACAGGATGAAAAAGCAGCCTTGTCGAAACTCAATAAAACTATTCAGGACGAACTGCTCAGAATGGCAGTACCCAGTTTCCAGGCTACTGCTTTCCAAGTAGAAGTGGAACAAAAGCGCCCGGTAGCTACAGCCAAATCTTCTAAAGCCCGCCGCATACTCGTCACTTTTGACCTGGCCAACGTACCCGAAAAATTCCGCGGCCTGCGCCCGCTCTACCTCGTCATTACCAACGAACAAGGCGTTCCGATTTCCGGGTCGGAAATCCCGGTAAAATCCATGGTCAATGGTCAGGTAGTGGAACTTATTGCCTCCAGGGCCAGAGATGTGAATATTACTGCCAGCCAACGCCTGTCGTTTGCACACGACCTCGAAGACCGCCTGCGTGCTGGTTTCTACCGGGTCTCCGTATTTACTGATATCGGCCTGTTGGGTGCCGCAAGCTTCCGCTTACAATAAATCCGGCTATCCACCCCCACTATGAGACCTTTCCTACTACTATTCCTAAGCCTGGCAGGCTCTGCCTGCGTCAGCAAAAAAACTTTGCTGGAAACTTCGGCGAACTACGAAACGCGGATCTCCCTCGTACGTGAAGAACTGCTGGCCGCTCAAAAACAAGTTCAGGCACTGCAGCTGCAACTTGCAGAAAAAAAAGGAGAAAATACCGCCCTGACCGCCATGCAGGATAAGCTCCAGGATAAAATTGACCGCCTTGAATTTGAACTCAGCAATTCCAGCTCGCAAGCGGTCAACCTGCAAAAAGGACTCAAAACGGTTATCCAAAGTAAAGACTCTATCAAAAGCGCCCAGGAACAGTTGATTTGGGCACTGGATTCTATTTTGGAAAATAGAAATGCCGGACTGGAAAAACTCATGGCCCACCTCAGAGATTCCCTCCAGTCTTTTCCGCTTGACGCCTATTCCCTGGTCCTGGAAGACCAACAGTTGCGCCTTATCCTGGGCGAGCGGGCACTCTTCAAGCCTGGCCCCGCTACCAGGATAGAAGTACCCGGCCGAAAACTCCTCAACAGTATCGCCAATGTATTGGCCTTATATCCGCAATTTTTTGTCCTTATTGTCGGCCACCACGATAATCAACCTCTCCAAAATAAGTTAGCTGTGGATTCCTGGGATTTTACATCCCTGAGGGCAACCGAAGTTGCAAGAACCCTGATCCGTGATTTCGAGGTGAGTTCTGGCCGCTTAATGGCAGCAGGAAAAGGACCCTATGCCCCATTGGTATCTAATGAAACACTACAAGGCCAAGCCAGTAATCGCAGGGTCGAAATTGTCATTTTCCCGGCAGCAGAAGAACTGCCCAAGACCCTGCGTGAAGTCATAAAGACGCCGTAATATATCCTCAGGCGTTTGACAAATACTTGAAGAAAAACCCATCCAGCGCCCCCACTAAT
>CAZGOT010000410.1:0-2578 GCA_964527495.1 uncultured Haliscomenobacter sp.
GTCCATTCAAAATAAAATTTGGCGGCGCAAGCCGCCAAATGAAAAAGCCGGTGGCTTTTTACAAAACCCCTATTTTTAAACGCCGATTTTATTGATTTTGCTTTACAAAATCAATAAATTCAGCATTTAACCCCATACTCAGGAGTCAGCCTCGTCTTTTTTTCCATATCGCATGGATAAATTCCATTTTAGGTGTATTTTGAAACTCCTAAAACACCTAATACATGCAAGCATCTCTTCGTGTTCGCCTTTCGGTCATGACCTTCCTCCAATTTGTCATTTGGGGGGCTTGGTATGGCCAGTTGTCCAAGTATTTGCTGGCCATAGGATTTAACGGGGCCCAGGTGGGCAACGTGTACGCGGCTTTTTCTATCGCTATGATTGCAGCTCCTTTCTTCGTAGGTATGATAGCAGACCGTTTCTTCAATGCGGAGCGGGTACTGGGGGCCCTGCACCTGCTTGGAGCCGCACTCCTTTATGCCCTTGCACAAATAAAATCTTACGATGCCTTTTTCTGGACAATGTTGTTGTATTGTATGACCTTCACCCCTACCCTGGCCTTGGCCAACTCCATCAGTATGCGGCAGATGCGCGACCCTGCAACGGAGTTTCCCCCTATCCGGGTCCTTGGTACGATAGCCTGGATTGTGGTTACCAACCTGATAGGGCTGATGGGCTGGGGCGACAAAACGGCTATCTTCTATGCCTCCATGTTTACCTCCTTAGCCATTGCCGCGTTTTCGTTCGCCCTTCCCAAAACGCCTCCGCTGGTAAAAGGTCCGGTCACGGCTGGTCAGGTGGTGGGTAAGGATGCATTCTCCCTCTTAAAAGATAATAGCTACCGCATTTTTTTCATCGCCTCTGTATTAGTGTGCATCCCTTTATCCTTTTATTACGCCTTTGCCAACCCCAGCATAACCGATGCTTATAAAGCCGCCTTTCTGGCTTCTAACCCAGGAGCAGGGCTTCCAGAGACCTTTTATATAGAAAACAAAATGTCCCTGGGCCAGGCCTCCGAAGTACTTTTTATGCTGTTGCTGCCTTTTGCTTACCGCAGACTGGGTATTAAAAATATCCTGTTACTTGGCTTGATTGCCTGGATTGTCCGCTTCATCTTGCTCGGTTATGGCGATGCAGGCGGACGGGAGTGGATGCTGTACGTAGCGATATTATTACACGGCGTTTGTTTTGATTTTTTCTTCGTCAGCGGTATGATTTATACGGATCAGAAAGCAGGTGAAAAATTCAAATCCTCTGCCCAAGGGCTGATTTCCCTTGCAACATATGGTATTGGGATGCTGATTGGATCTGTTCTCTCGGGAAGGGTGCAACAGTATTATACCCATTCTGCAGGGGATGGCAACATTACCGCATGGACCGGGGTCTGGCTCGTACCAGCAGGAATTGCCCTATCCGTAGCCTTGCTGTTTGTATTCTTTTTTAAACAGGAGAAGTTGGAACAAGCCTGATCTTATCCATTTATTTGAATAACCTAATCTACTAAAATATTCATTATGAAAATAGCCATGCTTGGCTCCGGGTTTATCGGACGCTTTTACGCAGATTCGCTGCAAGGGTACCGCAGTAAGGATAAAATCGTGAGTATTTACTCGCGCCGGGAAGAGAGTGCAAAAAAATTTGCAGCAGATTATCATTGTGCCCACTGGACGACAGATATGGAAGCTGCTATTGCCCACCCAGAGGTTGAGGTAGTATGCGTTTCCCTCCCCAACCATATCCACGAAGAAGCCGTCATGCTGTGTTGTAAGCATAAAAAAGCCGTTATGGTCACCAAACCACTTGGGCGCAATGGCGTAGAAGCCAAACGCATGCTCGATGTCGTGGAAGCAGCGGGGATCTTCAATGGATATCTGGAAGATTTGGTTTATACGCCCAAATTCCTAAAAGCACAGGAAAGCGTACAAAGCGGGGCTCTTGGACGCATTTTATGGGCGAAATCCCGTGAGACCCACCCCGGGCCCCATTCCGACTGGTTTTGGGATCTCGAACAAGCCGGCGGGGGCTGTATCCTGGACCTGGGTTGCCATTGCGTGGAAATAGCCCGTAGCTTTATCGGTAAGGACATCAGGCCCCTGGAGGTCATGTGCTGGGCAGATACCCAGGTCAAACCTATTGAAGCAGAAGACCATGCAATCGGATTAGTCAAATATGAAAATGGGGCAATCGGGCAATTCGAAGTAAGCTGGACTTTCCGTGGCGGCCTCGACCTGCGCGACGAAGTGATGGGTACCGAAGGGACCATCTGGACAAACAGCTTCCTGCGCACAGGTTTTGAAATGTTTACCACTGGAAAAGGGGCGGCTTATGTCGCTGAAAAAGCAGAAAGCAACAGCGGGTGGTTGTTCCCTGTGGGCGACGAGCTCAACGAGCTGGGGTACAACCACATGTTCATGGATATGTTCAATGCCCTGGAAGCCGATAAAGCCCCCAAAGAGACTTTTTACGATGGTTATGTCGTAAACTGCATCCTCGATGCGGCCTACCGCTCGGCAAAAAGCAAGCAATGGGAGCCCGTAGCTCTGGAAACCTGGCGCGGGCGGGAAGGTGTTACCCGGGA
>CAZGOT010000411.1:0-2563 GCA_964527495.1 uncultured Haliscomenobacter sp.
AGGCAGGGTCGTTAGAACCTGGGTAAAAACCCATAAACAATCTTCGATTTCGATAAGCGGATATGGCTAGGGAGGAATTGTAGGTTGGAGACGGAAGGCCCCAGGAGGTCGCCCACAAGCGTTCAACATTGGTATTGAACTTGGAAATGACAATATTCCCTAAAATCCCCTCGGCACACGGAGAAATGTCGTCTGAGGAATAATTTAAAGTAAAATCCTGAACAAAGACCAGTGCATTCTCTTCAGCATCATAATGCAATTCAACAGTATTTAGACTTTGCGAATTTGGGTTGTTACCCGGATTTGGCACCATCACCCCCGGGTAGTGAAAGCTCGCATAATGAAAACTTTTGCCATCTGCATTTAGGGCAAAAAGTATGGGATTACTATTGGTACTATTGAAACCTGATGCGGTTGGGTATTTTGCATTTGCTGTAGTGGGCCAGGTGTTAGGCGCATTTCCAGCGACCCAAACCTTTCCGGAATTATCAAACACCAAACTTTCGGGCCCCACTTCACCAAATGACGCTTTTCCTGCTAACGCATCACCAACCACGGAAGCCCAGAGCCGGTTACCATTCTGGTCAAATTTTGCAATCAAAAGTCTGTAACCATTTGTAACTGGATTTAATACATCAGGCATCCATTCCGTGAGTAGATAATAGGTAGATTCGAACGTTGTTGAGTAGACTGCAAAACTGTTGTCCTGAGCTGCTTTAATCCTAAAAATGAAAGTACCGTTCCTAATAGTAGTAGATGGTGTATTCGCAATAGGTCCACTAAAGATACGCTGGCCGGTTGGGGAAATTTTGGCAACGCAATACCTTTCCTTACCTGCGATATGGGTAAAGTTTTCAAAAGGTGCAGTGGTAGGAAGGTCTGGGGAGTTACTATAAAAAAGTAGCAGCAAATTACCTGTCCCGTCAATATCCATGTGCATGGATTGTTCAGCCTCCGAGCCCCCGAGGTAGGTAGCCCATTCAGGATATAAATTACCTGCATTAAATTTCGTAATAAGAAGATCTCTAGAACCATTTTTAGGGGTCAACCCCGTGGTCTCCATACCAGCAGTGCTGGTACTCCCGAAAAAATAAACCCCGTTACCGGATACCTTCACAGAAATGAAAAAGTCATTGGGGCTAAACAGTCCATCAGCAGGGTGATAATAGGTGGAAATCTGCAATTGCCCCCGGCTGTTGTATTTAAGAATAATCCAATCATAAGTTCCAGATGAAGATTTCGTCTCCCTGTATGCCCCACTGGTTGTTATGGTAGATATGCTGTTCGGAATCACATATGGAACATATAAATTCCCTGCATCATCCGCTGCCATTTTCCCTAAGGATCTGAGCCAAACTCCTGTCCTTCCATGAAAATACGTTCCATACATCAGGATTGGTGCAGGGTCAATCGTAAGGGTTTGGGCAGCGTCGTATTGCGGCACTTCAAAACCAAATTCACTGTCGCCCAGGGCTGCATAGCGCACCTCCAGCGATTTTTTCGCAGTGCCGACCCAGGATGCCGGAATGACCTCTTCGAGGTCGTGAGTACTCAGGGAAATGCGAATATTGCCTGCAGGAGTGAGCTTCACCGCATCGGCCCCTGCGTACGCCATGCGGATCCTCGAGGCATCTGCCCCGGGGTGGACCACAAGGTTATATTCAATAGGTTTATCGCTTCCCTGGCGCGCGTAGAATTCCAGGTCAATGCCCGGATAGAGATCTTTATAGGTGACTTTGCCAAACTGCAGGATGTTCTGGAAATTTTTTCCCTTACCCCCGATCACATTGATTTTAGCGGAGAGTTCTTCCGCTGCAATAATCTTCGGGGATGGATTGGAACCCGGGAAGGTGATATCCACCCGGTGCCTGCGCAGCAACAGGGTATCCGTGGCGCCGGGAGCATCGGGGTTACGTTTGTAGGCGGCCAGTTTGACGCTGTCCGTTTCTGTTATCCAGGTATCATAGCTAAAGCCGTTGGCGCGCAGTTGCACTTTGATGCCGTTGCCTTCCCACAGATAAAGAACCTGTGGGTTGGGACGGTTGTGCTGATCCCGGATTTGTCCAACGTTCTGGATAAAGCCGGATTCATCATGGAACTGCGGAGCGCTGGCGGCTGTCGCCGGAGCTTCGGGAGATTGGGCAAGGGATTTGGAAAGGCCCGAAAGCAAAAGAAGCCAAAACAGGAAAATGCTTCCCCCTGCCTGACGCAGGAAGTGTAAGGGTAAATGCATAGGTCGTAAGTTTGTTCTTATTAGGAGTTAGGGCGAAGATTGCTTCCCTGTACACTTCCCTATTTCTTTCAAACCTCACGAAAATATCCTGTTGTGGAAAAAACCCATCATAAAAATATACCGCCGCTTTACAATGTATTATCTTACAGTTCCATACAAAAAATTATAATGAAAGTAAAAAGGAGGTCAGATTATCCTCAGATACCAGGCGGAGTTTTTTACGGATTTGGCTACGGGTGTTGATAATGGTGGCCTGGGAGCGATTGGAAAGGAGGTCGGGGTCGTTGGAGGTCAGATGCAATAGGAGCAGGCTGCGCACCTTCGGCTGGG
>CAZGOT010000412.1:0-2561 GCA_964527495.1 uncultured Haliscomenobacter sp.
GAGCTTACCCTTGCCGATTTGCGTCAGGATGAAGATGTAGTGGATACCTGGTTTTCTTCCTGGCTTTGGCCAATTACGGTATTCGACGGCTTTGAGCGGCAGGATGAACTGCAGTATTATTATCCAACCAACGTGCTCGTAACGGGTTGGGACATCATGTTTTTCTGGGTGGCCCGTATGATCATGTCCGGCTACGAATGGGCACCGGAGCTGCTGGGCCATAACGTAATAGCGGAAAAAGGCGCCATGCCTTTCCGGGATGTATATTTTACCGGAATGGTCCGTGACAATAAACGCCGCAAGATGAGCAAGTCCCTGGGCAACTCCCCGGATGCGCTCGCCCTTATTGATGCTTATGGAGCAGATGGGGTTCGTTTTGGTATGCTCGCCAGCGGCGCTGCGGGCAATGACATTATCTTTGATGCACCATTCGATCCTGTTTCGGGGGAAGTTCTCAATGAAAGTAAGCTATGTGAGCAGGGGCGCAATTTTTGCAATAAAATGTGGAATGCCTTGCGCCTGATAAAAGGCTGGGAAATCACCGATGTGCCGACGGGAGCGGACAGCCTTCAGGTAGAACGCCTCGCCGGGGATTGGATGCAGCAGCGTCTCCAACAGGTTATAGCCCAATTGGAAGATCTTTTTATTGATTATCGCCTTTCGGAAGCCTTAATGGCTATTTATAAACTGATCTGGGATGATTTCTGTTCCTGGTACCTCGAAATGGTAAAACCCGCCTATGAAGCCCCCATTCATCGGGAAACCCTGGAACGTACCCTTGGTCTGTTCGAAACGATGATGACGCTGCTCCACCCGTTTATGCCTTTTGTGACGGAGGAAATCTGGCATCAACTCCGGGAAAGGCAGGAAGGAGAGGATTGTGTGGTGAGCCATTACCCGACATCCCAGGCATACAACAAAGAGATGGTTCAGGCGGTTGAACTCGCTAAAGAAGCCGTCTCCGGGATCCGGGAGACCCGCAATGCCAAGGGGTTGAAAATGAAAGAGCTACTGGTTGTGTTTGTACAGGAGAGCCTATTGTCAAGCGCATGGCTCTCCCGTCCGGGCATCAGCCAGATGATTATTAAAATGGGTGCCTTGGAATCCCTGCAACTTACCTCGGGAGAAGTAGAGAATAGCGTAGCCTTTCTGGCCGGCACAGAAAAATGCTTTGTCGTCCTGCAACAGGAAATCAATGTAGAAGAAGAACGCGACAGGTTGGAAAAAGAACGCGCATATTACAGTGGGTTCGTAACATCGGTCCAGAAAAAACTCTCCAATGAGCGGTTTGTCAGCGGTGCTCCTGCCGAAGTGGTGGAGAAAGAACAACAAAAATTGGCCGATGGCATGGCCAAACTCAAAGGCCTTGAAGAAGCACTTCAAAAGCTGCCGCCTACGGCGGTAGAATAAAATTTTTTAGGGTTGTGCGAAACGTTTTCGCCGCCTTCGGCGACGAAATAAAATTTTGAATGAACGACATTTTGCTTCATTTTGTTTTACAAAATGAGACAAAATGTCGTTCATTCAAAATAAAATTTGGCGGCGTCAGCCGCCAAATGACGGCCTCCGGCCTTTTACACAACCCCATACTTTTCGGACAGCCTCTTTAAAACTTTCTTTCGCCGCTGCAGGCGGCGAAATGCCTTTCACGCAATCTTCATTCAAACTATTGCCACTTAAAGGGCAAAATCTCTTCCCTGACAAATCTCTTTTTCACAGTTTTTTTTAATTTTGATTTTTCAAGACGCCTGCAAATACTGCAAGTGCGTTAAATTATATTATAATTATTTTGTATATAAATTTAAGTTATACTGATTCAATTAAATAAAAATACATATTTATTTGAATATGATTTTCGCCTGTAAATGCAGGTACGGCTTTTATTGAATTGCTCTGTCATTTTTTTTGCTGATAACAAAATAATCTCTGTGAACATGAAAAAAATTTACCTGACCATTATTTTGGGGTGGTTATTTGTCCAGGCTTCGGTCTTGGCACAAGACCTTACGATAGAAGACTTCATCCGGATGAACCCGCCGGTGCTGCAAGGGGATAACGGTATCCCTGCAGGTTCCGGCGCTGAGGGGGCATCCAGGGTTGTTGTCCCCGAAATTCGTCCCAAGACACTGGGGAACCTTGCAAATCGAAGTAAACCCCGGTATGAGAAAGCCCGTTTGCTGCTCCCCGGAGCTTCTTCTCCTGAAGAATATACCTTAAGAATCGAAGATGGCCGGGTCTTCCTCACGGAGGACATTGTCCTGTTTACCGAAGAGGATTTCCTGCTGAAAAAGCAGGAAAAGGGCAATTTTGTGACTTTTACCAATTTGCGCTGGCCGGGGGGAAGGATCCCGTACACCATTCCTTTTAACCATTCTGCACGCAGTATGATCCTTACTGCGATCAACCAAATCAACACGACTACCAATTTGTGTTTGGTACCCCGTACAACGGAATCCAATTATGTAGAATTTATTGATACGCAAACGTCGTGCTGGTCGTTTGTGGGGATGATTGGCAATGGAAAGCAGGAAATAAACGTAACGTCAAGCTGTGGATTTGGG
>CAZGOT010000413.1:0-2558 GCA_964527495.1 uncultured Haliscomenobacter sp.
CTTTTTATACAACCCCATACTTTTCAGACAGCCTCATAATAATTTTTCCAGAGGGCCATTTTCACTGATTTTGCTTCGCAAAATCAGTGAAAATGGCCCTCTGGAAAGTATATTTGTACATGGATTTTTTTCTTCAAATACTCTGTTGGACCAGCCTGCTCGGAATTGCCCACAGCTACCTCTGCTATCCCCTGTTGCTCCATATCCTGTCAAAAAGAGACCGGGGATATGGTCTCTGGCAGGGGCCTCAGGAAACTTCGGCAAAAGTAACCATACTGATGTCCGCACACAACGAAGCGCAGGTTCTGGCGAAAAAGCTGAACAGTATCGCCTTTTCCGGATATCCCATGGACAAGGTTGAGGTGTACCTGGGGTCAGACGGCAGTACCGACGGCACCAATGCCATCGCCCTTGCCTATGCTGCTCAATATCCGTGGCTGCACTTTTTCCCATTCCAGCAGCGCCAGGGCAAACCGGAAATAATCAATCAACTGGCAAGGGCAGCAATAGAAAAAAAAGGCCTGGGTCCTGAACATCTCTTTGTTATCACCGATGCGAACGTCCTCTTTACCGAATCTACCCTCTTTCAACTGCTCCGGCATTTTGCCGATCCGGCTATCGCAGTGGTGGATAGCCAGATCGTACCCGAAGGCCTGCAGAAGGCAGGGATATCGCGGGCGGAACATCGGTACATCTCCCTGGAAGCGCTGCTCAAATATCAGGAGGGGAAAATCTGGGGTGCTATGATAGGCCCTTTTGGCGGATGTTATGCCATCAGGGCTGCATATTTCTCCCATGTACCATCCAATTTTCTGGTGGATGACTTTTATATCGTTCTGAAAGCCTTGGAAAAAGGCGGGAAAGCTATCAGCGAACCAGCAGCAATATGTATCGAAGGGGCAACCCATGCTATCGGTACTGAGTTCCGTCGCAAACAGCGCATTGGGGCCGGCAACTTCCAGAATATGTCAGTTTTCAGACACTTATGGTTTCCCCCTTGGAGGAGTGGCCTCCATTTTGCCTTCTTCTCCCATAAGGTGTTACGTTGGCTGGGACCACATCTGCTCCTGCTCGCACTATTTTCCGCCCTGATTTTGTTGTTCAGCGGAAACCGTTTTTACGGCGTTTTGTTGTTGTTTGCAGCAATCGGCATGATTGGCATACCTGTCCTGGACTGGATATTCAAACACCTGGGCATACAACTCCTGCCTTTGCGCGGAATACGCTATTTTTTATGGATGAATGCAGCCCTCTTCCTGGGCTGGATACATTATTTAAAAGGAATCAAAACCAATGTCTGGCAACCCACCCAAAGAAATTGAAGATATCCGCCTCGACAGTATCGAAGCAGCTATTGAGGATATCAGAAAAGGCAAAATCGTCATCGTCGTGGATGATGAAGACAGGGAAAATGAAGGCGACTTTATCTGTGCTGCCGAATGTGTAACCCCGGAGATTATCAATTTCATGGCCACTTATGGCCGTGGACTGATATGTGCACCCCTCGACGAGCGGAAGGCCGATGAGCTCGATCTGCAAATGATGGTCTCTTCCAATACTGCACTCCACGAAACGGCATTCACTGTTTCTATTGACCTTATTGGCCACGGCTGTTCGACTGGAATCTCTGCCTACGACAGGGCAGTAGGTATCCGCCACCTGGTGCACCCTGATACCAAATCTACTGATTATGCGCGCCCGGGGCACATCTTTCCGCTACGTGCCAAACAAGGCGGTGTGTTGCGCCGTACCGGTCATACGGAAGCAGCTATTGACCTGGCCAGGCTTGCAGGTTTTTACCCCGCTGGCGTCCTTGTCGAAATCCTGAATGAAGACGGCAGTATGGCCCGACTCCCCCAGCTTTTGGAAATCGCGGCACGCCACAATATGAAAATCATCGCCATCAAAGACCTCGTGGCTTATCGCATGCGCACTGAGCGACTCATCAAAAAGGAGCTTTCCGTCCAGCTACCTACGCGGTTTGGTGACCTGGAAATTACCGCCTACTCCCAAGTGACCTCCGGAGATGTGCACCTGGCCATCCGCAAAGGGACCTGGCAGGAAAACGAAGCGGTGCCTGTACGCGTACATTCCTCTTCTGAAGGTATGGAACTGCTGCAAATGCTCGTCCAGGAGGATGCCAACCCCTTTGAAAAGGCCTTCCAACGCATCACTGCCGAAGGGAAAGGAATACTCCTGATTATGATGCAAAAAGAGGAAAATACCCTCCTGGACAAACTCCGGAGCCTTCAAACAAAAGAGTTTCCGTTCAAATCGGAAATGTCACAGCGCGATTTCGGTATCGGAGCCCAAATCCTACGCGACCTCGGGATAAAACGCATGCGCCTGATTACCAATAGCCCTAAAAAAAGGGTTGGCCTGGTAGGTTACGGACTGGAGGTTGTAGACCACATTCCTTTTACCTAAGCACGTGTTAGGAAAAAATACCGCCTTCGGCGGAGAAATAATAGACGTCATTTTCATAGATTTTGCTTCGCAAAATCCATGAAAATGACGTCTATTTAAAATAGCATGGGGTTGTGTAAAAAGTCTTTTGC
>CAZGOT010000414.1:0-2552 GCA_964527495.1 uncultured Haliscomenobacter sp.
GCGTTTCATGGCCATGCTTTCTTCTTTGGAGGGGGCAAGCATGGCGGTACAGAGGCACATTCTGCGCTCGTTGCGCTCCAGGATATCGTAATTCGGGCAGGATTTGCAGCCCTCCCAAAACGCGGGATCCTGGGTGAGTTCGGAGAATGTCACCGGTTGATAGCCGAGGGCGGAATTGATTTTCATCACCGCGAGGCTTGTCGTAATCCCAAAAACCCGTGCAGAGGGGTAGAGATCGCGTGCCAGGTTGAAGGCCCGTTCCTTTATTTTTCTGGCCAGGCCGAGCTTGCGCAGATCCGGGTTGACGATGAGTCCGGAATTGGCTACATATTTGGCATGGCTCCAGGTTTCGATATAGCAAAAACCTGCGAGTTGTTCGCCAAGGAGTGCTATCACTGCATGGCCTTTATCAATTTTCGCTTTGATATATTCCGGCTTGCGCTCTGCAATACCCGTTCCGCGTGCTCTGGCCGATTCTGCAATCATCCTGCAAATCTCTTCGGCGTATTTTTCGTGTTTCGACGAAGCTACTTCGACAATTAATTCCATTGGTTTTCGCATTTCTGGTGAATGCTCTGGAGAGCTGTTCATTGTTATAAGAAAAAAAGGAAATTCAGCCGTTTCTTGATAAGACAGGGGATTTACCTGTCCTGTTTGGGTGGAAAAGGTATTATACTCGCCGAGGTCGGCGAGGGAAACGGCGCACATGCGGCGTCAAATGGCTGTTATGGATGATAACTTCTTGCATAAGTATTGCAAAGTTATAATCCTCTTCCGGTAAATGCAAGCGTGAGGAGTATTTATAGGTAAAATTTATGTCCCTTACATGAAAACAACCACTGAATATACATAAAAATCCGGTCATTCCCACTATTGTATCCACATGGACTTTGGAAAGTTAGGAGAAGTGCTGGGCGGCAGTATCCACCGGATTAAAAACGCCAATGGGGCAGTCTGATAGGTAAGAGACATCCGCATAGGGGCGTTTATTTTGCACGGGTAAAAAAATAATGCCCTGGTGGGCGCGGTTAATCTTCAAAAACACCTAATTTACCCTCCTAAAACCTTATTGGCTATGAAATCCGGATTCTCCCTTGTGATGCTTATTGCCCTGTTTTTTCTTTGGGGCTTATTGACTTCTCTGAATGACACCCTTGTTCAGCACTTGCAGCAGGCCTTTGATCTGAAATACTGGCAAGCACAGCTCGTTCAATTTTTCTTTTTTGGGGCATATTTTGTGATGAGCTGGCCTTCAGGAATGATCATCCGGAAACTGGGATACAAGCGGGGCATTGTAGTCGGTTTAATTTTAATGGGACTGGGTTGTTTACTTTTTTATCCAGCTACGGTGGTGCAGCAATACGGTATTTTCCTATTTGCGTTGTTTGTGCTGGCTTCGGGGATTACGATTCTTCAGGTTGCGGCCAACCCCTACGTGGCAGTCCTGGGCCCCTCACAAACAGCGGCGAGCCGCCTGAACCTTGCGCAGGGGTTTAATTCACTGGGGCATACCATTGCGCCCCTGGTGGGAGCCCTGCTCATCCTTCAAAATGTTGCAGCAGGGGAGCGTGTGGAGGTCAGTTCTCTGCAGGTGCCTTATATCGGTCTCGCGATTGCGATGTGGCTGATCGCCCTCGTCTTTCATTTCCTGCATCTACCCGCAGTTGCTTACGAAGAACAAAAAACCAAGCGTTTCAATATTTTCGATTATCCCCAGTTATACCTGGGCGCGGTGGCCATATTCTTTTATGTAGGTGCCGAAATCTCTGTAGGGAGCTTCCTGGCTTTATATTTTAAAACCGAGCCGAGTCTTGGATTTGACAATAAAACTGCAGGGGCTCATGTTGCTTATTACTGGGGCAGCGCCATGATTGGACGGTTTATGGGGGCCATTTCGCTCAGCGACAAGGTGCAGGCCAGGTCAAAATCGTTGTACATGGCCATTATCCCCGTTATTGCTTTTGTTGTTGTTTTTGCAATAGCCTATTTCCGGGGAACGGATACGAACATGGCATTAGGCTTCCTGGCTGTACTGGCCCTGAATTATGCAGCATTTTTCCTTGGTAAAGGTATACCAGCGCGTCTTCTTGCAGTATTTGCGCTTATCAATATAGGCTTACTGCTCGTCACGATGAGCACTGGTGGTCAGATAGCGCTCTGGACGGTACTGGGTGTGGGCCTGTTCAATTCGATTATGTGGTCAAATATTTTCACCTTAGCCATTGATCGTCTGGAGGGTTTCACCAGCATGGGTTCTTCTCTCTTGGTAATGATGATTATGGGCGGTGCCATCCTGCCTCCTTTGCAGGGCATTCTGGCAGATGTGCCCGCAATAGGGGTAAAGTACTCCTTTATCGTACCTATGGTGGCGTATGCCTACCTGGTGTTTTATGGTTGGAAAGGATATCGTCCGAATTAAATAGGATTTTCAGGGGTTGTGTGAAAAATATTCGAGGTTGTGTAAAAAGTATTCCGCCGCCTTCGGCGGCGAAAGAAAATTTTGAACGAACGCTGTTTTCATTGATTTTGCGAAGCAAAATCAATGAAAACAG
>CAZGOT010000415.1:0-2550 GCA_964527495.1 uncultured Haliscomenobacter sp.
TTCAAAAGGGTGGCAGTTCCGGCCATTTTCACGAATCTTTTTCTCAAAATAGGCTTGCCTGTAGTAATTTTTTTGCTTTTCAAAGGGTTCATTGGCTTAACAGGACTGAAATGGTCACTGGTCGGCATTTATGCCATAATAGTTGTGTCCCTTGGCCTTTATCTGAGGTTTCTGGGGGAATGGCATATCCGGCTCAATACTACCATTCTGAAAGTCCCGCTCTTGAAAGAAATGGCCAATTATGCGCTTTTCGGTATCCTTGGGAGTATTGGGAGTATTATCGCATTCCGCATCGATACGATTATGGTCACTTCGCTCATCGGTGCCCTGGACAGTGGGGTGTACAATATCGCTAATTATATTGCTAATGTGATTGAAATCCCCTTTGGGGCAGTAGTGGTCATCCTTACGCCTATTTTAGCAGGGGCGCTGGCACGAAATGCCAAACAGGAAATCGAAGATTATTACAAAAAAGGCAGTATCAACCTGATGGTCCTGGGGCTATTATTTTACTTGCTTGCGGTGACGTGTATGGACGATCTATTCCGAATAACAGCCCGCTATGATCAATTAATTAAAGGTAAGGAGGTGGTTTGGTACCTGGGATTGTCCAAGGTGATAGCCATGTCGTTCGGAATCAGTGGAACTATCCTGGGTTTTTCCAGGCACTACCGGTTGAGCCTTGTGCCGGTTTTGCTATTGGCCGGGATGAACGTCATCATGAATTTTATGCTTATCCCACGCTATCAGATTGCCGGGGCGGCTCTTGCTACTGCGATATCCATGCTTTTCTTTCAGATTGCCAATATCCTGCTGGTGTGGTATCGCCTTCGTATCCATCCTTTTTCGAAGGGCATGGTTGTAGTACTTGGTCTTGCCTTGTTTGGTATGGTGACAGGAAATCTTGTCCCGGTTACGGCTTTTCCCCTACTCAATATCCTCATAAAGGGCATACTTGTATCCTCCCTTTTTCTTGGACCTATACTATACTTCCGGGTTTCGCCCGACCTCAACGAGTTTTTGCTGAAAAACATCGCCAAGGCCCGCAATATGTTGAATAAGGGCCCGCAGTGAGATTAGGGAAGGCATATTTTCAGGCCGCCCGGGAATTTTTGCCTGGTTGCTTTGTCTCCTCCCTTGGTACCGTGCTCAAAGCCTCCTCATAGCGGCGGATCATTTTAGCCTGATTAGCAGCGGTTTTGTTGAGTACTTTCAGTGCTTCCATCAGGTTGGATTCTTTATCCTGTGCTTCTGTCGGCGCTAAATGCGGGAGTTGCTTTCTTTCCCTGTTGATATGCAAAATAGACTGAAGGGTGTGGCTAAGTTTGATTCGCGCCTTGAGTAGCCTACGCTTGATGTTTCGTGCAATCATACCAGGTAGTTCGGGTTGGTTTTTGAATCAAAGAGCGAAACAATACAGAATATTGTTTTTATAATTGACGAAAAAACCGCTGTTTTAGTTCGTTACACGAAGAAAAAAAATAGACCTGTTGCCTGGGGTCAGGGTATGGAAGAAACTGGGGGTGTGTGAAAGGCTACATTTTGACAATCCTGCCGGTTTTGACAAAATTGACTCCCTGGAAGCGGAGGTAGTAGTTGCCGGGCGAAAGACGGCTTCCATCAAAAAACAGTTGCTGCTCTCCGGAGGGAAATTGCTGATCGGCAATGGTGCCAAGCTCGCTGCCTATGCTATCGAAGAGAGTAATCCGAATGCGGCCGCCTGGGGAGGTAAACTGTAACGTAGTGGTGTCGGAGAAAGGATTGGGGAAGTTGAGAAACTGTACTGCATCCTGGAGGAAGCGGTCTTTGCTGGAGGTAGCGATACCGCAGGGCTTGATAATAGGCAGGTAGGTATATCCGCTGTAGAGCAGGTTGCGGATATCACTTTCCTTGACGCCGAACCAATTTTGCAGGATAGAGCCATATACATCGCGAAAATCGGTTTGCATCGCTACACCTTCCTGGTTTTGGGGTTGGGTGGGGATGTCCGGCGTATTTCCGATAACATGTGTCTGGATACAACTGCCAAAAACGAAGAGGGGTGCGGCGGTACCGTGATCTGTTCCTACGCTGGCATTGGATTTGATCTGCCTTCCAAATTCGGAAAAGGTGATGCCCAGCACGCGTTCTTCGGCGCGTTGTAGCCGGAGGTCTTCCTGGAAAGCGGCAATTGCTGCAGAGGGTGCACCCAGGAGGTTGGCATGGGCTCCTCGGGTTTTATCGGTTGAGTCCACCTGGTTGGCATGGGTGTCAAAGCCACCAATCCGGGCGATATAAACCTTTGTCTGAAGCCCGCCGGAAATGAGCAGGGCAATGTTTTTTAATTGTGTCGCCAGGGCGTTATTAGTAGGATAGGTAGTCAGGTTTTTACCTTTTTTTGCAGACATAGTGATTTGCTCTGCATAGGCGTTGGTTTGCAGGATGGAAGTACGCAAGTAAGCGAGTTCGTCGCCATAGGGTGTATCCGGTATATCGCTTCCGGCACCTTCTGTCAGTGCGGCCAGGGCAAAGGGATCGGCGGTGGCGGCCACGCTGGCGGTGGTCAGGCTG
>CAZGOT010000416.1:0-2549 GCA_964527495.1 uncultured Haliscomenobacter sp.
CGGGGGGGGTTGTCTTCCGCCATGGGGGGGGCGTTGAAAAAGGCAGGAAAGACGACGAAGTGCGCCTTTAACTCGCTAACAACGTCCACGAAATATTCCACTTGTTCCACGAGCGCATTGAAATTATCAAAAATGCGCATTTGCCACTGGACCAATCCCAGTCGCACTACTTCTTTCGGAGCATTGATGAGGGATCCCTCTTCGGTGTAATAGATATTGTTCCATTCGAGGAGGGTGGCGAATTCCTTGGATTCATAATCCTCCGGCAGGTAATTTTTGAGGATTTTTTTAACGTGGAAGTCGTTGGACATCTGGAAAGTCAGGGTAGGGTCATAGATTTCTTTGAGGCGTACTTTTTCCAGATACTCCCGTGGGGATAGCTGGTCGGCAAAATTTTTGTAGTTGGGGATCCTGCCGCCGGCGACGATAGATTTGAGGTTGAGGGATTCGCAGAGTTCTTTTCGGGCATCATAGAGGCGGCGCCCGATGCGGAGGCCGCGGTATTCCGGATGGACGAACATTTCGATGCCATAGAGCACATCCCCATTGGGATCGTGGGTACTGAAGGTATAGTTTCCGGTAATTTCGCGGAAGGTATGGTTATCGCCGAACTTGCGGTAGTCCACGATAATAGAGAGTGCGGAGGCTACAACCTTACCGTCCACGAGCAGGCAGATCTGACCTTCCGGGAAGAGTTCCAGCAGTTTGCGGATATCTTCGGAAAACCAGTAATCTCCCCCGATGCCGGCATAGGCTTCAATCATTGCCTCGCGCAAGCCGAAATAATCTTCAAACTGTAGGTTTCTGAGTTCTATTTTCATATAGGAGAAGGGTAAAAAAATGATTTGTGCAAAATAAAGAGTAAATTTTGTCTTTTTTTTTAAACGCCGATTTTGTTGATTTTGCGAAGCAAAATCAACAAAATCGGCGTTTAAAAAAAATCTGGGGTTTTGTGAAAAGGCCGGAGGCCATCCTTTGGCGGCTTGCGTCGCCAATAATTATTTTGAATGGACATCGTTTTACCTCATTTTGCGAAGCAAAATGAGGTAAAACGATGTCCATTCAAAACTTTCTTTCGTCGCCGAAGGCGGCGAAAGCCTGGCAGCAACATTAAAAATAAGCAAGGAAAGGGAAAAAAGGACTAAATTTGAATCGGAAACGTTTCTGTAAAAGGAGACTATTATTGTAGTGATGAACGAGCTTCCCAAGATCCATAAGACGTATTTATTTAGTGATATAGAAGGCTCTACCAGGCTTGCGTTGAAGTTGGGGGAGGGCTATGCAACCGTTTTGACGAGATACCGGAATATTTTTCAATCGGCGATTGGAGGTTTTCAGGGGCGGGTAGTAGATACGGCTGGGGATGGTTTTTTTGCTGTTTTTGAGAGTGCGGAGGGTGCGGCCACCTTTGCGGCAACGCTGCAGCGAGCGTATTCTGTGGAGAGCTGGGTAAGTGGAATAGTTCTGCATGTGCGTATTGGTTTCCACACAGGAGAGGCGATAGCTTCGGGGAATGGTATCATAGGCCTTGAGGTGCACCGTGCCTCGCGGGTTTGTAATGCAGCTCATGGCGGGCAGGTACTCCTTTCGGAAGCTGCTGCGGCCACACTGCAGGGTACGCTGCTTCGGGGGCTATCGCTTAGGCCCCTGGGCACTTTTTTGTTAAAGGACTTCGAGGAGCCAGAGCTATTATACCAACTGGTGATTCAGGGACTTCCGGGGGAATTTCCTTCCCCGCGCACGGCAGCGCCGATACCGACGATAGCGGTATTGCCTTTTGAGAATTTAAGTGGAGATCCCCGGCAGGACTTCCTTTGCGAGGGTATTGCGGAGGAGCTCATTATTTCGCTTGGTAAGATTCCTGATCTGCGGGTGGTACCCAGGGCTGCTTCCTTTGCCTTGCGGGGTAAGCGGGACTTAAGCCTTGCAGAAACCGCACAGCACCTGAACGCTTCTTATTTACTTGAGGGCTCGGTGCGCAAGTTTGGGCAGCAACTGCGCATTCAGGCAGAGCTCATTGATGCGGAGAAAGGGATCAACCTTTGGTCGGGGCGTTTCGACCGCGGCATTGCGGATATTTTTGTGGTACAGGACGAGATTGCCCACAATATCACTACTGCGTTGAAAATAAAACTTGGCGCGATGCAGGTGCGCAATATCAGCGACGTGCAAACGCGCAATGTGAACGCGTATAATTTTTACATCCAGGCCCGGCGTTTTTATAACCAATTCAGTCTGAAAGGCGTGAAAATTGCCTGCCGGATGTACGAACAGGCGATAGAGCTGGACAAGGATTATGCCCTCGCTTACTGTGGCCTTTCGGAGGTATTTGCTTATCTGTACATGTATGAATCCCCGTCTGCAGAAAACCTGCATAAAGCTTTGCGATATAGTGAACGGGCTATTCAGCTCGACCCACTGCTTGCGCGGGCATATGTAGCGCAGGGCGTATCGCTTTCCCTGGAAAAAAACATGGAACAGTCGGAAGCCTCTTTCGAACGGGCCCTTTCCCTCGACCCTCAGCTTTTTGAAGCGTGGTATTGGTATGG
>CAZGOT010000417.1:0-2549 GCA_964527495.1 uncultured Haliscomenobacter sp.
CATCCCATTATCGGCATTTAGAAGACATGCCCATCCGAGAATTACTGGAAAATATCAACCGGGAGGATCAGACGGTTCCCCGTGCGGTAGCCCAGGCTATTGACCAGATCGAGCCGCTGGTAGAGGTGATTGCTGCCAGACTGAAGGAAGGGGGCAGGCTGTTCTATATCGGCGCAGGGACGTCCGGGAGGCTCGGTATTCTGGATGCTTCGGAATGCCCGCCCACTTTTGGGGTACCGGAGGATATGATTATCGGCCTCATCGCAGGGGGAGAAAAGGCAATCCGCAAAGCAGTGGAAATGGCAGAAGATAGTCTGACCCAAGCCTGGGAAGACCTTTCTGAATTCGGAGTGGATCCGCACGATGTAGTTATCGGGATTGCTGCCTCAGGCACAACTCCCTATGTTATCCATGGCCTCAAAGATTGTCAGGAGAGGGGTATCACTACCGGGTGTATCACCTGTAATCCCGGAGCGCCGATTACCGCCTATGCCGATTTCCCTATCGAAGTGGTCGTAGGCCCGGAATTCGTGACGGGAAGTACCCGCATGAAAGCTGGTACGGCCCAAAAACTGGTACTCAATATGATCAGTACCAGCGTAATGATCCGTTTAGGCCGTATCAGGGATAATAAAATGGTGGATATGCAGCTCACCAATGCCAAGTTGATAGACCGTGGGGCTAAAATGCTGGTCAATGCGCTTGGGATTAGCTATGACGTGGCCTGCAGAGAACTGCTCAAGTACGGCAGCGTGCGCAAAGCAATGGATGCTATTTCAATGAAATAATCCCTTTAGTGTCAGATAGAATGGCGAAATTACTGGTGGACAGCGGCGCTACAAAAGCTAAATGGGCTCTTGCCAGCAAGGGAAAAATTGAACAGGTTGCCGTAACGGAGGGTATCAGTCCGTATTTTCTGGACGATGCGGCTATTCTGGCCATTGGGGCAAAGCTGCGCGAGGAGTTGCCCCCTGTGCATCTGGAAGAGGTATTTTTTTATAGTACCGGCTGTAGCGCCCAGCAGCAACGCTTGCGTATGCAAGGCCTGCTCCGGCAATTGTTTCCAGAGGCCGATTGTGTAGAGGTCGAAGCGGATATCCTTGGGGCGGCGCGTTCTACCTGCCTGGATAATCCCGGGGTTGTGGGTATCCTGGGCACTGGCTCCAATGCGTGCAGGTATGCGGCGGGACAAGTGGAGGCGACCATCGGAGGTTTTGGGTTTATCCTGGGCGATGAGGGTAGCGGTGCGGCTATTGGCAAAGATGTGATTATAGCTTTTCTGAACCGGGAATTGCCTGTTTTCCTTGCGCAGACGCTGCAGGAAGAGTTTCAGCTTACGCGGGACAATATCCTCCAGGCGGTCTATCAGCGGCCTTTTCCTAGTCGTTTTTTGGCAACGTTTGCTCCCTTTGTCCACCGCTTCCGCCAGGAAGAAGCTGTTGCAGCAATCCTGTTTCGGCAGTTCCACCTTTTTTTAAAGCGCAATATCATTCCCTTGCGCGAAAATACCAGCCTTCCCGTCCATTTTATCGGATCGGTTGCTTTTCATTTTCAGGAAGAGGTTAAAGCGGCTGCCCTTGATATGCATGTACCGGCTGGAAAATTTGAAAAGGACCCGCTGCCGGGGTTAGCTGTCTATCATCAATAAAAAAACTCCGGGAATGCTGAAAAAAGAAAGGCAGGCCTTGATCCTGCGCGAAGTGAATATCCATAATAAGGTTATCCTCTCCGACCTGAGTCAGAAACTGGATGTCTCCGAGGACACGGTGCGCCGCGATATCCAGGACCTGGCAGATGCAGGGAAAGTGCTCAAAGTACGCGGCGGCGCCCTTTCCAGAGCTTTTCATGTCCACACCTACCGGGAGCATGAAATTTACGCCTATGAGGAAAAAACGATAATTGCCCGCAAGGCGATCGGGCTCCTGCGCGAAGGTATGCTGGTGCTGATTAGCGGTGGTTCTACTAATCACGAATTAGCACGTATCCTGCCTCCCGACCTGCGGGTCACCTTCCTTACCCCTAGCTTATCTACGGCGATGCTGCTCCTGGAGCACCCAGGTAGCGAAACGCTGTTCCTCGGTGGCCAGCTATCCAAAACCGCCCATATTTCAGTAGGTGGGGAGGTAATCGAAGGTTTGAATAATTGCAGGCCCGACCTTTGTCTGCTCGGCGTTAACGGGATTGATGCGGCTGAGGGGATTTCGGAAAACGACTGGGAAGTGGCTATCGTCAAAAGGGCAATGGTGCGGGTCTCTAAAAAAGTTGCCGTCCTCGCTATTTCAGAAAAATTGGGCTCCGTGCAGAAAATCAAGGTCTGCGATATGGAAGCTATCGATACCGTCATTACAGAACTCGACCCGGAACATTCCCGTTTGGCTCCTTACCGAACTTCCGGTATCGAAATTCTTTAAAAAAGCTTTTCCCCGGAAGGGGGGGGGTAATTTTTTTAACGGGGTTGTATAAAAAGCCCCTGGCATTTCATTTGGCGGCATCAGCCGCCAAATGTTATTTTAAATGAACGACGTTTTGCCTCATTTTGCTTTGCAAAA
>CAZGOT010000418.1:0-2546 GCA_964527495.1 uncultured Haliscomenobacter sp.
TTAATCAACTCTGCCGCAGCGCTCAGGATTGCACGCACCTGGGTTTCTGTGATTTCGGGGTAGCTGATTCCCAGACGCACACCCCGGTGGCCGAGCATGGGATTATTTTCATGAAGTTCCAGCACCCGGCGTTTGAGTACGCTCATGCGAATGTCCAGTTCTTTCGCAAGCTGCTGAAGCTTTTCCTTATCGTGTGGCACAAATTCATGCAAGGGCGGATCAAGCAGGCGGATAGTCACCGGATATCCATCCATCACTTCCAGAGTCGCCTTGATATCTTTTTTGATAAAGGCATAGAGTTCGTCCAGCGCTTCGCGACGCTCTTCCTGGGTTTTACTCACAATCATTTTGCGCAGGCGGAAAAGTGGATCATCGCTTCCCTCTCCATAGAACATGTGTTCTGTACGGAATAAACCAATCCCCTCCGCGCCAAACTCCAGTGCCTGCCGGGCATCCTTAGGCGTATCGGCATTTGCCCTGACGTGGAGGGTCTTGGTTTTATCCACCAGTTTCATGAGATTACCATAGGCTTCATTCTCGTTGAGGTCAACACTGCTCAGATTAAGCGCGGAACCGTAAACCAGTCCTTTTGTCCCATTGAGCGTGATCCAGTCGCCTTCATGGATAACGGTACCATCTTTGGCCCGAAAGGATTGGTGATCTTCTGCAATCTGAATATCATTACAGCCAACAATACAACATTTACCCCAGCCGCGTGCAACGAGTGCAGCATGGGAGGTCATACCCCCTTTTGTTGTAAGGACTGCCTGGGATTTGTGCATACCATCTACATCTTCCGGAGAAGTTTCTTCCCGAACCAAAATAACCTTTTCGCCCCTTGCAGCCCATTCTACGGCATCAGCAGAAGAAAATACCACCCGGCCTTTTGCACCGCCCGGGCCTGCCGGAAGCCCTTTGGCTATCGCCGGATGTAGCTGCTCTTCTCTTGGATCTACCATAGGCAGCAATAATTCTACCAATTGCGTAGGTGCCACCCGCTGAATAGCAGTATCCGCATCAATCAGCCCTTCCTGATACATTTCTGTTGCCATACGCACGGCTGCAATCCCGTTGCGCTTACCTACACGGCACTGCAGCATATAGAGTTTACCCCTTTCGATCGTAAACTCGATATCCTGCATATCCTTGTAATGGGCTTCCAGGCGTTTTTGATACCCATACAGCTCCTGGTACAGGTGCGGCATCAGGTGTTCCAGAGAAGGGAGGTGCCGGCTCTGGTCATTTTTGGAATATTCATTGACTGGAGCAGGAGTCCGGATACCCGCTACCACATCTTCGCCCTGTGCATTTACCAAAAACTCCCCATAGAAGTAATTTTCCCCTGTACCTGGGTTTCGGGTAAAAGCCACTCCCGTAGCAGAGTCATCGCCCATATTGCCAAATACCATAGCCTGAACGTTGACAGCTGTACCCCATTCATGTGGTATTTTTTCAATCCGTCGGTATTCTACAGCACGTTTTCCGTTCCAGGAAGCAAAAACAGCACCGATACTACCCCAGAGTTGCTCCATGGGGTCTTCCGGAAAAGCAGCACCAAGCCTTTCGACCACTTTCTTTTTGAAAGTAGCGACTAATCCTTTTAAATCTTCTACCGTCAGATCCGTATCGCTCTGGTAGCCCTTTTCATGCTTTACTTTTTCCAGGATTTCATCCAGCACTTTCCGGATGCTTTTTCCATTTTTGGGCTCAATACCATTGGCCTTTTCCATCACTACATCTGCATACATCATAATCAGACGTCGGTATGCATCATAGGCAAAACGTTCGTTCTGCGTCTGTGCGATCAGCCCGGGAAGGGTCGTCTCGGTCAGACCGATATTTAACACCGTTTCCATCATGCCGGGCATGGAACGCCGGGCACCTGAACGAACGGACATCAACAACGGATCCTCAATATCGCCAAAGACTTTTCCGGTAAGCTCCTGAACCTGTGCTAAAGCATCCGCGACCTGCTGTTTGAGTGCAGCGGGATATTGCCTGCCATGATCATAAAAATAAGTGCAAACTCCTGTAGAAATCGTAAAACCAGGAGGTACCGGCAACTGCAAATCGGGGTGACCTGCCATTTCCGCAAGGTTGGCACCTTTGCCGCCTAAAAGGTTTTTCATGGATTCATTACCATCAGCTTTTCCGCCGCCGAAGGAATAAACAAATTTCGTAGTGGGTGTGGGTATTGCCATAACACATTGAATTTTAGCACAAGGTACGGCAGCAAAACACCTGCATATATGTCATTTGTCATAAGGTGGAGGTGATCTGTGTCACCCCTTTTGCGCCAAAATCGAGAAAACCATAGGAATCCTATCCCCAAGATGGCTAATACGGAACTTGTCCGGCTCAACCTCCACGGTATGCCGGAAACAGTTGTAAGGAGAATAGTCGTATTCTGCCAGGTCTTTTATTATCAGATTGTGCTGAAGTAAACTGTTTACTACTTCTCCCATACCGTGATTCCAGCAAACATACTCCTGGGCAATTGGCGCGTCGCGGTCGGCATACGTACCATTTTCCGATTCAACCAGTGC
>CAZGOT010000419.1:0-2542 GCA_964527495.1 uncultured Haliscomenobacter sp.
CTTCCAGATAAATGCCGGGGCATCAATCCGGAGCAGATCAACCCCCAGGTTTGCGTAGAACAGAATATTGTCCAACATTGCACAAAACACCGCAGGGTTCGTATAATTCAAGTCCCATTGATAGGAATGAAAAACCGTCATCACCCATTTTCCCGATTGCGGGTCAAAAGTAAAGCTCCCCGGAGCGCTTTCGGGAAAAATATCCGGCATGTATGGCTCGAATTGATCTGGCACATGGCGGTCGGGGTACATATAAAAATATTCCTGAAACTGCTCCTTTCCCTGGCGTGCCTGTTCTGCCCAGGCGTGGCGATGGGAAGTATGGTTCAGTACGATGTCCAGCATAAGGTACATCCCTTTTGCCTGCATTGCTTTCCGCAGCGTTACCAGGTCTGCCAGGGTGCCAAAACGTTCCTCTACCTTCCTAAAGTCCGAGACGGCATAGCCTCCGTCGCTTTCCCCTTCCGGACTTTCAAAAACGGGCATGAGGTGTAGGAAGTTAATGCCCAATCGGTTTAAATAGTCGAGTTTTTCAGGCAAGTCCTCCAGCTTTCCGCAAAATCGGTCCACATACAGGCTCATTCCTGCAAGCGCATTACTCAAAAACCAACCTTGTTGGCTGGCCTTCTCCTCGTCGCGCCTTTTCAGGTCGCTATCCCTGTTGGAGTGGGCATCTGCCAAAATCCGTATGAGCTCCCGCCAAAAAGCCCCACTTTCGGGGTGCTGACCGTATATTTCCCCGTATAAATCCACGAGGGGATCCAAGCCCTCAGAAAACCGTGCGAGAAAAGCAGCTGATCCGTCCTCCTCCCCTTGTACCCACATAGCAGCCAATTCTTCTGCCTGGCGGCGAAGCCCATTTGGGTGTAAAAAATCCTCCATATTTCTTTTCCTGATGTTGCGGTGAATGTTTCGTTAGCTATTTACGGGCTTAGGGGAAATGCGCAGCGTGGCGAGGGCAGCAAGTAACAGGAGTACCCCAGCAAAAGAAATTGCCATGCCTGCATCATTATGAAGCAAGTGCTTGGAAATTGCCCCAAAAGACAGCGTCTGGAAAATCATGGGAACAACGATCATCATATTAATAATTCCCATATACACCCCATAGCGCTCTTTTGGTATTTCATTGACAACCAGTAGATAAGGTACTCCCATCATACTTGCCCAGGCAATGCCAAAACCAGTCATCGGCACAAAAAGCAAATATTTATTTTCCATTTGCGGAAAAATCAATAGGCCTGCGCCTGCAAGCAGCAAGCAAATAAAATGCACATTTTTGGGGCCATATTTTTTAGCAAGGCCCACGAGGCCAAAAGCCGAGAGGAAAGTGACAATATTATACCAGCCGTTCACCAGTCCGGTCCAGGCAACAGCCTCCTCAAACAAAGATTTATTTCCGGAAGGGGAAGTATTCCAGACAGACTGGGCAATACTTTTCGCTGCATTTTGCCAGTAGCAGAACAAAGCATACCATTGAAACAGGTATACCAGCGCCAGTTTCCACATGACCGGAGGCATTTTCATAATGGCATCTACGATCTCCAGGTTTTGGGCAAAAACGACACGGAGAACAGGGTGGGCTTCCGTTTTTTGCACCATAACGCGCAGCAAGTCCCGGCGAAAGAGGGTTAAAGGCAACAACAATATCACCAGCGTGTAGGCAACCACGGTAGTGAGGATAGTCAAAAAAAACTGTACGACAGGATGAGGCATCCCTTTATTCCGTTCGCGTAGCGCTGCAAGCTCTTCGGAAGTTGGAGGTATTTCCGGGGTTTTATACATACTCCAGGATACCGAACCAATAGAACACACCGTGCCCAGGAAGAAGGAAGCATATACCCAGACCGGGAGGGAACCCACAGAGCCGCTAAAAAATTTCTGAAAAACGAAAAGGGAAACATTCGCCAGGGTAATGCCCAACCCTGTGAAGAAACTCTGGGACAGGAACCCTAATCCAAACTGTTCCTCCGGCAGTTTATCCGCAATAAATGCCCTGTAGGGCTCCATGGCGGTATTGTTGGCCGCGTCAAGCACCCATAGCAAGCCGGCGGCCATCCACAGCGTACTGCTAAAGGGATAAACAAACAAGCAAAGGCTACATAACAGGGCGCCGATGAAAAAATACGGTTTCCTCCGGCCAAAACGCGGATGCCAGGTATTATCGCTCAATGCCCCGATAATAGGCTGAATCAAAAGACCCGTCATGGGGCCTGCCAGGTTGAGGATAGGGATCGTATCAGGCTGCGCACCAAGCATATCGTAAATCGGGTTTACCGCGCTCTGCTGTAATCCAAAACTGTACTGAATGCCAAAAAAACCGACATTCATGTGGATGATTTGTTGGAATGAAAGCCGTGGCTTAAGCATGGTTATAGGTGTTTAAAAGTAGTCAAATGCATTCCTGAGGAAGAATTTTTGCATGGAGTTTGTGTGAAAAAATTAATTGAAGGGGGTATTCAAAAGTCTGGGGTTGTGTGAAAAGGCCGAAGGCCATCCCTTGGTGGCTTTTTATTTGGCGGCTTGCGCCGCCAAATGTTATTTT
>CAZGOT010000420.1:0-2525 GCA_964527495.1 uncultured Haliscomenobacter sp.
TCGTTTTTTATGTCATCAGCCAGGGCTATACCCAGGACCTGGATAAAGAATGGCTTGCCAACCTCCTGGATCCCTTCGGCGCCCAGCCACTATCGCTGGCCGCTAAATATCTGACGGTAAGCGAGAAAAACAGCGCCCCTATACCACTTGTCGGTGATTTTCTCCTGAACCGCCTGCTCTGGGTGGGCCTTGCTTCCCTGATTCTGCTGGGGATTTATGCCCGTTTTTCTTTCAGCGTGCGTGCTAGTCGAAAGGAAAAAAAGTTCAACCCATAGTATCAGCGGTCCGCGCTATGCCGATAAGCCCTGGAAAATCTTCCCAGCTGGCCGCCTTTTTTCAAATTGCATGGTTCGAGACTAAATCCATTCTCAAAAACCAGACCTTCATCATCCTGGTAGCGATCGGGCTGATCAACCTCATCGCCAGCCTGAGCAGCTTTACGGAACAGTATGGCTCCTCTAAATACCCGGTAACTTATGATGTGATCGAGATCATCTATGGGGCTTTCTTTTTGTTCCTCATAGCAATTATTACTTTTTATTCCGGCGTTTTGGTCTGGCTAAAATCTCGGAAATCCAGGATACCACTGCGATTTCGACAGGCGTCCTTTTTGGTAGCAAATTGTTGGCCTTGATTGTTGCGATATTTGCCGTCCTGTGCTCCACCATACTCCTTGGGATCTGCGTGCAGGCAATCAACGGCTACACCCGTTTTGAGCTTGGGCAATATGCCATTAGTTTGTTGGTATTACAGATGCTACAATTTACCTTCCTATCGGCCATCGCCCTGTTGCTCCATTATCTGATCAACAACCGCTATCTGGCGTATTTCGCTTTTGTAGCTTTCATCATCGTGGATGGCTTTATCTGGTCAGCCCTGAAAATAAACACCAATATGCTGGGGTACGGAGGAGTACCTACCCTTATCTACTCCGACATGAACGGTTATGGGCCTTTTGTGCCGGGGCAGGTTTGGTTCAATACCTACTGGGCACTTGTAGCGTTTTTCCTCGTCTTGATCGCCTATGCCTTCTATGTCAGAGGAAGCGATACTACCTTTTCGCTCCGCTATCGCATCGCGATGGGGCGACTGCGCAGCAAGCGCCTCGTCTTGGGTGCCCTTGGCATCGCCTTTCTCGGGTGTGCAGGTTTTGTCTATTATAATACGGAAGTATTGAATACCAACCTCAGTCTGGATGATTTCGAAGCGCGTCAAAAGGATTACGAGCTGACTTACAAAAAATATGAAGGCCTGCCACAACCCATCTGGACCGAGCTTGATTTCCGCATTGATATCTTCCCAAAGGAGCGCAACCTATTTGCCAATACCCGAGCAAAGTTGGTAAATCGTTCAGGGAAAGCCCTTCGCGAGCTCCATTTCAAGCTGCCTACCGATATGGACAAAATGGAAATCAAGATTCCAGGAGCCGTCCTCCGAAAAGACGACAAGCGGCTCAAATACCGCATATATCGCCTTGAACGCCCAATGGCGGCAGGGGATAGCCTGGAAATTACGGTTAAAGCGGAGAAATGGACCAAGGGTTTCGAAAACGAAGTTTCCTTTACCTCCCTTACCCAAAACGGCACTTTTTTCAACAACAGCGACATCATGCCTGTTCTGGGATATGTGCGGGATTACGAAATCCGCGATAAAAACAAACGCAAAAAACTCGGCCTGCCTCCTCGTCAGAGGCTCCCTAAGCTCGATGATAACAACCTCGCTGCCCGTAGCAGGAGCTATATCAGCCAGGATGCCGATTTTGTGCAGGTCCGCACCCAAATCAGTACTGATGCCGACCAGACCGCCGTAGCACCGGGGTCCCTGCAGAAAACCTGGGAAAAAGGCGGAAGGCGGTATTTTCAATATGCCCTGGACCATCCCTCGCTCAATTTCTATTCCTTTATCTCAGCGCGTTACACCGTAGCGCGGAAGCGCTGGAAAGGTATAGACATCGAAGTGTATCATATCCCGGAGCACCAGTACAACGTGCCCAATATGCTGGCCAGCATCCAAAAATCGCTGGCCTATTACACGGCAAATTTCGGGCCTTACTACCACAAACAGTGCCGAATCATCGAATTCCCCCGCTATGCCGGGTTTGCTCAGGCATTCCCGGGTACGATGCCCTATAGCGAAGGCATTGGATTTATTGCAGATTTACGAAAGGTCAAAGAGGAGGACATTGATTTCGTTTATTTTGTCGTAGCGCATGAAATGGCCCACCAATACTGGGCGCATCAGCTCATAGGTGCCGAAATGCAGGGAACGGAGATGCTTTCCGAAAGCTTTGCGGAATATTCCGCACTTATGGTGATGGAAAAGGAATATGGAAACGATAAAATGCGCAAATTCCTGGCCTACGAAATGGACCGCTACCTGGCCGGACGCGGAGGTGAGCTGGAAGCAGAACGCCCGCTCATGGCCACCGAAAACCAGTCCTATATCCATTATAACAAAGGCTCCGTTATCCTGTACTATCTCAAGGAGATGATCGGCGAAAAGCAGGTAAATGCGGCTTTGCCGGA
>CAZGOT010000421.1:0-2505 GCA_964527495.1 uncultured Haliscomenobacter sp.
GTTTTATCTCATTTTGCTTCGCAAAATGAGATAAAACAGTGTCCATTCAAAATAACATTTGGCGGCGTCAGCCGCCAAAAAATATTTGAGACAACCCCTTATTATTTATTTGCCGAAGTAAATATCCGATCCCAGCGGATACCATTTTTGGCAGAGAACCAGATAAAGAGCGGTTTGCCTACGATATGGGTTTCAGGGATGAAACCCCAATACCGGGAATCTTCCGAATTATGCCGGTTGTCGCCCATGGCCCAGTAGTAATTCATTTTAAAAGTATACGAGTCGGTTTCTTTTTCATTAATAATAAATTTCCCCGACTTTTCCCGAAGGGTGTTGCCTTCATATACTTGTATAATGCGGCGATAGAGGGCTATGTTATCAGCAGTGAGCTTTACTGTTGCACCCTTTTTGGGGATGTAAACCGGCCCGTAATTGTCGAGCTTCCAGCTACTGAAATGGGTAGGATCATGTGGAAAAAGGTGAATTGGGGAAGAGTATAAGTCGGAATAGGGAAACTTTTCTACGGTAATCTGGGAGTCCATTTCCTTGACCTTGCGCACCTGCTCCTGGGTCAGGACCAATAGCATTTTATTGCCTGCATTTTCCCGGATGTCCTCTGCAGAAATACCCCAGTCCAAAAAATTGCGCGTGTTGATTGGGCCGGCAGGGTTGGTGACAGTATAAAAGTGTTGTAGGTATTTGGTCTGGGCTGCTTTTTTTCCGTTGATATACACTACCTGGTCGCGCAGCTCAAGCGAGTCGCCAGGGATGCCAATGCAGCGCTTGATGTAGTGGTCCATTTTGTCCAGAGGCCGGACGGTAAGGGGTTTTTGACCGCTTTGTACAGAGGCATTTACGAGCGGGTCCGGGATTCCGCGGCGGAAATCGTAAATGCTCCAGGTGCGTCCGGGAAAGACATAGACGCTGTCCCCTTCCGGATAGTTGAACACGATGGGGTCATTGCGGTCAATTTGCTCCAGTGGCTTGAGCCTATTATATGCCAGCTGTGGCTTGCTGAGGTAGGATTCGCGGTTAAAGAGAGGGATACGGTTGTGCAAAAGGGGTATCATAGCGACCGTCTGGGGCATGCGAATGCCATAATGTGCTTTGCTCACGAAGAGGAAGTCGCCCACCAGCAGGGAATCTTCCATGGATGGTGTAGGGATGACATAGGCTTCGATGAGGAACATCCGGATGAAAGCAGCGGCGAAAACGGCAAAGATGATTGCTTCTGCCCATTCCCGGAGTGGGCCTTTTTTGAAGGGATTATCCTGTTGTAGCTTTGCTATGGCCCGTTCGTTGCCAGCGGCAGCAGCCTCTTCCAATTGTTTGCGGAATTCCCTTTCTTTCTCTAATACGGGTGCCCAGTACTTTTCCTTCTGGCTGAGACCGAGGTAGGCGAAATAGAATGGGGCAAGAAGTACGGCCAGGACGCTTTGCCAGAAAGTATGCTTTCCAAAAGATCTTGCCAGATCTATAGCCAGACCGGCATAAATGAAAATATTGACAATTGGGAGGAGCAGCCACGCGGCATGTAGCGGAGACCTGCCGACCAGCCTGCACCATATTTCCAGGTTATGGATGGGGACAAGGGCTCTCCACGGATCTTTACCCGCTTTTTTGAAAACAGGCACCAGGCTGATACTCAGTACCGCATAAGCGAGCAGTATGGAAATCCAAAAATTCATAGTCTTGTATTTGATTTGCTTGTATTACAACAGTATAATGTATCCCACAGAAGGGAAACTGTTGTCATGCGGGCATAAAGATAAGCCGTAACTTTGAATTTGGTAAAACAGACTTAAGGAATTATAATTCTCCCTTTTGGTTAGGTGCCAGTTAAAATGTTTGAGAGGGCTCCTGTGGATTGGTTTCCAGAATATCCCAGGTATGGTCAGAGAGCATTCGTACGGAGGCGATGTACTGCATGGGAAGCCTGGCCCCCCATTCCCGTGGCCCAACCATGGAGAGCACTTTCTCTCCTGTTTTTCGCTCGTAGAGATGATAGGTGAAACCCACAAGGGGTTCAAACCCCATTTCAGCAAGGTAAATCTGCTCGGAAATATGGACCCTTTCTTTTATTTTGCCTGCCTGCTGTGCCAAGAGCTCAATCTGGGCGCGGATTTGATCGAGCTGCATCTCTGTTTGTTGGTACATAGCCTCGACTGCACGACCCTTTATTTTCCCCTTATCCAGAGGTTGAATGAGGGCACCGCCCACAGTATGGGCATAAGGGAGTAAGTGCGGGTTGGAGGCAACCTTATCTGGGTCAATGGGATTGACCATGTCTTCAGGGGAAACGGCGTTGGTATCCATATTTGATTTAATCCCAGGGATAACAGGAAAGGGGCCCGTTTGTTGAAAAAGATGGTCGGGAAATAAAAATTTCCACCTGGAGTGGAAATTTTTATTTTGAGGATGTCCAAAATTTTCTTTCGCCGCCGAAGGCGGCGAAAGAAAATTTTGAATAGACGCCATTTTATTTCATTTTGCGAAGCAAAATGA
>CAZGOT010000422.1:0-2502 GCA_964527495.1 uncultured Haliscomenobacter sp.
AATCGCTCATATCTATACGTGTTTAGTTGGTTACAAAACTGGTGGATCAAATCGATGCTTTACAAAAAATTACTCCCCTACAACGCATCAAACCGGGCGGGGATTGACACAAAAGCGATAATCTGCTGTTGGGCAGCCAGCAGCATGCCGAGATAGCTTCTGGGCTCTCGGCAATGAAGAACAGGACGGCAGGAGTTTATGCTGCCAATAAAAGATGAAACTCAAAGTTGAATTGATACGGCTTCGCCGTACTGAGTAACAGTGATAGCCTCAGGACAAAAAAACGATTTCCTTCCGGGTGCGATACCGGAAAAGGTCAGTCAAAATGAAAGTTGGAAAAATCTGAACGAAGAATAGAAAAAATACCTCTCGGATGTGCTTCTCAAAGTAATGGGGTAAAGATACAGATTCCCTTCGAAAAAAGCAAGAGGGGGGTAAATAATATTTTGTTTTGCATCAATATTGTACTGAATTGAGGGTTGTTTTCTTGGTTTTACTTCGCAAAGTCAAGGAAATAATACTTAATGCAAATTATTATTTGGACTGTGGTACTAAAAGAAGACTTATGGGCCTGCTTTGAGTTTTATCTCATAAAAGCAATACGCTTTTGATAAAGATTGCCTATTTTGCCAGTTAATAAAGCAGGGCAGCAGTTTGATCTTGCATAACCCTGCCCAAATCCTTACAACAAATGACAAAAACCACCATCCTCCAAATCCTTTCTTCTGATACCCTGCAAATGCTCCTCGGGTTTGCCTTGCTTCTGATAATCGCCAGACTGGTGATGAGGGCGTTGAATCGGCGGGGGAAGGAGCAGTCCTCCTCTACAACCACCATCCATAGCAAACTTCCACCCCTTCCTCCTATGGATATCCCCAGGCCGGTACCGGCGGAGTATTCCGCGTCAAGGGGATTGGGGGATGGGCTTTTAGCTACCCCGACCCTGCCGGAGATACCCCTGAGTCCGGAACAACGGCAGAAAGCAGCAGAATGGCTTCAAAAACACCCCCTTTAAGGTTTGTCCGCTCCTATGCAAAATTTCCTGCGGCCATCCGCTGAAGAATCTTATGCCAGTGAACTGGAAATGCTCGCTAATGCCGATGCATACCCCCGACCCGATGGCTGGCTCCTCTCCCCACGGGCGGTTTCGCTTTATATTATAGGCGGAAAACTTCCCGATGGCCAAACGATTACCCCAAAATACTACGGCAGCAAAAGACTGGTGGAAATCGCGGTTGCTACACTCGCTACCGACCGGGCACTGCTGCTTCTGGGGATCCCCGGTACAGCCAAGACCTGGCTCGCAGAACATCTCGCAGCGGCTATCAGCGGCAATTCCCGGCTGTTGGTGCAGGGTACTGCCGGACTTAGCGAGGACGCCCTGCGCTATACCTGGAACTATGCCCGCCTGCTGAGCGAAGGACCTGGTATGACGGCCCTGGTGCCCAGCCCGGTCATGCGGGCTATGCAGGAAGGTAAAATCGCCCGTATCGAAGAACTGACTCGCCTTCCTTCAGAGGTGCAGGATGCACTCATCACAATATTGTCGGAGAAAATCCTGCCTGTTCCGGAATTGAATACCGAAGTGCAGGCCGTCAAAGGGTTTAACCTGATCGCAACGGCAAACGATCGCGATAAAGGGGTCAACGAGCTTTCCAGTGCGTTGCGCCGGCGCTTTAATACGGTCGTGATGCCCCTGCCGGCTACACTGGAAGAGGAGGTAAATATCGTGCGGCAGCGCGTTGAACAACTGGGCAAGAGCATGGAAATGCCTCCCGCCCTGACCCCGCTCGCCGAAATCCGGAGGTTGGTCACCATTTTTCGGGAACTGCGGAACGGAAAAACGGAAGATGGTAAACAACAGGTGAAAATGCCGGGGAGTACCCTCAGCACTGCAGAGGCAATCTCGGTAATACAAAGTGGACAAGCACTCGCCTGTCATTTTGGCGACGGCCAGGTAAAACCGGAGGACCTGGCTTCGGCCTTGATTGGTGCAGTAGTGAAGGATCCTGTCCATGACCAGACAGCATGGCAGGAATACCTGGAAACAGTGGTAAAGCGCAGAACCGACTGGAAAGATCTTTATCAGGCCTGCAAACAAAAGCCCACCTAGTCTACAATCAACGCCGAGCGGTCGAGTTCCTGCTGTAGGATAGAGGCGGGCAAATCGCGGAAGCCATACTGCTGGTCGCGGAGTTGTGGCGTAAAGCCTGCTTCCCTTATAGCCTCCTGAATGCCATTGGCTGTAAAGCGGAAGCGTGCCCCTGCTGCAGAGACAACATTTTCTTCGATCATGATGCTTCCAAAGTCATTCGCGCCTGCATGCAGGCAAAGCTGTGCGACCTGCTTGCCTACCGTGAGCCACGAAGCCTGGATATTGGCAATGTTGGGCAGCATAATCCGGCTGATGGCAATCATGCGGATGTATTCGTCGCCGGTACAGGTATTGCGGGCCCGCTTGAGCCGCTTGAGGATGGTATCTTCGTCCTGGAACGGCCAGGG
>CAZGOT010000423.1:0-2484 GCA_964527495.1 uncultured Haliscomenobacter sp.
AATTAAAAATTATCGGATAACTGGCACCTTATGGCCTGGCACCTCAATCTCGGCATTGATAAAAGGGTATTGCGCAATACCGATCCCACAGAGCGGGACGCGGAGTTGTTCAAATTCAATATGCTGGGTTTAATGATCATCCTGGTGGCCCTGATCGCTTTTGGGTCAAGCATCGTTTACCTGCTGCTGATCTCCCACAACCTGGTCCTGTCCGCTTGCCTCGGCCTGCTGATCGGCCTGATGGTTTTCAACCTATACCGCCTGATGCTGGTGACCTCCATCAACGCCTACCATACCGAGCTGGGGGAGTTCCAGTCCGATCACGAGCGACTCTTTAAGCATATCGGCCCAGCCCAGGCGGCAGGCCTGGACGAAGAGACCATCCAGGAATTGGTGCTTCAGAGGATTTCTGCCTTACGCAGCCTGGCCTTGGAGGATAAAGGCTACCGCCATGATAATGCCCAAATGGCCACCTTCCTGATCAAGCTGCTCATCCTTGCCCTGTTTGCGCTGGTGTTCGCTACCGGGCTGGAGCTGTTCGTGTTCCGCAACCAGTTGAACGGCGCATTCGAAGCCATCCGCCAGGTGTATGCCGCCAGGCCGGATTCCTGGATCATACAGGGCGCCTTGCGCCCGCCAGATGCAGGTGGCTTTTTCCTAATCGAATGCCAATCGGTACTCTTCGCTATAGATGTGCTCAAATTGGGCCTCGGGCCGGTTAAGATCCTGATAGACCTGGCGGTGGTAGGGATTTTTGTTATCCCTCTGATCCTCACCTACCGGAGCTATGAGCTGATAGATAGCGCGTATGTGCGCGAGCAGGCCCTGCAGGAAATGGGGATTTCCTATTACCACTACCTCAAGACACAGGCATTCTGTCACCAGATCAGCACCCAGAGCGCCTCCGAAGATCTCCATGCCCGCCTGAACAAATCAACTGCCCCTGCATGAAGAGAAGGCAAAAGAATCCAGGCTATTTTTCAAAAGGCAACCTGATTTTCTGGGCTTTGATCCTGCTGTGGATAGGTATCCAGTTCCTGCACCTGCTCGATCTGCTGTTTGACGAAGTAAGGGTTACGGAAAAGTTTAGGAAACTCGAGGCCCAGGAGCGCCTCGAATCTAATCTCGACAGCCTGCGCCAAATAGTACGCGATAGCATAGAAAAAAAGCAACCAGAACCCGGTTGTCCGGTTGCCCGCTATACCTGGAAGTGGCAGGATCCCTTTACGGGGCGTAATGAAAGCATGTCCTTCGAAATTTGTGAATCTGAGGCTCAAAATGCCGGAAATTTTCGCAAAAACCTCCGCACTGCCGATCTGCGCGAGGTCTATGTCCGCATGTCGGAATCCGATGCCCTCCCGCTCAACGGGATGGTGCAGAGTTTCCGGGTAACCATCAAATCCCGGGGTATGGGCTACGAAAAAGCCCTCTTCTTTATCGTCGGCGCGATACAGGCCATCCCCTATACCCTGGTGCTCCAGGGTGGCGGCCCCTTGCACCCTGGGGCAAGTGTATTACCTCGCCGATTGTCGCGTGAGAGCCGATCGCAGGGGTTGCTGCAACGATATAGAGCCCGCAGGCCTGTTCTCGCCCCTGGAGTTTGCCCTGCACAAAAAAGGCGATTGCGATACGCGCACCTTGTTTGCCTATACGGTTCTTGGCTCTTTGGGCTACGACATCACTATCCTGAATTCCGATGCCGAAGGCCATTCCATCCTTGGCGTCCATAGCCCCCGTGCCCTGGGAAATGGGGACTATATCCGCGGCAAAAACGGCAGGAAGTACTATATCTGGGAGCTCACCGCACCGAGCCCGCCAGGCGTGTATACCTATAATTCCAGTAAAGATTCCTGGTTTTCGGTAATGAAATAAACCATACAAATTATGACCAACCAACTTTTCAACCTTGCGATCATCGTATTTTCCGGTATTGCCTACCTTTTCGCCACAATGTGGGTAATCAAGCGCTGGTTTGGCCAGGATGGGATGCATACCCCTGCGTTTGTTACGGTGCGCACGGCAGCCCTCGTAGCCGCTTCCATCAACCTCTACGGAATCTCCGAGATCGCCTCCGATGCCGCCTACTTTTTCCTGGAGTCCGGCAACTACTGGAAAGCCATCTCCTTTTCCGCAGCGTTCTTTGGCTCGATGTGGGCGGCTTCCCTCGTGCTCATTGGTGCCAGCTTTCTTCTTGTCGGCTTACTCACGCCCGAAAAAGAGCGCACCCAACTGGAAGCCAACAATATGGAACTGGCCTTGTCCCACGCTGTTATCCTCATCACCCTCGCCTTCTTGATTTCGCCAGCCCTGGTACGTGTAGCCAATCAGTTTATTCCGTTTCCGGAGACGCCGTTTTAGGGAATTGCAACGATGTACCCCAGAACGTGCTTAATGTTCATCTGCCACACCAACGAGGGCGGAAATTTCCGGGGTGAAAACGCCCACGCCCACGAAGTGGACGTCATCGTCCAGGTGGCCGACGGC
>CAZGOT010000424.1:0-2466 GCA_964527495.1 uncultured Haliscomenobacter sp.
ACGTCTGTTTAAAATAACATTTGGCGGCGCAAGCCGCCAAATGAAAAGCCGGGGGGCACAACCTCAGTCTTTTCATACAAACCAAAGCTGCTCTAATCCTTTCCCAACTATCCTATTTCTGCAGCGACATGGAGTAAGGCCGGTCCCCGGGGATTTTCCCCCTTGCCGGATTCGGGGCGGTATGCATTTTCAGTTGCAGTTTACCTCCTTTTTGGATCTCGTCCGCACGCAGGAAACTTTTGGACCACGGCTTCCCATTTAGGATAGCGTTCTGAATATATACCCTTGATGGATCGTTGTCAGGTGCTTCAATTTGGAAGGTCTTTCCATTTTCCAGGTGCAAGGTGATTTTATTGAAAAGTGGCGACCCCATAGCATATTCATTGACGCCGGGGCAAACCGGGTAAAAACCCATTGCAGAGAATACATACCAGGCCGAAGTTTGCCCATTGTCTTCATCGCCACAGAGCCCGTCAGGATTGGGGGTGTACATGAGGTTCATGATTTCCCGAACCCTAGCTTGCGCTTTCCAGGGGGCTCCGGCATAGTTGTAGAGATAGACAGCGTGCTGAATCGGCTGGTTACCATGGGCATATTGGCCCATCCCGGCAATGGCCATTTCCGTAATTTCATGTATAGGATAACCATAATACGAATCATCAAAAGTGGGAGGGGAGCTGAAGACCTCATCGAGTTTCTGGATAAAGGCATTATCACCGCCCATGAGTTGAATTAATCCGGCTGGATCGTGAAACACCGACCAGGTGTAGTGCCACGCCGAGCCTTCAGTAAAAGCATCGCCCCATTTGTCAGGGCGGAAAGGGGCTTGCCAGGTGCCGTCTGCATTGCGCCCGCGCATAAAATGCGTAGTGGGATCAAAAACGTTGCGATAGTTGTTCGCCCGTTGGTTAAACCGTTCGATTTCTTCCGCGGGTCGCCCCAGTGCTTTCGCCAGCTCCCGGATGCAAAAGTCTGCGTAGCTGTATTCCAGCGTGCGTGCGGTATTCTCGCGGATCTGTACATTATAAGGAATATAGCCCAGGCGGTTATAATATTCTACCCCGTAGCGCCCTACCGAACTGAGTGGGCCTTCCTGTTCGGTATTTTTAAGAATAGCTTCATACAGGGTGCCAATATCGAATCCCCGAATCCCCTTGAGATAAGCATCGGCAATTATCGAGGCGGAGTTGGAGCCTATCATGCAGTCGCGGTGCCCAGGACTGGCCCACTCTGGAAGCCAGCCGCTTTCTTTATAGGTATTGACCAGGCCCTCCATAATTTTACTGTTTAGGTCCCGGTACATGAGGTTAAAAAAGGGAAATACCGCCCTGAAGGTATCCCAGAAGCCATTATCCGTAAACATGTGCCCGGGCAGGACTTTTCCGTTGTAGGGACTGTAGTGCACCGTTTCGCCGCGGGCATTGATTTCGTGAAACTGGCGGGGAAAGAGCAGAAGGCGGTAGAGGGCAGTGTAAAAAACGGTTTTATGGCTTTCACTGCCACCTTCCACTTCAATGCGCCCGAGTTCCTTGTTCCATGCTGAAAGCCCTTTATTTTTGGTGTCTTCAAATTTATCCTTCCCAATTTCCCGCTGGAGATTGATTTCCGTTTGCTCAAGGCTGATAAAAGAAGAAGCGACGCGCACATGCACCTGTTCCCCGCGTTTGGTAGCAAACTGCAGGACCGCACCCGTATGTTCTCCTTCGCTTTGTGTAGAATTCCGGCGTAGCAAGGAATCCTTCCAGGTATGGGTGGCGGTAAACGGTTTATCGAAATAGGCAACAAAGTAATTGCGGAAATTGTCGGGTACCCCACCGCTGTTATTTTGGCTGTACCCGGTCACCTTGCGGTTTTGCGGATCTATAACAACCGCAGACCCTTTAAAGAAGGCATCAAGCAGGATAAAGGCGGAATCGCTTTCCGGAAAGGTAAAACGAAACTGAGCCGCGCGTTCTGTTGGGGTAATTTCCACCCATACATCGTGGTCCGAGAGATATACACTATAATAATGGGGCTTGGCAATCTCCCGTTTGTGCGAGAACCAGGAGGCCCGGGCGTCCTCCGCTATGCGCAGTTTTCCCGTTACCGGCATGAGTGAAAAGACCCCATAGTCATTAATCCAGGGGGATGGCTGGTGCGTCTGTTTGAACCCCCTTATTTTGTAGGCATCGTACGTATATCCCCACCCGTCACCCATCTTTCCTGTTTGGGGTGTCCAGAAATGCATTCCCCAGGGCAATGCAATAGCGGGATAGGTATTCCCATTGGACAATTTGAATTCCGAGTCTGTCCCCACCAGAGGATTGACATACGCAGTCAGGTTTTGCTGCGCCATTATCGGGCTGCCCAAGGCAAAGAAGACCAAGGAAAATAAGATGTTTTTCATTTGTTAATAGCGATTGTTTTGTTTTATAAAACCTGTTATAAACGCTGTTTTCAGTATGACCATACTAAAATGCTATTCAA
>CAZGOT010000425.1:0-2462 GCA_964527495.1 uncultured Haliscomenobacter sp.
GCCTGGACCTTTTGCAGTTTCACGCCTGGCATTACCCGGATGCATCCTGGCTGGACCAGCTTTTCTGGCTTTCCGAGTTACAGGAAGAAGGCCTGATTGGCCACCTGGGGCTTACCAATTTTGATGCAGCACACCTGCGCATGGTGTGCGCATCGGGCATACCAATTGTTTCCAACCAGGTATGCCACTCCCTGTTGGATCAGCGGGCTTCCGGGGAAATGGCCCAGGTCTGCAGGGAATACAATGTCAAATTACTTGCCTTCGGTACCCTTGCTGGCGGATTTCTGACCGATACCTGGGTTGGGCGACCCGAGCCCTCCCTCAATACCGGAGCAACCTGGTCACAAATGAAATACAAGCGCTTCATTGATACAGCCGGTGGATGGGACAAGTTCCAGAACCTGCTGGAGACCATACAGCGCATTGCGCGAAAGCATGGCGTTTCCAGTGCCGCAATAGCTACCCGATACATCCTCGATCAGCCTTATGTTGCAGGGGTTATCATCGGTGCACGCCTTGGGCAGCGTGCGCACATCACTGACACTCTACAGGTTTTTTCCTTCGAACTGGACCAATCCGACCGGATAGCTATCCAGGAAGCGCAGGCCAACCTGGACCCTATCCCAGGAGATTGTGGGGATGAATACCGGAAACCCCCATTCCTCACTGCTTCCGGCGATCTGAGCCATCACCTGGCACAAATCCCCAAACCCTTTGAGTCAGTCCCGGCTCCGGACGGAGCACAGCGCGTATTCAGCGGCACCCCATGGGAAAGTATGGCGGGATACTGCAGGGCCGTAAGAAAAGGAAACCGGATAGTAGTTTCAGGTACAACAGCGACCCACGGGAGCCGGGTCATTGGCGGCAGCGATCCCGCAGCACAAGCTTGTTTTGTACTCGACAAAATCGAAGCTGCCCTGACTTCCCTCGGCGCATCTCTGGAAAATGTAGTCCGGACAAGGGTATTTGTACAAAATATCTCCGACTGGGAACCCATTGCCAGGGCCCATGGACAGCGGTTCACCGGAATCTTTCCTGCCAATACCCTGGTAGAAGCTAAACTCGTAGGGAGCGAATACCTGGTCGAAATCGAAGCAGATGCCGAACTGTAATTGCACTGCTTTTGTAATATCGGTGCAAACCCAGTAACCGCGCACTCTGGAAAAGGGGTAATTTTGCAAAAAAGCACACGCCATATTGGTGTGGCAAAAACCCCGGAGACATGGCCCCACCCCTTTTCCAGTATCCCCTGTTCAGGGCATTCTGCTGCCTTGCCCTGTTGTTTGTGCCTTGTATATTCCAAGCCCAAACAGACAGCCTCCTCACCGATCACCTCCCCGATCACATCGAAGACCGGTTGGGGCAATCCCCCGGGGAGTTCGATTATGCCGACGTTTTTGAGCAAATAGCCAGGTTGCGGGAAAAGCCCCTTCGCCTCAACGAGGCCAGTGAAGTAGAACTCCGGGAGTTAGGCCTGCTCTCCGATATTCAGATTCTAAAGTTCATCGCCTATCGGTCCAAAGCGGGTGCGCTCCTTTCGATCCACGAGCTACAGGCCATTCCTGGTTTTGATTTATCCACTATCCGCCGGATACTCCCTTATGTACAAGTTGGCGGGGCACTTGACGATGTTCATGCCACTATCGGGGAGATGCTGCGGCAGGGAAAAAACGAGGCACAGTTGCGCTGGAGCCGATTTATCGAGTCCCAGAAAGGCTACGTGCCTTCCTCCACCGGCAAAGGCTACCTGGGAGACCCCAACCAGCTTTTCTTTCGCTATCGCCACACGTATTACAACCGATTAAGCCTGGGGTTCGTAGGCGATAAAGATCGCGGAGAGCCTTTTCGATGGGGAGGCGGTCAGGCAGGATTCAGCTTTTACAGTGCCCATTTTTTCCTTAACCGCTACAATTCCTGGCTTCGGGCGCTCGCTATCGGGGATTACCGGCTCAGTGCGGGGCAGGGACTCATCGCTATTCCCGGCTTTGGGTATGGCAAAAGCGCTCTTGCGACAGCAGTAAAACGCAATGCGCCTCCCTTGCGGGCCCATGCCTCTTCCGGAGAATCAGGTTTTCTTCGGGGTGCTGCCGCCACTATCGCCCTTAGGCCCTCTATTTTGCTGACCCCTTTCTTTTCCTTGCGCCATCGCGACGGCAACCTCGCCGATGTGGATACCCTTAGCTCCTGGACTGACACTGGTACAGGATGGACTTCCTCCATCTCCGAAGCTGGACTACACCGCACCGCTCAAGAAATTGCCCGCAAGGGAAGCCTACAACACCAGGTCGCCGGGATACTGTTACAGCTCCACCGCGGTACACTGCAAGTCGGACTGAATGCCATCTATAATATCCTTCGTCCGGGTTTCAATCCCAACCCGCGGCTATATAACCAATATTTCTTTCGCGGAAATAAGCTATTCAACGCAAGTATGGACTATGCCTTTCGGCTCGGCGGCGCTC
>CAZGOT010000426.1:0-2428 GCA_964527495.1 uncultured Haliscomenobacter sp.
GAAGAGTATGCCCGTTCTGTTCTCCATCAGGTTGTACACGATACCTCACCCCAATCCTTATTCCACCTAGGTATAATCGGCTATCAGTCGCATAATGTGGATCCTGCAGGTATGCAACTACTTCAGGAAAGAAATTTTGATGGAATCCGCCTGGGACAAGCACGGAGTAACCTCCCGGAAATCGAGCCTGTTATCCGGGACGGAGATTTATGTTGGATAAATCTCGCTGCACTCAAACAATCAGAAGCCCCCGGACAGGTTGCCCCATCACCGGGCGGATTTACGATGGAAGAAAGTTGTCAGCTTTGCCGCTATGCCGGCATGAGCGATAAACTCAAAGGATTTGGGATTTTTGGATTCAGAGCGGAATACGACCAACAGGCGCAGACGGCGCAAACGACAGCACAGATGCTCTGGTATTTCCTGGAGGGCGTACAGCAGCGCAAAGGGGATTTCCCCGTTTCAACAGATGGCCTTACCGAATATATTGTGGAACCCCTTGGACAGGACAGACCCTTAACTTTTTGGAAAAGCCGCAAATCGGGCAGGTGGTGGGTACAGGTGCCCGTCAGCAGCCCCGGGCAGCCAGGGTTACAGCACCGGCTTGTCCCCTGCTCCCATAGCGATTATTTGGCTACTTGCCAGAACGAGTTGCCCGAACGCTTGCTTAATGCCTTCAAACGCTTTGCCTAATTATCCTGCTGGCGCAAGCAACTGCTCCATTTGCATGGCCCGGGAACCTTTTAGTAGAAAGAGGGTATTCTCCCAAACTTCCATCGAAAACCACTTGCTCAGCTCCTGGACATTGGGAAAATATCGAAGTTTCAACCTGTTTGCAGCTGGCAAGAATGCTTCTCCGACCAGAATTACCTCCCCAAAGCCGAGATCTACAGCGAGTTGAGCGATGTGCCCATGCTCCCTATCTGATTCCTGTCCCAGTTCGAACATGGCCCCCAGAATCGCCACTTTTTTCGCAGCTGGTGTTGCCAAAAAATTGCGCAGGGCTTGTTCCATGCTGCTGGGATTGGCGTTGTAGGCATCCAGGATAAACGTATTCGTTTCCCGTTGATAAAGTTGGGAACGGTTCATAGCGGGCACATACGCCTCCAATGCCCCTTTAATCTTTTCAGAAGGGACTTTGAAATAGCGCCCAAGGGCTATGGCGGTCACCAGGTTTCCCAGATTGTAATGGCCAATAAGCCGGGAATATACTTCTGTCATATCGTTTTCTTCATTCAGAAATCCGACGTGCAGGTAAGGTTGTTCGCCCAATAGCAGGACTTCCATCCGGGGGCTATCAGGAGATAGCGTATCGCTCAAACCATAAAAGATCCTCTTTTGGACCCCATTGGAAAGGTCGCTCAAGAAATGTTCTCCCTGGTTTATGAACACCGTACCCCTATTTTCTTTCAGAAATTGATACAACTCTGATTTTCCCTTTTTTACTCCCTCCAGGCCTCCAAATCCTTCTAAATGAGCTTTACCGATATTGGTCACGACCCCGTGAGTGGGTTCGGCGATGCGGCAAAGGGTTGCAATTTCGCCCTGGGCATTGGCTCCCATTTCGATAACGGCTACCTCCGTATCATCGGGCATAGCTAAAAGGGTAAGGCACACGCCAATGTGGTTATTGAGGTTCCCGCGCGTGTAATGGGTGGGATAATGCGCTGCAAGCACTGTACTGACGAGCTCTTTGGTGGTAGTTTTGCCATTACTGCCGGTAATCGCGATTACCGGAACCAAAAATTGCCTGCGATGGAAACGGGCAAGATGCTGTAGGGCAGAAAGCACATCCTCCACAAGGATATAGTTTTTTCCAGGAAGGACAACATCAGGATTATCCACAACAGCATAAGCAGCTCCTTTGGCCAAGGCATCTGCAGCAAAAAGATTGCCATCAAAGCGATCACCCTTAAGGGCAAAAAAAAGGGACCCCGGCACAATGTGCCGGGAGTCCGTTGATATCTTTCGGGATGCCCGAAAAAGTTCATAGAGTTCTTTAACCTCCATTCCTTATTTATAACGGCGATCCACTTTTTTACCTTTAGTCTTAAACTGGTTTCCGCTTGGGAGGCTATTTCCCACAGGGCTTCCAAGACGCGTCATCGCACAGCGGAAACCAATAGTCCGGTCTGTATCATCCTGGTCTTTAAACCTGCGCGTACCCGGAGAGAGCCAATAGGTACGGTCAGCCCAGGAGCCACCTTTATATACCCGTGAACGGTCGGTAATCAAGGTATGTTCACTGTCATAAACAACAGCTGAAGTCGAATCCCCATCGTCATAGTTATTGAATTCACTTTGACGCACGTTAGAACGGTTGGCCAGTTCTTCGGGGGTCAGTTTTCGGTAGCGAAGACGCCCGATGCTATCTTTTTCTACTGGTTTGCCATCCTGGTCCGTCTCGATAATCCGGTAACCATCTCCA
>CAZGOT010000427.1:0-2424 GCA_964527495.1 uncultured Haliscomenobacter sp.
AAATTGGGCTACATTTGATGCCAGATAACTGAACTATGGATTCCTCTGTCATCAGCAATTTGAAACCCTGCGGCCAGTATGCCACCAATGCGGGCACCGTTATGTCCGAAGTGGTGTTTGGCCAAAGGACCAAAAATTGCATGGGTGCGGGGATCTGTAAAATTTCCATGTACCGGGGAGATCGGCGTAGGGGCCAATGTAACAGTGCCCTCGCAGAAATCTACCGGACTGGATCTGGACTGGTGCTTCGGTTTCAACCCGTGGGTATCTGTCCCAAGCTTCGGGAAAACTACTTTTCAGACAGGGATTTTTTCATGGGCGAGCCGGTCCCCCTGCCGTCCGTGATTTGTGGGTTGCTGGGTATCCCCCCAACCCTCCTCCCGGCGGGCAGCGTCCCCATCCGCCGGGAGGGTTATTCTTTTGTCTTGTACTTCCCTATTCTTTCGGAGTAGCCGAAAGAATAGGGAAGTACAAGCCGGATTGTTGTTTTAAGGCTACCGCCAAAGTCCTGGGGTTGTGTAAAAAGTGTTTCGCTGCCTACGGCGGCGAAAGGAAGTTTTGAATAGGGGTTGTGCAAAAAGACTTTTGCTGCCTTCGGCAGTAGAATAAAATTTTTTGAATCGCCGTTTTAACTGATTTTGCTTCGCAAAATCAGTTAAAACGGCGATTCAAAAAAATATCATTTGGCGGTGCAAGCTGCCAAATGATAGCCATCCACCAAATAATATTTTGAGGCTTTTCACCCAACCCTGGCCGGTATTTTATGAAGGGGCTTCCTATCTTTGCACAAAAAATAATGCATCCATTATCTGATGACCTGACCCATACCGAGTTTTACCGCGTCCGTGGATATGATGTGGACTTGCATAAAAGGGCCAGTATCCCGACCATTATCCAGATGATGCACGATGCGGCTATGGAACATGTGCTCAAACTTGGTCTGTCGGCAATCGAACTGGAGCCACTGGGCCTGGGTTGGGTCCTGGTACGCCAACAACTACAGGTGCGTACACAACCCGCACTGGGCCAAGCGGTATCCGTCCTTACCCGGCCTTCCGGGCGCGACCGCGCCTTCGCCTACCGCGATTTTTACCTTTTCGATGATACCGGTAATATACTTGCTACGGCTTCAACGACCTGGCTATTGATGGATATCCATACCCGCAGGATCGCCCGCTATCCGGATTTTATCAATGCCTGGCTGGACCGCTCCCAAACTCCCGATTTTCTGCCGCGCCCCGGAACCGATTTTCCGCCCGTCCAAAACCCCGAAATAGTAAAAACTTTCCAGGTAAATTGGCACGACCTGGATTTTAACCGCCATCTGACGAATTTTTATTACCAGAAGTGGATGCTTGAGTCCACACCACCCGAGATTCTGGAAAATTATCGCCTGGAGGAGTACCGCATCCAGTTTAAAGGGGAAAGCCTCCTTGGGGATACGTTACAGGTGTGCTCAGAAGCGCTCGAACCAGGCGTTTTTGCCTACTCGGCACAAAAAAACGGACAGGAAATAACCTCAGGATATGCCCGCTGGGTACCCCGTGATCCATCCTAAAAATACCACAGCTTTCCGACTGTTTAAAAATGAAGGAAAAATTTGCTTGTTCCCCAGCAATGGCTGCCTAAATTCTACTACCTTACACCCTAAACCAAACAACCAAATCATCGGATATGAGCTTTAAAAACAAAACGGTTTTCATTACGGGCGCCAGCCGGGGTATCGGCCTCGCAATTGCCCTCCGCCTGGCAAAAGAAGGCGCAAATATTGTCATCGCAGCCAAAACAGCAGACCCACATCCCGCCCTTCCCGGCACAATCTATTCCGCAGCAGAAGAAATTCGCGCTGCTGGTGGTGAGGCCCTGCCACTGGTGGTGGATATCCGTTTTGAAGATCAGGTCTATGCAGCAGTCCAGAAAACCGTCGAAACCTTTGGCGGTATTGATGTTCTGATAAACAACGCCAGCGCGATATTCCTTGCCAATACCCTGAATACCCCCATGAAGCGCTACGACCTTATGCACCAGGTAAACGCCCGTGGGACTTTCCTTTGCTCCCAGGCTTGTCTGCCCCACCTGCTCAAATCCGATAACCCCCATATCCTGACCCTCTCCCCTCCAATGGGTATCAAGGCGGAATGGTTTGGAGCGCATCTGGCCTATACGATGGCCAAGTATGGCATGAGCCTCTGCGTCTATGGCCTGGCTGAAGAATTCCGGCATAAAGGGGTGGCAGTCAATGCGCTTTGGCCACGCACGACCATTGCCACGGCAGCCGTACAAAACCTCCTTGGCGGCGATGATATGATCCGCCGCTCCCGTACACCGGATATCATGGGCGATGCAGCCTTCTATATCCTGCGCCGCGACAGCCGTAAGTGTACCGGCAATTTCTTTGTGGATGAAAATGTCCTGCTGGAAGAA
>CAZGOT010000428.1:0-2419 GCA_964527495.1 uncultured Haliscomenobacter sp.
CTATCCTTTTTATACAAGTCCACCCGCAAATATGACCAGGCAGAGGAAGGGTATTGGGAAGCACTGAATATCAGCAGGGCACTGGCCGCAGAAGATCCCGGTGGATATCTGCCCAACGTGGCCATGATCCTGAATAATCTGGCAGCCTTGTATTGCGCAACTAACCAAAATGTCAAGGCGGAGGAACAGTATCTGGAACTGCTGGGCATATACAGGGGACTTGCCATAGAAGCCCCCCTTGAATACCTGCCCGATATGGCTACGACCTTGAATGACCTGACCGAGTTGTATAAGGAAAGCAACCAACATTCCGAGGCAGAGGAAGGGTATAGGGAGATCATTAATGTTTACGGGGAACTGGCAAAGATAGCCCCGGATATCTACCTCCCCTATGTCGGCCAGACGCTTAATGCACTGGGAATTTTTTATGAGTCTATCAACCGATATGCCGGGGCTGAGGAAGCATATAAGGAGGCGCTAAACATCATCAGGCCATTTACCGCAGAAAATCCCCTTACTTACCTGCTCTATGCAGCTTTGACCCTGGACAATCTGGCCTATTTGTACAGCGAAACCAACCGACACTCCGAGGCAGAGGAAAATTTTAGGGAGGTGCTTGGCATCTACCGGGAACTAGCCGCAAAAAATACGGATGCATACCTATCCGATGTGGCTACAACCTTGGAAAATCTTGGTTCCTTGTACCATGAAACCAACCGACACTCCGAGGCAGAGGAGGTGTATGCCGAGGCGATTGACCTATATCGGCAATTGGCAAACGAAAACCCGGATACCTACCTGCCCGGTTTGGCCAGGATATTGAGCAGCCTGGCTGATTTTTATGTGCATACCGGCCAATATGCCTTGTCCCTGGATAAATTTGAAGAAGCCTTAAGTGTGAACAGGGAATTGGCTAAGGAAAATCAGTATGAATACCTGCCGGAGGTAGCAAGAGTCCTGACAAATATCGCTGTAGTTTTAACCAACTATATGCCGGACAAAGAAAAAGCGGATACTTTTGCCAGGGAGGCCCTGCAGATTGCAACTGAAAATCAAGATATTCCCGCACTGGCAGTGTATGCGGAAAAGGCCGAACGACTATTACAGGCAAATCGTGTGGATTAAAAGGACTTGCCAAGCGAATAACGGATTTCAGACAGTATCCATAATGCGCAGCCGAAGGCAAGCGGAGGTGGGTGAAATAGGTGTTGGGCTATGCATGTAATCCCGCTTCAAAGACCAGCGTAAAAGACAAATAGCCCCTTCCGCATAGCCCATCTATCCCCGCCGCTTCCGCTCCATCCTCAACATCAGCGAAACGATATGCGAATACGTGGCATTGTCGGCGGCAAGGTCGGTAAAAGCATAATCCACCTGCAGCCCGCCAAACTTTAGCCCTACACCGATGCCTGGGCGGGGAGAAAGCCGTTCTATCGCATCAAAGCCAGTCTCCCGTTGAAATTGATTGACACCGGCACGCACGAAAACCGTTTTCCGGAAATCCAGCTCTAAACCCAGTCCGGGGTCTATACTGAAGGGATCCGAAGAAAGAAGGGTGTTGCGGGGACCATCGGTGGTGACGTGGGCATTGGCCTCGATGAGCAGACCGGTTGCCTTTCCGGTGCGGAAATACCGTGCCGCGCCAAAGAGCAACTGGGGTTTTGTGAGCTCTATGCTGTTGATGGGCAGTTCGTTGTCGCTGAGTTCCAGGGCAAGCTTTTCCGCTTCCGTAAACCGGAAAGTCCAGGCGTTGAAGGTGCTGGTCAAATCCCGGCCCAGCAAGGCAAACCGCCAGTTGCCTCGTAAATATTGTACTCCGGCATCCAAGCCAAATCCCCAGGAATTGGCAAATGGCCCAATGCGGCGGTGTATGACTTTGACATTCCCTCCCACCAGCCATTGTCCCTGACCTGTATTCCGCAGCCTTGCAGCGTAACTAAAGAAAAGGGCATAATCCGCTGCCGAAAACTCCCGCAGATTATCAAAGTTGATGCTGCCATCGCTTTCGTATAGTGTAAGGGTATTCGGGATCTCATCAATACCAAAGCGGATGAGGGAAAATCCTACCCGGCGCTCTGGCCGCGTCGTGGGCAGCGTAACGCCCAGATAATCGAATTTCCCTACCCCTGCAAACCACTCCGCATGCATGGCCCCTGCCTGAAGTTCATTCTTCCACTCAGGATCGGCCAGCCCGGCAGGGTTCCACACCCCGGAGGTAACATCCCGCCCGGAAGCAATGACGGCGTTGCCCATTGCCTGCGCCCGCGCCCCTATGCCAATGGCCAAAAATTCATTGCTGTACTTTTGTGCGCTAACCTGGATACAGGATAGCAGCAGGGCTACGGTTAAAAAAGAAAGGGGCACGCGCATTCCGAGCATCCTGTTTTTTAGCATAAGTCAATCAGTTTTAATCTTACCT
>CAZGOT010000429.1:0-1639 GCA_964527495.1 uncultured Haliscomenobacter sp.
CACTTCCGCGAAAACGGTTTTCAGGCAACGCTCGAGTTCACTGGGGGTGTATTCCCGCACGTGCCAGGGGTTGCGGGTTAGGGACATCGGCCTATTGGGGGTGGTGAGAATACATTTCCCACCCGGTCGGAGCACGCGGTGGATTTCTTCGACAAACTTTTTATCCTCCTCAATATGTTCAATTACCTGAAAGCTGATGACGAAGTCGAAAGTGTCGTTGGGAATACCTTTTAGAGGGGGTACCGTCATTTGCAGGAAATGGATATTTCCTTTTGCGGCCATTTCGGGTTCGTCGAGAATAGCTGGTTTGAATTTGTCCACAGTTACAAATTCCTGGGCATTCTACATAAGCGAGGATAGAGCGCTGGAAGACATAGTTATCCGAACGGTCTTTATGGGAGACCCTTTCGGCAGTTTGGACAAATTGCATATTCAATGCGGTTTATTGATCATTACGTTTTCGAGGGTCCACTCTACCCGTTTTTCAAAAGGGTTCTGGCGGACGGTGCAATCATATTTAGAACACAAATGGCAGGAGCTGGGTTTACAGGGATCCACGTGGATAAACCACTCTACAGGATATTGGCCGAAATCTGCAGTTTGTTGTTCCAGTTTTTTGACCTCCGCATGGGACTCCTCGGTATTTAAGAACCAGGGTAGGGTTAGATGACAGTCAATATGTAGATTTTTTCCGTAAGCAATAACGCGGAAGTTGTGGATGTCTATCCAGTTGGGAGAGCGGTTTTCCTGGATTTTGGTAATGAGGGCTTTGATAAGGCCGGGGTCTGCTTCGTCCATTACCCCAGCGATAGATTGCCGCAGGAGGCCGAAGCCGGTATAGATGATCATGGCTCCGAAGAAAATCGCGAGTATATTATCCAGGATCTTATTATTCGTGTAAATGACTATAGCCAGGCCGATAAGGATACCCAAGGATGACCAGGCGTCGGATTGCAGGTGTTTGCCACTGGCTTTCAGGATGAGGTTTTCAGCTTTATTGCCTTCATGTTCCAGTTTCCAGCCAATCAGGTAGTTTACAGCCCCGGAGAAAGCAGTGAGATAAGCGCCGGTGCGCAGGAATTCGAGTTGCTGAGGGAAGAACAGGTTATAGGTGCCTTTGGCGATGATGGCTATACCGGCAAGGGCGATCATAGCCCCTTCGAAGCCTGCGGAGATGAATTCTATTTTGCCATGGCCATAGGGGTGGTTTAAATCCTTGGGTTTGGCCGCAATAAGCAGGCTATAAAGGCCAAAACCACCGGCGACGATATTGATGATACTTTCCAGCGCGTCTGAGAGGATGGCATTGGAGCGGGTAATCCACCAAGCTAGCATTTTGACCCCCATTAGCCCTATGCCAGCTACGAGGGCAAAGGTTTGAAGCGCACGCAATTTTTTTCTCTGAACTTCTTGCTGCATTGGGGGTATTTAATGGATAAGCACGGCATTAGCCACCTTTCTTTCGCCGAGATGGTCGAAAAGTTTATTATCGCAGGGCATATTGACGATTCCGTTAAAGGGTCGTCCGGAGATCCACATCGTTGTAGAGCCCCCTCCGTCTAAGTTGACAGCATCGCGACAGCCAAGGCTTTGCATCAGGGTAGTCAGCTCTGGGAGGGAAAGCCCATACGCCTGGTCG
>CAZGOT010000429.1:1649-2407 GCA_964527495.1 uncultured Haliscomenobacter sp.
CCTGCATCAGTTATACAGGCACAGGTGCGGGGATGCCGGTTATCATTGAAGGCGCGTTTTGCAAGTTCGACAGGCTTGCCATCCAGCAGCAGCAGCGGACCAGTAAGTAATACGCTGCGGTATTTTTTACTCAAATAAAGGCTATCTGGGCCAGCCGCTTCGATACGGGTTTTTTTACCGGGACCAATTATGAGGGCACCTTTGAGGATTTCGCTTTTATCCTGTACATGCTTTTCGTTACTTCTATTAACGAGCTGACCGTTTACTTTGAGCAGGGTGACCGAACCGCCTTTACGGGTATCGAAGAAACCGGCGTTAACAGCTGCGATTGCGGAGGCTTTGCTCGCAAAGCTACTCGTAGCGATAAGGGTATCGGGCGACCATGTGAGGTCAAAAGCTCTTTTCTTGCGGTCCACTTCAAGGAGGTTGAGATTTTGACGGCTGGAAAAGAGTGCGTCAGTATGGACTTGTTTCCAGATAAGTCCTTTGGCTACAGCCTGTTCCTTCCAATCGAGTGTGGGCAATTGGGCTACCAGTTTTGGTGCTAACGCCAGGAAAAAAAAGAGGAGTGGTAAAAGAAAGCAGGACCGACGAACCGCCATAGCGTATTTTTACACAAATATAGGCTTTTCGTGCGTAGGAGCAAAATTGGCTTGCGCCATCAATAATAATTTTAAATTGGGCTAACCTAGAAGTATTCCGCATTCCGCCGCCTTCGGCGGCGAAATAAAGTTTTGAATGGACATCGTTTTACCTCA
>CAZGOT010000430.1:0-2399 GCA_964527495.1 uncultured Haliscomenobacter sp.
GGACTTATGAGACAGTGTCCTCAAAATATTATTTGGTGGTTTCAACCGCCAAAAGACTTTGCGGGCATCCTCTGATGGCAAAAGAACTTTTTATCGCCACACGCTAATTAATATCCATTGGAGAGGACATCGCGGGCAACATAAATAAACGGCTTCCAGTATTTACTCGCCAGAATATCTTCTACCATTACCCCCCGACTGGTCGTACTGTGGATTACCCTTATTTCTTTCCCTGTGTTTTCCACAACTACCGACACATGAAAAATACCGTCTTCGGGGTTGCGCTGGTAGAAAATCAAATCACCCGGGCGTACCAGGTCCAAGGGGACTTCCTGTCCCTGCTGTGCTTGCAAACGTGCACTCGCCGCAAGTGGAAACCCATACGCAGTCAAAACAAAATTGGTGAATCCAGAGCAGTCGAAACCTGTAGATGGATTTTTTCCCGCAGCGGTGTATCGGATGCCAATAAAATTGCGGGCATAATCTGTGATATTGCGGCGCAAATTCGCATCAGAAGTAGTTTCGGGTCTTAAATCCGGGTTAAATTTTGGGGGAATATCCGGGTTGGACGTTGGCGACGGACGGGGAATTTTGCCAGGCACCGGGCCCTCCATGGATCCCGGAGGGTCAGTCTTAACATTTTCCTGGGAACCTGCCGGCGCAAGCTGCCGGGCAAGAAAACATCCATTTAAAATAAAAGAAAGAAAGAGTGCAACAGGAAGGAAGGGGCTTATCAAGGTTTTTCTGGTGTTCATACACGATGTTTTTTCGAGGAGATACCGAAGCTTTTAGCCGGCATTTACCAGATTATCCGGTTTTTTGCCTCAGGGTTTTAAATGGGAAATCAGTATTCGCCTATTTAACGCAAAATAGCAGCGATTTATTTTGTATCCTAATTCCGAGACAGTAAAAACGCCGGCTCAATAGCTTGTTTGCCGCTAATAATTGCAGCTGCCTTCTCCCCTAAAGCTGGTCCATGCTTATACCCATGCCCGGATCCGCCCCCCATCATCCAGCAGTTTTGGGCTTCAGGGTGTACATCCAGCAAAAAATTGCCATCGGGCGAATTGCCATAATGACAAACACGGTTTTCGACCAAAGGTGCATTTTTCAGGAGGGGGAAGCGGTGCGCCATAAACCTGCGTGCATGGTCGAGAACTTCGGGGTTCAATATACGCTCGTCGTGCGTTGGGTCAAAAGTAGCTCCCCTGCGGTCCACCCCGACTTTGAATCCCCGCCGTGCATTGCCCGGAATACCATAATAGAAATCTACGCCATCGGCGTCTACCCATACGGGCATCTGATCAAATACCTGTGCATACTGGGAGGGCACCCCCAGATAATAGGCTTCCTGGCGGGTGCAATGGATGAATCCACCAAGTACTTCGGGAAAAATCTGCCGCAGCCAGGAGCCACAGGCAAAAACAAATACTTCACCCTCCAGCATACTGCCGTCTTCCAATTCAATATTTTCCATTCGCTGCCGATGCATTTTTCCCGGCTTTGCAAGCGCCTGAAGATAGGTGCCTCCTTCGCGCACAAAAGCCTCCTGGACCGCAATGGCACCTTCCCGCGCCTTGAGGTATCCGCCATGTGGGTCCAAAACCAGGTGCGAAAGGTCGTCTACATGGATATGCGGATAACGGATCCGCGCTTCTCCAGGACTTAAATACTGATACTCCAGACCGTGCCGGCGCATGAACGGCTTAGAGTCCTCGATCATAGGTTCATTTTCCCGGTAACAAAACCAGAGGACACCAGTTGGGAAGAAGAGTTGCAGTCCCCAATCTTGCTGATGGGCTTTCCAAAGCTCCAGTGCCCGCACATTGAGATCGAAATACAAGCTATTGCTCCCATACGTGGAACGAATAACCCGGGTCTCGTCCCCTGAACCAGAACGGGAGTTACCACCGCCCCAGGCATCCAGCAGCGTTACCTGGAAGCCGGCGCGAAGCAGATACAATGCCGTCCAGCCCCCAAATGCGCCAGCGCCAACAACAACGACCCTATCCCTGCGCATGGGCGCATGAGTGGCATAACTGTGCAGAGCAGTATCCGCATGAGAAGCTGGTACAAAAGTCTGTTGCATAGGTCTTACTATGGATTTTTCCAAAGGAATTGCCCCGCCTGATAACCTGCTACACTGCACAGCGTACAGAGAAAGATTCCCCATGCAATATCTACCAAAACCAGCGGCAGGGGCCAGTCCCGGATCAGTGCCTTGTTGGTGAGCTCATAGGTGGAATAAGTCAGTAATCCCAGAAATGCCCCACGGAGCAGGGCCTCGCCTATGCTCCCTTTTTCCATTGCCGGATAAACCGCAAAGTATAATATCCCAGCAATAAAAATGCAATAGAATATACCCGCAGCTACCCAATCCGGTGAAGGCGCCAATAGGT
>CAZGOT010000431.1:0-2388 GCA_964527495.1 uncultured Haliscomenobacter sp.
AATTTGGCGGCGTAAGCCGCCAAACGAAAAGCCGGGGGCTTTTTACACAACCCCAATAATTATTGGCGGCGTCAGCCGCCAAATGACAGGCCAAGGGCTTATTATACAACCTCAGAGAAGTTCGCAGAACAAATCGCTGCAGATGACTTGTAAGAAAGTATCCATTGTGATGGCTGATCCACAATAACAGAGCCTACTGACAACCGCAAATTTTTTCCTGGCTATATTGCAATTCATCCTTATTTTATTATTTTTGCCCGGCACCAAAACCAATCCACACCTAAAAATTCCTCACTAACCTGTGCTTCGTTCCCGTACTCCGTGCTTTCGTAAGGGTTAAGGTGAAGCTATTCCCATCTACAGTCAGATAAGACCTTTAGACAGGTGCCCTCGTAAGCCCTGGCATTATTTTTATTGAATATAGTGGTCTTGGCAGCCATAAATTTTTGTTTTTTCAATTGCGAAAATCCGGCATTCAATTATAAATAGATTGAGTTCAGATTTTTTTTGCTTTTTTCATTAAAACCAATTTTACGATGAAAAGACTCTCACTAGTCCTTTCGCTCCTGCTATTCAGCGCGTTCTCGCTGATAGCGCAGCGGACCATTACCGGAAAAGTAATGGACAACAACAAAGAGCCGCTTATCGGCGCCTCTATCCTGGTAAAGGGTACGAGCACCGGTACGGTCAGCGACCTCGACGGTACTTTCCAAATGGAAGTTCCCGCAGGTGGAACGGTACTTATCGTCAGCTATACAGGCTATCGCACGAGCGAGGTCAGCCTGACAGCATCAAGTACCTATGACATCACCCTGGAATCAGAAGCGATCGCGCTGACAGATGTCGTAGTGGTGGGTTATGGTACCACAAGCAAGAAGGAGCTGACCGGCTCTGTCTCCAAAATTTCCTCTGAGCAGATTGCCCGCCTCCCGGTCACTGGACTTGATCAGGCACTGCAAGGACAGGCAGCAGGCGTTCAGGTAACCTCTGCTTCGGGTACGCCCGGCGCATCGGTATCCGTCCGCGTACGTGGCCCATCCTCTATCTCTGCTGGCAACCAACCGCTGTATGTGGTGGATGGTATTCCGATTAACACGGGTAGCTACTCGCAGATTGGTGTCGGTGGCCAGCAAGTTAATGCCCTTGCCGACCTCAACCCCTCGGATATCGAGTCTATCGAAATCCTCAAAGATGCTGCAGCAGCAGCTATTTATGGCTCGCGTGCGAGCAACGGCGTCGTTCTCGTTACAACCAAGCGCGGTAAGCAGCAGCGTACCCAGATTGGGTTGAACACGTATTATGGTACCCAGAGCGTATGGCGCACTATTGAGCCTGCAACCGGGCCTGAGTATGTAGCCTATGTGCAGGAAGCGGTACGCAACCGCTTCGGTGCAACCGTTACCCCTGGCGCAGTTGGCCTCCGCGGTCTTGATGGTGACCCCAAAAGCTTTCCATCTACCAACTGGTTCAATGAGATTTTTGTAGATGCCCCTATTGCTCAAACCGACCTCAGCTTTGCAGGTGGCAATGAGCGCACGAAGTTTTATCTCTCCGGTTCCTATTTTAACCAGGATGGTGTAGTATTGGGCTCTGGCTTCGACCGCTACAGCTTCCGGATGAACCTGGACAACCTGGTGACCGACAACTTCAAAATCGGGGTAAGTACTGGCTTTAGCCGCTCGCATAGCAACCGTATCCAGAACGACAACAACATTTATGGCGTTTTGAGTACGGCACTGCTTCTCGGCTCGCACATTCCCGTGTACAATGCCGATGGCACATATGGCCGTGACCCCAATGCCTCTATCGAGAACCCGGTAGCTAACGCACTGGAGCCAAGCTATGATGTCTTCTCTAACCGTTTGCTCACCAATGTTTATGGGGAATGGAACCTACTCAAGGGCCTTAGCTTCCGTACCTCCTTCAGTGTGGACTACCTGAACCTGCGCGACGACCGCTTCATCCCGGCTACCCATATCCAGGCTGCTGGCGTAAACGGTCAGGGCGAACAGGCTTTGAGTTCTGACCTCAACCTGGTCAATGAGAACTTTTTCACCTACCGCAAATCTTTTGGTAAGCTCAATTTCGATGGTCTCGTTGGCGCATCTTACCAAAACAGCCTTAACGAAAGCATTTATGGCTTGGGGCAGAACTTCCCGGGTAAAACCATCCGCGAACTTGCTGCTGCATCCGTAAAATCTACTGTTACGTCCAGCAAAACTGAGTGGGGTCTCAACAGCTACTTCTCCCGCTTTAATTTCAACTGGAACCAGAAATACTTCCTCTCTGCGAGCGTACGCGCTGACGGTTCTTCCCGTTTTGGTGCCAACAACCGTTGGGGTGTATTCCCTGCAGTATCTGGTGCATGGCGGGTATCTGAAGAAGGCT
>CAZGOT010000432.1:0-2378 GCA_964527495.1 uncultured Haliscomenobacter sp.
CACCAACTTCCCGCGTCCGCTTGCGGATCGCCTCGAGATCAAAACGAGTACCATCGGCCCAGTGAACATGTCCGAGCGCCACCAGGCAGGTACGGGAATCAATAGCGCTGAGCAGGGCCTCGTTCCATCTCGCCCCACGCCCGGGGCCTTCCGGTGCTGCTACCTGCACCAATTCTCCTTCGTTTTCCCGGCATAACCGCTCCCAGGGATAATAATTGGTGGGAAACTGCCCTTCTGCTACAATCACCCTTTGCCCTTTGGACATTTTTACATTTTTGGCTACATTGGCCATTCCGTAAGAAACAGAAGGTACAATCGCGATGCGATCTTTTTCCCGGATATTGACCAAATGGGCAAAAAGAGCCTTTAACTCCTTGAGTGGGTTAAAAAAATAGCCGGTATGGATTAGCCAGGGAGAATTTTTGATCGCAAGCATATCCCTGCCTACCACCTCGACCTGCCGCAACTGAGGCGACATGTAGGCACAGTTCAAATAAGCAATTTCGTCGGGAATTTTAAAAAGTCCTCTTTGGCAAAGTAGCATAAGCCGACATTTTATGCCAAAGGTACAACTTTAAGGAAAAAAATGTGCTGCCCCCCAGGGATTGGGTCAAAAACCAAGGCCAATGCGCAGCATCCAACGCTGCATGCGGTGGGTCTCCCGAATATAGTTATCCTCCCCACCTCCTCCGTTCCACCACCAGAAGTTGTTGCGCTCCAGCACACTCTGCTGGCGCAGGTAACCAAAATCTGTATTAAGTTCCCAACCCCGACGAGTCTTCCACTGCATTCCAACACCAAGATGTGCCCGTACGCCCCCGCTGACCTTTCGGTTAATATCGGCCATCTCCTTATCCCGCCAGGCAAAGGCGTATCCGCCATCAAGGACTGCAAAGGGTTGATGTCGCCACTGTCCGAAGGGTAAAAAGCGTATTTCTGCAAAAACCGGTACCAGGCGCTTATGGTTGCCATAACCCAGTACGTTCAGGCCGGCACCTATACCTGCCCGGAGCCTGGGGCCAAGGCTTATCCCGCTAACCTGCTCTGCCCCGAATCCAAATTCGGATTCTTCCCAGGAGGTCTGTCCGGTAGTAGCCTGAAAGTGCAGGATATGATACCAACGCCCTTCGCTGGTTTTCGCACCGGGTGGTTGTGCATAAATCGCTGCCGTCCAGAGAACGGAGAATAAGATGAGCAAGGTTCTCATGGAAACAGCATTAAAAGTCTTTTTAGTTTCTGCTATCTGGATAGTACCATGCGTTGTAGCAATACCACTTTTCATTTGTCCGAAGTACCTCATTCGCCCAGGATTGGAATGCGGCTAAGCAATTTCAAATCCCTGGGGTTGGAAAAGTCGTACTGAAGAATACCCGTTTCCCCCGTCACGATAGCCACTTTTTGGTCTTCCAGGGCGATGACATCAAAAGCGGTGAGGTTTTTCTCGTGGTCTAATAGGAGTAGGTCTTTCCAGTTGGAAGCATCAAAAACTTTTAGACCCTGGTCGTCTTCGCAAATGAAAAGAGTACCCTTTACGATCGAAAGGCCTATGGGATGGTGCATAGGATAAATCTTCAGCAGGCGCGGCTTAAGCACATCGGCAACGTCAATAATCTCGAGCTGGTTCACAAAACCCTCGCATTCCGTACCACTGCGCAGGGTGACGTAGGCAAAATTATCTTCTGCAACAACGGGATCACAGGCATTGGCATGCTCAAATTCTGCGAGCTGACGGGGTTTCAGGGGATCTTTGGTATCAAAAATAAACATACCAGCCCGGCTACCGATAAAAAGCCTGTCGTAATAAGGAAAAATCGTTTCAATGCCCCAGCCAATATTTGTTGTGCTGGCAAGTTTTGGCTTTTCCGGCACGCTCAGATCAAAAGCTTTGAGGTCGGAATTGCTTACCGTATAGAGGTGTTCACCTGCAATCGTAAACCGTGCAGTCGAACCACCGATGCCAACCGGATTAGTTGGAACCTTTAAATTACTGCCGGCAGCCAGGGCCAACTCACGTCTTACCCAAATACCTCCATTTATAAACACCTGATCCCCTGAAGCCTGGCTGCAGGGGATTACCTCCTCTACTTTGGTCGGGGCATAGTCCACCAAAAAACCCCTGGCTTCATCGAAGCCCAAATGCGGAAAAACGTTTTCAACACGATTGATAAATTCCGGTTTACCAGGGTTTTTAAGGCTGAAGGCTACCAGGTCCACATAGCTGTCGGCATACAGGATATTATTCCGTATGGCGAGATCAATGTTTCCGGGAATTGGCAGAAAACCCAATGCCAGCGGGCTGGCAGGCTTTTCGTTGTCAAAAATATGAATCCCCTCCCCTGGCTCGTTTACGAAGAGGAACTGCCCATAAACATATATTT
>CAZGOT010000433.1:0-2377 GCA_964527495.1 uncultured Haliscomenobacter sp.
CAAGGCTGACCTTTGATTCGGGGGCTTTTTTCAGCGCTTCGGGTTGCATTGGGGGGATTTGCAGGGCATCATACGCACGGAGGATACCGTTGCCATAGTATTTTTTCCATTCCGGGAACACCTTTTCCTTTGCCGCCGAGGAATAGAGGGCGTGGCGCACCGCCTCTACTTTCATCCACTGGTTTCCCGGTTGGTAATAGCCCATTTCTTCCAATTGCCTGCGGTGGTAGGCGATCCAGAGCGCTGCCGCAGCGGCGATCTGCGGGGTAGCCGAGGAAGTGCCACCACCGCTGCGCAGGATGGGGTTGGGGTTAGATGCCCAGGGCACATTGGGCGTGTAGGCCGCAAGGGTTTTGCCCATGCGCGAGGGGGGTCCCCAGGATCCCTGCATGTATTTCGTCGTAATGTTAAACCTGCCCCGGCGCATAAATTTGTGATCATAAGGCTGGTGATCGAACATTGCCCCGGTAGCGCCGATGACCCGGGGGAAGGCTGCAGGGAAGAGTACGCATTTCGGCAGCATTACCCCGGTGCCTTTGTACCAGCAATTGCTCGCTGCTGAAACGATGACGATTCCTGCCTCATAGGCTTTATCCACCATCTCGGCCATACGCGGGCTGGGCTTACCTGCCATAGACATGGACACCACTTCGCAGTTCAGGTCAATGGCACGCTGAATGGCACGGCAGAAATTATCGGAGTTCCAGATCACTACGGATTCTGAAATCCGCATGGGGATGACTTCTGCGAATGGCGCGCCGCCGATATGCCCTTCATACTCCCCGAAGGTCTGCGAGGCATTTAGCTTGTTGCCTGCCAGAAGCACAAGGGTGCCAGTACCATGGCCGTCCTGCCCTTCTCCATCATTTTTATCTACCCCCAAATTATTTTCCTCTCCGCTCACGAAGCTGCAGCCCAGGGAGCGGTTCAGTTTTTCCGGCAGTGCTGGATGGGTATCCAGGTAGCCAGTGTCCAGGTGGGCAACCCGTACGGCAGGGCTTGCATCAGGTTTTGCGAGGACTGCCTTACGGGCTTTATCCAGTTGGGAATGTGCATCATCGAGGTGCCAGCCAATGGCGACCTGGGAACTGGCCTGTGCCGGAGGCCATTCTTCGATATAATTGGGGTTGGTACGGTCGGCTTCCCGGGTACCCGCTTTTTCCGAAGGGGCCAGGTTGAGCGAAAGTAAAGGCAGCACCTGGGTACCGGGGTAGGATTCCGAAAGGGCCGCCTGCAGGGTATGGGCTGCGTTCCAGGCCCGATCCATAGGCACCTGGTTCATTTCAATTTCCCAAATCTGTGTTTCCCCTTCGGTTTCATGGCGGAGCACCTTGATATCCTTGCCGGGCTTCAATATGTCTGGATTAGAAAATCGGGGAATTTCGACGCGGAGTACTGCTGATTTGGCCTGAAGGGTCTCATTATCCAGCCCTACCGGAGGATAGGGGAACAATCCAGGGCCCTGAGGATCTGGGAGGTGAGGGACTTTGTAGCCCTCTACGACGCCCGCCTCCGGGATATTTATAAGGAATGGATTATTCCTCTTGGCTGTGGGGATGATGCTTCCGTACTGAAAAAAATTGGGCATAGGATTAGAATAGAAAAGCGAGACCGCTTTTACCAAACCTTCGGCATTTAGCCGCTGGTATTTCCGGTTCCGCATCAGATTTTTCAAAGCCTCGGTAAAAATGCCTTTTTCCACCCCATCGTACGTCACCTGATGGTCCTGGCAGGCAGCGAGCAAGGTAACGGAAGCCTTCACATCCGATCCTTTACGACGGAAGCGGTGCTTATCCAGCAGGGGTTTATACACTGAATCCCTAAACTTTTTGCTTACCTTAGTGACCACCTCGATGGGCATCATACGGGGCATCATTCCCCGCCCGGCGGCCAGTTGGCGGTTTCCCTGTTCGAGAATGCTACTTAAGTCTATTTCTTCCGAAGCCACCCTGGTAATCGTCCCCGAATGGCAGCTATCCGAGACCACGACGATACGCGTGCCCTCGCGAAAAGGGACGAAACACTCGTGGATTTCATCGTCCAGCATTTGCCGGTCGAACAGGCACCAGGTCTGGTCATAAGCCTCTTTATCCAACCCGGCCTGTTTATCGTTTTCCAACTGACCGCCGTGACCGGCATAGGTAAGCAGGAGGATATCCCCGGCTTTCATCCGCCGGGCATAATCCTGCAGGATTTCTTTTACGGTATCCACCTTTGCCTCCTGGTCGTGGAGCTTTTTGGTTCGGTACCCCAATTTTCGGGCAAAACTCTCCCAGAACAGGGCATCGTTGACAGCGGCATTCAATGGCGGCAGCGCCTCATAATGGGCTGGATCGGCGATATTCAAGCCGATGTGGAGGGAATAACCTCTAGGCAT
>CAZGOT010000434.1:0-218 GCA_964527495.1 uncultured Haliscomenobacter sp.
TCGAATCAAATGAATCGGCGTTCACTTCAGGATCCCAGTAAGGATAATTGGTGAAAGTGAGCAGGTTCTGACCTGACACATAAATGCGCATCTTCTCCATTTTCAGCCTCCTGAGCTGATTGGCATTGAGCGTATAGCCAAGGGAAACATTCCGGAGCCGGATGTATGCCCCATCCACGATATAGCGGCTACTGGCCTGTGAGCCATTGACGCGGTAA
>CAZGOT010000434.1:228-2366 GCA_964527495.1 uncultured Haliscomenobacter sp.
TTTTGCCAGCGCCGGGCTCGACCCGCTGTCTTTTTGTCCTCATACAACATACTTGCAGAAGAGTAGCGGCCCATACCATATATATTGTTCTGGTTGCCTTGTACCCCATTGAAAAAGACAGACAGGTCAAAATTCTTGTAGGAGAAATTGTTGGTGAACCCAAAAATCAAATCCGGGTTCGGGTCGCCGACTACTACGCGCTGTGCTTCGTTGTAGTTGCTGGTGGTACTGCGGTCACGTGTGCCGTCGGTATTCTTGGTATTTTTATAAAACAAAGCATTTCCGTTTGCAGGATCCACGCCGGCATATTCAACAGTATAGAAAACGCCCACATTGTATCCCTCTTCCACACGGTTCATATTGCTCACGCCACCTTCAATAATCTGGCCCTGGATATCGGTAACCTTTCCCCTGTTCAGGGCCAGGTTGATGTTGGTGGACCATTTGAAGGCACCTGTCAGGTTTTGCGTATTGACCACGAATTCCCACCCGCGGTTTTCGAGTTTGCCTACGTTCCGGACGATAGTATTGAAACCCGTAGTAGCCGGAACATTGACGTTCAACAAAAGCCCGTCCGTTTTCTTAATGTAATAGTCAATTTCACCGGAAATTCTGTTATTAAAAAACCCGTAATCAAGACCTACATCAAGCTGCGCAGTTTGTTCCCAGCGCAGGTCGGGGTTGCTTAGCTGTGAAGGGCGCTGCCCGGCAGCTCCTGCATAACCCGCATCACCCGCAAAGAGCCCCAACTGAGGGAAGTTGCCGATTTCAGCGTTGCCAACAATACCATAGGATGCCCGCAATTTCAGGAAGCTGATAGCGGCGATATTTTCAATGAACGACTCGCTGGACAAAAGCCAGCCGGCAGATACCGCAGGGAAGAAGCCTTGCCTGGAGTTCTTACCGAAACGGGAGGAAGCATCAATACGGCCACTACCATACAGGATATATTTCTCCTTGAAAACATAGTTTGCCCGGAGGAAGTACGACAGAAAACGGAAATCGGTCTGTGAGGAGCTACCTCCCGATTTGGTGGCAGCACTGGCGATCTTCTGATAAGAATTGGAAGGGAAATCCAAACCTTCCGTGAAGTTGTACTTAGCCTGCGACTGCTGGTACTGCATACCCAGGGTAGTATTTAAGTTATGAGATCCGGATGCCAGATTGTAGGTAAAGTAGCTGTTGGTATTGTAGTTGGTCACAAAAGTACCGTAATTGGAACCTACCCCACGGACAGCACGGGTCTGGTTTCGGACCGTCTGGGACTGGAAGTAGCTCTCCTCGTTTTGGCTAAGATAATCCAATCCGAATTCTGTCTGGAAGGACAAACCAGGCAGCAGCTTTGCTTTGAAGTAGGTATTTCCAAAAGTCCGGTAAACATCCTGTGCAAAACGGCCATAGCTCACAGTGAGCAGCGGGTTGTAATACACGGGAATATTCACATCACCAGGAGGTGTACCAGCCTGCAACCCTGTTTTGGGGTCGGTGAAGGGGGACATCGGCATAAGTGCTATTGCCTGAAGAGGATTTGAAAAGGCGTTGTCGTCGGGCAGACGGCGGTTGAAGGTCCTCGACAAACTCAAAGAGACGCCCAAATCCAGCCAGTCATTGGCCTTCTGATCCAGGTTGAGACGTCCTGTACTCCGCAGAAGATTGTTTCCGACAATAGTCCCGGTCTGGTCCAGATGCTGGAAGGAACTGAAAAACTTGGTATTGGCGTTTCCACCGCGGATCTGGAGATCTGCCTGCCTATAAGGACCCCGTTGGAATACTACGTCCTGCCAGTCATAGGTTTTGGTAGGGTCGCTGGCCCACTGCCCATAGCTGTAATACCCCATCACATCATTTTTCACATACGTCGTCCAGGAATCGGGATCGTCGAGCGGGGTATTGTCCAGTTTGTCCCGATAGGCTGCGCCCTCAAGAATAAGCTCGGCATACTGCTCGGAATTAAGCATAGCCAAACGCTTGGTTGCTTCGCTGTATCCCGTCTGCAGGTTAAAAGATACCGATGTTTTGCCAGCTTTTCCCCGCTTGGTAGTAATCAGAACACCCCCATTGGCGGCCCGGGAACCATAGATGGCCCCAGCAGAGGCATCCTCCAGGATTTCGATAGACTCGATATCGTTGGGATTGAG
>CAZGOT010000435.1:0-1131 GCA_964527495.1 uncultured Haliscomenobacter sp.
GGCAATCCCGGCGTGGGTAAAACGCGGATCGCCTATATCCTCTCCGAATTGATGGGATACGAACTGGTGCGATTGCAATGCTATGAGGGGTTGGATGTGAATAATGCTATTTATGAATGGAATTATCAAAAACAACTCCTGGCTATCCAATTGTATGAACACAGTACGAAATCAGAGCGCGAAAAAGAAGATCTGATCTTTGGAGAAGAGTACCTGCTCAAGCGGCCTCTGCTAAAAGCGATCAGTTCGGAGCGCCCCTGCGTCCTGCTTATTGATGAAATTGACCGTGCAGACGAGGAATTCGAAGCATTTCTTTTGGAACTGCTCTCAGATTTTCAAATCAGTATTCCCGAACTTGGCACGGTCCGGTCGGCGTTTAAACCCCTTGTGGTACTTACTTCCAACCGAACAAGGGAAATGAGTGATGCTTTAAAGCGACGGTGCCTGTATCACTGGGTCAATTATCCTTCGATGGATAAAGAGATCCGGATTATTCATAAGCACATACCGGATATCGAAGCACAACTTTCCGGGGAAATCGTCGCTTATGTTGATCGTATCCGGCGCCTTAAACTGGATAAGTCCCCGGGAATTGCCGAAACGATTGACTGGGCCCGTGGCATCGCTTTGCTCAACGGCTCCCGGGATGCAATGGTGCAAAGCCTGGCATGCCTGCTCAAATCCGACCACGATATTAAACACGTAATGGAAGAAATTTTTTAAACAAAAAAACATCTTGCCATGGCATCCTGATTAAAAGCTTACAAAGAACAGGAAGAAGCACGCCAGGAAGTAGCTAAAGAAGCGGCAGAACACTACAAGCACGTTAACCTGCCTGGCATCCGGACTTTTTCGGTGAATATCGAAGAGATCCGGAAACACGTGGAAGAAATGAAAAAGGTGAAAGCACTGCCTAACCATGATTAACCCATTAACTCGTCCCGACGGGATCGCCGGAGTCGGAAAAATGCGCTTTTCCTGCTCTACTATCCCGTCGCTACTGGTTTAATATCTCCCCGGAGGTGGATCATTATACCGATTATGCTTCTTTTTCCGCTGCTTTGATTGGCTTTGTGCAGGAAGCACGTCGCCATGGTTTCCATGCCGGAATTCAATGTAGCCATGATACTG
>CAZGOT010000435.1:1179-2359 GCA_964527495.1 uncultured Haliscomenobacter sp.
ACAATTCGAATATGCCCTTGCTGCATTGTTTTGTACCGATAAAGAGGAAAGAGAGCGGTTTCAGAACCTTTTCAGCCGCTTCTGGATGCCAAAAGGCTCGAGGGTTAAGCAGAAGACTACCTATAAAAACCAAAAACGGGTTTTTCAACAACAGAACCGCATTGCCGTAATGGTGGGTACCGGTAAATCGTCGGAGAGTGATAATATGGAGGAATCCAAAAATACCTCCGGGGCCAACGCTAAAGAGACCTTAAAGAAGACCGATTTTGCCCATCTGACTTCAGATCAATCCTCCTTGCTGGATGAGCTTGCAGAAAAATTAGTCCGCGAAATGAGCCTGCGGATCAGGCGCAAACGCAAAAAAGCAAAAAAAGGTGCTGTTGATATGGGGTCTTCTATTCGGAAAAATATTCAACATGGCGGTATCCTGATTAACCTTTCCAGATTGAGACGCAAAAAACAGCGCTATCGCCTCTTGGTATTACTGGATGTCAGCGGCTCAATGGATAAATACTCTTTCTATTTGCTGAAATTCCTCTGGGCGCTTAAATCCCATTTCAAACATATCGAAGCTTTCGTTTTCAGTACTTTATTGCTACGGATTACTGAAGAGCTTTCTGAGAAAGATATGGCAGCTGCGCTCCGCAATGTTTCTCTTGCTGCAAATCATTGGTCGGGGGGTACACAGATTGGTACGTGCCTCAAAGACTTTAATGAAAAGTATGCAAAGCGATACCTGAATGGCAATACGCTTACCATTATCCTGAGCGATGGCCTGGATACTGGTACACCGGAAGTACTGGAAGAGGCAGTCCAAAAAATCCGGCTACGCTCCCGGAAGCTCGTGTGGCTCAACCCTTTAAAAGGCATGGAAGGATATGAACCCATTCAGCGGGGTATGCAGGCCGCTTTGCCAGCCGTGCATCATTTCGGTGCTGCACATAATTTCGAAAGTTTGATTCAACTAGAAAATCTCCTAACCGATGCTTGATTCATTTTTGGAAAAGGCCCTGACCCTTAACCGGACAGGGGAACCTTATGCAACGGCTACTATCGTGCGCCGACAAATTCCTTCCTCGGGGAAACCCGGGGATCGCGCTATTATTACCCCAGACGGCAAAATACACGGTTGGATAGGAGGGGGGTGTACGTATGGAATCGTACTCAAGGAAGCCCTGGA
>CAZGOT010000436.1:0-2358 GCA_964527495.1 uncultured Haliscomenobacter sp.
CTCACGGATTTTTCGCTGTCTATTAAGAACCTTTTCAAATCCATCTTTTATCTGGGGCCCTTGAGGGAATATCCCGAGCGTTTTTATCAGTTCTCGGGCGAGATGCCTCTCGATGTAGGTACCCGCGGGCGCTTATCGGTCAATGCCATGCTTGCTGCTAGTAATCGTTTTATTTCAAAAGGTCGCAAGAAAAAAAGTGAAGCGTTCCAAATGTTGATTGCCCGGTGGTTAAAGACCATGAAGTTGATTGAGGATTTTCGCCTGGCACCTATAGCGGAAGGCAGAAAAGAATATGAGGTCCGTATAAGGATACAGAAAGGCGCTCCGGAAGTATTGATTACCGACGTAGGCTTTGGTATCTCACAGGTGTTGCCGGTGTTGGTACAATCTTTTTACGTCCCCCCCAACTCCACCGTTTTATTTGAGCAACCTGAAATCCACCTACATCCCTCCGTTCAGGCCTACCTCGCAGATGTGTTTATCGAGTCTATTCATGCCTTCGAAAACAGCAAGCCGCGCAATACCCAGTTAATCATTGAGTCGCACTCTGAACATTTAATCCGACGACTGCAACGCAAGATTGCCGAAGAGGAACTCCGACCTGAGGAAGTAGCGATTTATTTCATCAACCAGCACAAGGGTATTTCTACTATCGAAGCGCTCGAAATTGATGAATTTGGCAATATTTTAAACTGGCCTGATCATTTTTTTGGCGATGAGCTGGAAGACCTGACTGCTATGGCGCTGAAGGGTATTGAAAGGAAAAGAAAAATATCCGGAGATGGAATACGTGGTTGACACCAATGTGCTACTCGTAGCTAATGGCCAATCTGCCATGTCTTTGGATTGCGAGGAGACTTGCGTCAGGTTCATCCAATCTTTCTGGAAACAACATATTCTTGTTATTGACGATCAGTTTCTGGTTTTGGGTGAATATCAGCATAAATTGCGAACCAAAAGAGGCGGTATCGGCGATAAATTTCTAAAAATGGCCCTGACCAGCCAGAGCAATGTGAAGCGGATAACCATCACCCGCTCCGGTAGCACCGAACACGATTTCATCGAATACCCGGATACCCTGAGTACTATGGATATTGACCCTTCAGACAGAAAATTCTTTGCACTGAGCAACGCCAATACAGCGGAAACGCCTATTGCGCAGGCATCCGACAGTAAATGGATCGGTTGGGCGGAAGCATTGCAGGCTGCAGGAATTACGGTTCATTTCCTGTGTAAAAGTGAATTGAGCGCAATTTTTCAGAAAAAAATGGGTTGAGATGGATTTTTTCAAATTTCCCAGAACCCCCCATTTATTCGTGGTACCTGGTGTTTCTGTTCGCGACGATAAAGTGATGACGCCTCAGGAAGCTGATGCGTTTTTGTCTTCCCCGGTCATTGTCGAGGAAAAAGTGGATGGCGCGAACATCGGCATTTCATTTGACGAATCCGGGGAACTAAAATTTCAAAACCGGGGAAATTATGTTACCCATACCTCCCACCCTCAATTCAAATTACTGACCGAGTGGGGATACCATCGGTACGAACTTCTGAGGAATGCCATCGCAGACCGATATATCCTGTTTGGTGAATGGTGTTATCTCGCACATTCCATCCGGTATTCCAGGCTGCCGGACTGGTTTATTGGTTTTGATGTATTGGAGAAAGCAACCCAAAAGTTTTTATCCGTAGAAAGCAGAAACGCCATCATGCAAGCTTGTCAGATTAGCAGTGTGCCGGTAATCTTTCAGGGACGAACGGATAAAGCAAAGTTATTGAATTTGCTCAATACCCCTTCCAAACTAAGTGATGAACCCATAGAGGGGATTTATCTTCGAAGTGAATCGGAAGGCTACCTCCTCAATCGCGCCAAAATAGTCCGGGCAGACTTTATACAGACCATAGATACCCATTGGATGCACAAAAAGATGGAGCAAAATACTGTCGTACCTTCGAAGTAATTTAAAGGATAAAACCCCAGGCTATTCCACCCCCGACTGGAATATCCTATCACTTAAAACACACCACTGCATCCCCGAGCACCCAATTTTTTCGTATATTTGCAAGAAACATACTTCCCGTCCATGCCTCAAAAACTTCCGCTCGGCCTGCAGGATTTCCGGAAAATTATCGAAAACGGGTTCTTGTACGTGGACAAGACTGAACCTCTTTTCCACATCGCCTCCAGCCCCGGCGCCTATTTCCTGTCCCGCCCCCGCCGCTTTGGAAAATCCATCACGGTATCCACCCTGCACGAACTCTTCAGCGGAAGCCGCGAACTGTTCCAAGGGCTGTTGATCGAGGACAAATGGGATTGGACAAAAAAACACCCGGTCCTGCGTATTTCGTTTACGGCCATTG
>CAZGOT010000437.1:0-2356 GCA_964527495.1 uncultured Haliscomenobacter sp.
GTGGCACCACCGACATAACTATTTTTCAGGCAGAATTCATCCGGCATACGGCTGTATTGCCTTTCGGGGGCAACGCCATCACGCGGGATGTCAAAGATGGGTGCAATGTGATGATGCACCAGGCAGAAAAGCTAAAGGTTAAGTTTGGCTCTGCTCTTGCGGTAGAGGTCTTCGACAACCGAATTATCTCCATTCCGGGGGTAAGGGGAAGGGACCATAAAGAAATTTCGGAAAAGAACCTCGCACGCATCATCCAGGCGCGGGCAGAGGAGATCCTGGACTACGTTATATGGGAAATCCGCCGCTCCGGCTACGACCGCAAACTCATTGCGGGCATTGTCCTTACTGGCGGAGGAGCTCTCCTGCGGCATATGGAAAAACTCACGGAATACCATACCGGACTCAATACCCGCCTTGGGTTACCCATTGAGCAGCTCGCCCATGGATACAGCGAAAATATCAGCAGCCCGGTATATGCCACTGCAATCGGCTTGCTGCTCAAAGGCATTGAAGACAAAGAACGCGGACGCGTTCGGGAAGAGTACAAAAATACCGTAAATCGTGCGGAAGAAGATCAAGCTACAGGACAGAACACCTGGTACGAGAACCTCTTTAAAAAAACCCGGGAATGGTTTGATGCCGATCCGGATGCAGAATTTTAAATAAAGGCGTAGGAAAGGATTTATAAACGCCTCAAAACCACAGGCTATGATTTTTGATTTGCCCAAAGATGAGAGCCCAATTATCAAGGTAATTGGTGTTGGCGGCGGCGGAAGTAACGCCGTGTCCCACATGTACAAACAGGGTATCGTGGGTGTCGATTTTGCTATATGCAATACCGATGCACAAGCAATGGAAACCAGCCCTGTGCCTACCAAAATTCAACTCGGGCCTTTCCTCACCGAAGGCCGCGGGGCAGGTTCCAAACCCGATGTGGGCAAAAAAGCCTGTGAGGAATCTATTGAGGAGGTCAGGCGCTTTATGGAGAATAATTGTAAGATGCTCTTCATTACTGCTGGCATGGGCGGTGGTACCGGCACCGGTGCTGCACCAATTATTGCTAAAGCAGCCCGTGAAATGGATATCCTCACCGTCGCTATTATTACCCTCCCCTTTTCTTTTGAGGGCAGAAAGCGCATCTCCCAGGGTATGGACGGCCTCTCCGAACTTCGGCGCAACGTGGATACGATTATTATTATCTCCAATGATAAGCTGCGCCAGATTTACGGCAACCTCTCCGTATCAGATGCTTTTTCCCAGGCTGACAATATCCTCACCACTGCTGCAAAAGGGATTGCGGAAATCATCACCGTACCCGGGTATGTCAACGTGGACTTCGAGGATGTCAATACCGTCATGCGTGCCAGTGGGGTTGCGATTATGGGTACCGCTGCCGCGGAAGGCAACGACCGTGCCCGTTGCGCCGTGGATACCGCCCTCCACTCCCCTCTGTTGGAAGATAACGACATCAAAGGTGCCAAGCACATCCTCCTGAATATCACCTCTGGTAAAAAAGAGGTTACCATGGACGAAATCTTCGAAATTACGGAATTCGTGCAGGAAGAAGCTGGTTTCGGCACCGACCTCATCTGGGGGAACTGTTACGACGAACGGCTAGGCGACAAAATCAGCGTCACTATCATCGCTACTGGCTTTGAAAACCGCTCCCACGATGCGCACTCCGAGCCGGAGAACAACAAAATTGTGGTTTCCCTGGATGAAGAGCCCGATAACCGGAACAGCGGATCTCCCAGAAATTCTTCTCTTTCTGAAATCGGCTTCGACGGCGATCCAAATGCCAGTACACAAGTGTTTGAGTTCGACAACATCCGTTCTACCGCCGACCGTCTCAACCGCTCCCGCCTGGCCGATTCCGACGAGCCTTATATAAAGGACAATGCAGAACAACAGAAGTCCGAAGAGGAGCGCCGGCGCAGGGCAGAACGTGAAATACACCGGAAAAGGGAGCTCCAGCAGAAACAGCCACCTCCCAAGTTGTCTAACCCCCAAATGCTGCTCGACCTGGAAAACGAACCGGCGTATGTCCGCAGGGGCATTATCCTCGATGACCTCCCCGCTTCTGCCGGCGCTGAATTATCAAAATGGACTATAGGTGAGGAAGATGAACCGGAATTCTCCCAGGGGAATACTTTCTTACACGATAATGTGGATTAAAAAGGATATAAGTAAGGTGTATCAAAATTTTCTTTAGCCGCAGAAAGCGGCTAAAGAAAATTTTGAATGTGGGGTTGTGTGAAAAGCCCCGGCTTTTAATTTGGCGGCTTGCGCCGCCAACAATAATTTTGAATGGACATCCTTTTACCTCATTTTGCTTCGCAAAATGAGGTAAAAGGAT
>CAZGOT010000438.1:0-2352 GCA_964527495.1 uncultured Haliscomenobacter sp.
AAAAGTAATTTTTTTTTGAAATACCCATCGCAAAAATTAATAAAAGTTGCAGTTTTTTCACAACTTTCGCGCTGCCACAATACCTTTTAGCAGGCCATAGTGCCTTTAAATTTAATATCTGATATGAAACGAAAACTCAGAATGGGGATGATCGGCGGTGGACAAGGCGCTTTTATTGGTGCGGTACACCGCCTTGCTGCCAATATGGACGGCTTAATCGAGCTTTCCTGCGCTGCCCTAAGTTCCCATCCCGACAATGCCCGCCGCTCTGCAGAGGCGCTGTTTCTGCCCTCCGACCGCACATATCTCTCCTTTGAAGAAATGATCCTGCGCGAAAGCGCGCTGCCGCAGGAGCAACGCATGGATTTCGTCTCCATCGTCACTCCTAATCATGTGCATTTCAACCCTGCCATGATGGCTATGGACCATGGTTTTCATGTAGTTATTGACAAACCTATCGCTTTTACCCTGGAGGAGGCCAAGGCCATGGAGCAAAAAGCACGTGAAAAAGATCTCCTGCTGTGCCTTACGCATACCTATTCTGGTTATCCGATGGTCAAACAGGCACGTGCTATGGTGCGGAGCGGCGTTTTCGGGAAAATTCGCAAGGTATATGTCGAATACCCGCAGGGCTGGCTTAGCCTGCCCTTGGAAAAAGGAGATAACGCCCAGGCTGCCTGGAGGACAGACCCCAACAGATCTGGCAAAGCAGGGTGTATGGGGGATATAGGTACCCATGCCGCCCATCTCGCCGAATACGTTTCCGGAGCAAAAATCTCCCACCTCTGTGCCGATCTCCATACCTTCGTGGAAGGTCGTGCACTCGACGACGACGGCAATGTGCTCCTGCGTTTCGACAATGGTGCCACGGGGGTCCTTTTTGCCACCCAGGTTGCCGCTGGGGAGGAAAATTCCGTCAAAATCAGAGTTTACGGAGAAAAAGGCGGTGTGGAATGGACACAGTACAATCCGAATACCCTCTTCGTAAAATGGTTGGATCAACCCACACAAATCCTCCGCGCAGGTGCCAACTATGGACAATGGCTTTCTCCGGCAGCCCTCCACAATGCCAGGACACCCGGCGGCCATCCCGAAGGCTATTTGGAGGCTTTTGCCAATATTTACCGCAATTTTGCCCTCACCCTCACAGCACGCATTGAAGGAAGCGAACCAAATGCAGAAATGCTCGATTTTCCTACTGCCCACGACGGCGTAAGGGGTATGGCATTCATAGACCACGTCGTTGCCTCTTCTCAGTCTGATCAAAAATGGACCCCTTTTACCGTCTGAAGTTTCCAGATCAAAATTATCTGTCATGAAAACAATAAAAGGCCCGGGTATCTTCCTGGCACAATTCATGGGCGATACCGCCCCCTTCAACTCCCTCGATGCAATCTGCAAATGGGTGGCCTCCCTGGGGTTCACCGGCATACAGATCCCTACGTGGGACAGCCGTTGTATTGATTTGCAAAAGGCGGCGGAAAGCAAGACTTATGCCGATGAGCTAAAAGGCAGGGTCCATGCGGCAGGCCTGGAAATTACAGAGTTGTCCACCCACCTGCAAGGCCAGCTCGTCGCTGTCCATCCAGCTTATGACGCATTATTCGATGGCTTTGCGCCGGAAAATGTACGCAATAACCCCAAGGCACGTACCGAGTGGGCCGTCCAGCAGCTTAAATACGCTGCAAAAGCCTCTCAGAATCTCGGATTGAATGCCCATGCTTCGTTTAGCGGGGCCCTGCTCTGGCACACCGTATATCCCTGGCCACAACGCCCCCCCGGATTGGTCGAAACAGGTTTTGCCGAACTGGCGAAGCGCTGGATGCCCATCCTCGATGTTTTTGAGGATTGCGGCGTAGATGTATGTTACGAAATTCATCCCGGGGAAGACCTGCATGACGGTGTCACCTATGAGCGCTTTCTGCATGAAGTCAACAACCATCCCAGGGCCTGCCTGCTCTACGACCCTTCGCACTTCGTCCTGCAATGCCTGGATTACCTGAGCTTTATTGACCATTATCACGAGCGCATCCGCATGTTCCATGTCAAAGATGCCGAGTTCAACCCTTCAGGAAAACAGGGTGTATATGGCGGTTATCAAAACTGGATAGACCGCGCCGGCCGTTTCCGTTCCCTGGGGGACGGGCAGGTCAACTTCGGTGCTATTTTCAGTAAACTGGCCGCTTATGATTATGCAGGCTGGGCGGTACTGGAATGGGAATGTGCTATCAAACATCCCGAAGCAGGAGCTGCCGAGGGGGCACCATTTATCAAAAACCATATTATCCGCGTTACCGAAAAGCATTCGACGACTTTGCCGCTACCGGCTCTGATGAGGCTTTCAACCGAAGG
>CAZGOT010000439.1:0-2348 GCA_964527495.1 uncultured Haliscomenobacter sp.
AAATTTTAAACAGACGTCGTTTTCCTTGATTTTGCGAAGCAAAATCAAGGAAAACGACGTCTGTTTAAAATAACATTTGGCGGCGCAAGCCGACAAATGAAAAGCCGGAGGCTTTTTACACAACCCCAACTTTCTTTCGCCGCCGAAGGCGTCATCGAGCCTTTCTGCGCAACTTCAAAAAATAAAATTTCCCACCAGCGGCAGCATTTTTCCTTCAATAGCCTAATGCTTTTTAAATTATTTCCATAAAATCTATTATTTTTATAGGATTAATATGGAGAAAATAAAAAAGCCTTTTAATTTTGCCCCAGCATAAAATAGCGATTTGATGCAACTATCCCTTCTTTCCATATTAGAGGAGTTACTTCCCGATCAGGAGCCGCAGGAGCGGCTGCTTTCCCTAGCAAAGTTGTTGCCGGATGGGCTGGTGTTTTCTACCTCTTTAGGTCTTGAGGATCAGGTTTTGACGGATATGATCGCTCGTTTGGGCCTTCCTGTCCGCTTTGTCACATTAGATACTGGTCGCTTGTTTCAGGAGACCTATGACTTGATTGACCGCACAAGGGCACGTTACAAAATCGCTATAGAAGTCTATTATCCGGATGCAGCGGAGGTTTCTGCAATGGTCAATGTACGCGGCATGAACAGTTTTTACGAGTCCGTCGCGTTCCGAAAGGAGTGCTGCCAAATCCGTAAAGTCGAACCGCTCCGTAAGGCTCTACACGGGGCGAGCGCATGGATAACTGGCCTACGGGCTGCCCAGAGCACCTTTCGGCAGACCCTCCCTGTTGTGGAATGGGACGAAGCCTGGGGTCTTATCAAAGTGAATCCGTTGGCTGATTGTGATATTGAGGCTTTGCAGGAATATTGCGTGCGGCATTTTGTGCCAGTCAATATGCTACACGATAAAGGATACCCTAGTATAGGTTGCGCACCCTGCACCCGTGCGGTTCGGCCAGGTGAAGATATTCGTGCAGGACGATGGTGGTGGGAACAATCACATAGAGAATGTGGGCTTCACGCAGACCGTACGACAAACTAGCGGTCACGGGCGCGTATGAGATAATTTCCCTGTCTCTGGCAGGGAATGTTCATATATTCTGAAGATGTATAAAAGTATGAGGTTGTGTAAAAAGTATTCCGCCGCCAAGGCGGCGATTCAAAAAGAATATTCTGGGGGTGTGTAAAAAGGCCGGAGGCCGTCATTTGGCCGTCGCAGGCAGCAGAATACTTTTCACACAACCCCAGGACGGCCATGGGGCTTCTTACACAACCCTCATTAAAAACAAAAGAATATTATTTGGCGATATAAGCCGCCTAGTGCCTAATAGCAGCCAGGAGCTTTTTACACAACCCCTTTAGTACACTAAAAACATTTCGTATGCAAGATCTGCATTTCCCGGCATTTCCGCGTCAACTTGAGGACGAAGCTATATATATTATGCGCGAATTAGCTGCGCAATTCGAACGGCCGGCACTCTTGTTTAGTGGTGGAAAAGATTCAATTACCCTGGTGCGATTAGCCCAACTTGCTTTTTGGCCATCAAAAATCCCTTTCCCTTTACTACATATTGATACCGGACATAATTTCCCTGAGACCATAGCCTTTCGTGACTGGCTGGTCGCTGAAACAGGAGCGGAATTAATTGTCCGTTATGTTCAGGACAGCATTGACTCCGGTCGCGTGAAGGAAGAAAGTGGAAAATATGCCAGTCGCAACGCACTGCAGACGGTTACCCTGCTGGATGCTATTGAAGCGTTCAGGTTTGATGCCTGCATTGGAGGTGCACGCCGCGACGAGGAAAAGGCACGTGCGAAAGAACGCATTTTTAGTGTACGGGACGATTTTGGCCAATGGAACCCCAAAAAACAGCGACCGGAGCTTTTTGATATGCTCAATGGCAAGATTAACATGGGCGAGCATGTGCGCGTTTTTCCAATCAGCAATTGGACCGAACTGGATGTCTGGACGTATATTCGGGAAGAGGGCCTTGAAATTCCCTCGATTTATTTTTCGCATCCACGCGAAGTCATTGAGCGGGATGGGATGCTTTGGCCCATTTCGCCTTTCCTCAATACCATGCCGGAAGAAACCCCTTTTGCCGAGCGTGTAAGGTTTCGCACTGTAGGGGATATGACCTGTACCGCCGCTGTCCTTTCCGAAGCGGATTCAGTAGAAGATATTATCAGCGAAATCCTGGCTGCAAAAGTCTCGGAGCGCGGCGCCCGAATGGACGATCGGCGCAGTGAAGCTGCTATGGAGCAGCGCAAAGTAGCCGGATATTTTTAGAATATGGAAGATCAGGCAACCCAAACATCCTTCATAAATCGCCCTGCGCACCCTTCTT
>CAZGOT010000440.1:0-2345 GCA_964527495.1 uncultured Haliscomenobacter sp.
CTAACGGACGTGACTCTAACCCAAAAATGCGCGGTGTAAAGAAATTCGGTGGCGAAGCTGTTGAAACAGGCATGATCATCGTTCGGCAGAAAGGAACGGACTTCTGCAGGAATGTGGGCATTGTCGTTCAATTTGCCAGCGATCCCCATATAGTCACCCTTGCCCCGCTTGAAGTTAGCCAGGATAGCTCCCTGGTTTTTGTCGCGGACCTCGTAGCGGGTCGTATTGCCATCCCAGGGGAAGAGGCGGCGGTCGGTATAGAGTTCATCTTCTTCGGATGCTTGTTTGCCGCGGAGGCCAAGCGCTGCATATTCCCATTCGGCTTCCGTAGGGAGCCGGTAGTCGGGCAGCAGGATACCATCTTCAAACCGCACCTTTCTGGATTCGCCAGTGCCCAAATCCTTGAGGTCGCGGCGCACATTTGCCTCATACTGACCAGCGAGGTAGGCATCCGTAGTGAAGTTGTTGTTGTCTTTTTGGTCCGGGTTGGGGTTCAGGATACCTTTTTCGATCAGCATCATTTCATTCACCCGGTCTGTCCGCCATTTAGCATAGGCATTTGCCTGGGTCCAGCTAACTCCCACCACCGGATAATTTTTGTAGGAAGGGAAGCGGAAGTAGGTATCTACGAACGGGTCGTTATACGCGAGTTCCTCCATCCAGACCAAAGTATCTGGCAGGGATTTTTTGACAACTTCCGGATAGGATTCCCCGAATACCCTGTTTAGCCAATAGATATATTCGAGGTAATCGAGGTTCGAAACCTCTGTTTCATCCATATAAAAAGAAGAGACCGTCACCCGCCGGGGAACGGCATTCCAATCGCTCATAACATCTTCCTGGGTTTGCCCCATGGTAAAGGTACCCCCTTCGATAAGAACGAGATTAGGTCCGGTGGGCTGACCTGCATATTCTTTACTTTCAAAGCCCCCCCATTTTTTGTCATTGTAGGCCCATCCCGTAGAGGAGGAAACCTCTTTGCTCTTACAGGAAGTCAAAAAAGTGGCCGCAAGGAAAAGGTAAGCGCCAAACCTCAAAAGCTTTTTCATCCGTATCTGACAGTTTTGATTTAATAAGCAAATTCTAAAGGCAAACGAAACCGGGGCGAAAATAGTATTTTTTGTTTAAACTAATTTTCCAAGATGATAGATTGAGCGAATGCTTCAGCGGAACATCTGAAAGCAATCATTGTACCTGGAAGATTTGCGTTTATTTTGACGAGCCTGCCCATCGGCAAAACTCAGCATCATACTAATTTCGTGCGAGCCTCCCGTTCGTTGGGGGCCAAGGGTAGAAAGCGTCATATCGTAAGAATATCCAAAACGAAAAACCCCTTCCCTTACCCCGATGAGGGCTATTGCTGCATCCGGATTATTTCCGGTATGCCGGTACCATGCCCCGGCGAACAAAACCTGGTAGCTCAGGAATGCCCCGGCATTGATTTGTAAGAAATCTGCCTGCCGGACCACCAGGAGGTTTGGTGATATAAACGCAGGATATTTCAGGTTGTTGCCTTGAGCAAAGCCTATTTGAAAGCCGGAATGTAAAACCAGGCGCATTGGCCGGCCCAGGCGCAAGCCCTCGTTAGCCGAGATAAAGTTTTCATCTGGCCTGTTCATGTGGCGCACTGAAATACCGAAATAGGCCTTAGAGCTATGAACCAACAGCCCGGTACCGAGATCTACCGCCGAGGCTCGGAGGCTTGCCGGACGCTGCTCTTCCGACATTGGGCCATCGGGGCTGCTGCCCGTAATTGGGTTAAGCTGGTCTCCAAAGACCAGTTGATCCCAAGCGACCCTCGATTGCAGCATACCCGCTTCAATGCCGAACTTCATAAAATACCGCTTGTTGATTTTCAGGTGATAGCTATACATCCCATGGAAAGCCATAGTCCGGTATATACCGTTGCCCGCATCATCTGCAAGCGCCTGGAAGCCTATACCTCCTGACCCATCAGGAAGTTGCTGCTCGAACCCGATCGCATACGTGCGGTAGGCATTAGGCCATGAAGGCCATTGGTTGCGGTAGTTTAAGGAAAACCTGGGGGCGTCGGTAACGCCGGCAAATGCTGGGTTAATCTGCAGAGGAGCGGCAAAATACTGGCTAAAAACGGGATCCTGAGCCCGAAGTATCGCAATGGAAAGTACGAATATGCTTACCAATATCTGTTTTATCCCCATTGAACCCCCCTTTTGTGTATTTTTGTTTTTAATAAAGCTCAGGTTTTATAAAAAAGCCTCGAAGCTGTCCTTTGGCGGCTTGCGCCGCCAAAGAAAGTTTGTTAAGGGGCTGGGGTTGTGTAAAAAGACCCTGACATTTCATTTGGCGGCTGACGCCGCCAAATG
>CAZGOT010000441.1:0-2344 GCA_964527495.1 uncultured Haliscomenobacter sp.
GTGGAGCGGCAGATGGATGGCCTCAGGCCGAAGCCTACCGGGAAAGTATCCGCTCTGTTGCGCTCTATACTATTGGAGGAATCTCCTCCTGTACCGGTTTTTTGGTCAATAATTCCCTGGAAGACTGCGCACCCTATTTCATTACTGCCCGCCATTGTCAGGTGGATAGTGCCAATGCACCGTCCATGGTTTTTTACTGGAACTATCAGAATAGCGGTTGCCGCAGGCCAGGGGGTGAAAATAACAGCCTGCCTGGCGACGGCAGCCTGGACGTATTCAATACCGGAGCTGTATTTCGTGCGGGCCTATCCACCACAGATATGATCCTCGTTGAGCTAATAGATCCGGTAACTCCCCGTGCCAATGCCTGGTTTAGCGGTTGGGATATAAACCCCTCCATATCCCCGGGCAGGGTTGCATCCGTGCATCATGCTGGTTCGGAGGAGAAGCGTATCAGTATAAGTGACCGGGGTGCCTACCGCGGTGAATGGGGCCAGGGCTCCAGGCAGGTATCCAATGGACGTTATGTTATTGTGCCGCGTTGGGATGTAGGAACTACGGAAATAGGCTCATCAGGCGGACCGATTTTCAACAATCGTGGGCTCGCCTTCGGACATCTCCGAGGAGGGCTGGCCTCCTGCGCCAATATTGCAGGCTATGATGCCTTCGGATGGTTGGGAGCCTCCTGGGAAGGTGGAGGGTCTCCTTCCACCAGACTAAAAGACAGGCTAAACCCCTTGGATACCATGGTACTGGAATGGCCGGGAAAACCAGCTAATTCCTGTGTACCCCTGGTGCGCCTTTCCCGGAATCAACTCAGTGCCTGTGCGGGTGGGAACGTTTCCGTTACAGTTTTTATCAACAAACTTTTTGCCGATTCTGTTAATTTGAAGGTAACTGGTCTCCCCTCTGGGGTAAGCGCCAATATTGTCCCCAGCAAAGTAGCTCCGGGAGGTACCGCAACGCTCCACTTTAACCTTCCGCACAATATCCCCGGGGGACGATTCCCTGTCCGGCTAGAAGCCAGCAGTCCCCTGGACAATGCCTACACCGACCTCCTGCTCCTTCCAAGCCCTGTACCAGCCACACCTGGGGTTTTACCCTCTCTTGCAGATACGAATTTCCTTTCCGGCAGGCCGCGTCTGCGCTGGGAAGCACCAATAGGTAAAATCCAGGGATACAGGCTTGCATTATATATAGGAGAGGGACTGGGAACCCCCTTTGCCACGTATGAGCTTTCGCCACAAACCCAGTTCCAGTTTCCCGAATTACCCTCCGGACAATATTCCTGGAGATTAACGGCATTTAACGATTGTGGTACTTCAGAACCGGCACGCGGGCGCTTTGCCCTGCGAAAAAATCCATTGCCAACTTTAAACGACTTGCTGATTAGTATTGACCCTAACCCCAGTTTCGGCATTTTTGATGTGCGTTTCTCCCGTCCGGTCACAGATGCAGAAGGAGTTCTGTACGCGGCTAACGGACAACAGCTCCAACAGCATAAGATACCCATTGGCGCGATGGCTTTCCCCCTCGATCTATCGGATTTTGCACCAGGAACCTATTTTTTCCGGCTACGCACAGGTAACGAAGAAAAAATTTTTAAGTTGTTGAAAATCAATAGATAATTTCAACAGGAGCTGAGGTGGAGGTAAATGTTGCCATGCTATTTCCCAACCGCCATCCGACGCGTCCCGCTCGTCAGCGTGTACTGCAGCACGCCCGCTAAAGAGGATATGTCGGGGTTGTGTAAAAAGGCCGAAGTCCGTCATTGGCGGCTGACGCTGCCAAAGGCGGCGTGATACTTTTTACACAACCCCTTGGGGAGCGTACATGGGAAGGATATTGTTTCGATAGGGAAGGTAAATTCTACCTATCAGGGCATTTGCCTGCAACTCGTCGAAATTTTTATCTGCGATTTCTTTCAATCATGTATTTTTGTAAAAAAATAACATGGCCTTAATCGTGGTGGCCCTGCTGGCCTTTTCCACTGTCACACACCCAATTCATCTCGCAGTCACGGAAATTGCCTATTCCGAAAAAGAAAAATCCCTACAGGTTATCCATAAAATTTTTGTGGATGACCTGGAGCTCCATATAGAACAAAATGCAAAAGCCGCTGGTCAGGAAATCCGGCTACACCTCAATACGCCAAAAGAACACCCCCTGGCAGATACCCTCCTCCAGGCTTACCTGACAGAACACTTTCAGGTGAAAGTCAATGGGAAAAGCGGAAATAGCGTTTTGGTGGGTAAAGAATACGAAAACGGGGCCGTCTGGATTTATTCGGAATTCCCCAACCTGCCCAAACCCCGGCAGCTCGATATCCAGGATAACCTCCTGA
>CAZGOT010000442.1:0-2342 GCA_964527495.1 uncultured Haliscomenobacter sp.
CATTATTTAATTTAAAAGGAACTAGAGCTATGAGTAATTCCAGATTCAGTGCATTAGAGACGGTAATCAACCGATCCAACTACGACCTCGAATTTGTAGCATCGCCTGGGGAAAAGATTTCTTCCTTCTTCGGGTGTAACGTTTTCAATGACCAGGCCATGGAGGATTATCTATCCAAGGACGCCTACAAATCGTTGAAAAAAGCTATGCATTCCGGTAATAAACTTAGCCGAGACCAGGCTGATGTCGTAGCGGCAGCGATGAAAAAATGGGCTATGGACATGGGCGCGACCCACTACTCTCACTGGTTCCAGCCCCTAACTGGCCGTACTGCGGAAAAACACGACTCTTTCTTTGTATTGAAACCCGATGGGGAGGTGTTGGAAGAATTCACCGGTGATGCACTGGTGCAGCAGGAGCCGGACGGTTCGAGCTTTCCTGGCGGGGGCCTGCGCTCGACTTTCGAAGCGCGGGGATATACCGCCTGGGATCCTTCTTCTCCGGCTTTTATTCTGGAAATAGGAGAAGGCAAGACGCTCTGTATCCCTACTATCTTTGTCACCTATAGCGGAGATTCCCTGGATTATAAACTTCCGCTTCTGAAGTCACAGGCTTACCTTGAACGCGCAGCAGTGCCGGTATGCCAGTTGTTCGATTCGGAAGTACATAAAGTCCATGCAACCCTGGGTTGGGAGCAGGAGTACTTCCTGGTGGACGAGGCGCTCTACTCTGCACGTCCAGACCTGCTGCTGACAGGCCGTACCCTGGTGGGCAAGCACTCTCCTAAGGGCCAGCAGCTTGAAGATCACTATTTCGGTTCTATTCCGGAGCGGGTTTTTGCGTATATGCGCGATTTGGAAACTGAAGTGCACAAGCTGGGTATTCCAGTGCGGACCCGCCATAATGAGGTTGGCCCCGGGCAGTACGAGCTCGCGCCAATGTTTGAAGAAGTCAACGTTGCGGTGGATCACAACCAGTTGCTCATGGACGTGATGGACCGCGTAGCACGCCGCCATCGCCTGCGCGTACTTCTGCATGAAAAGCCCTTCGCAGGTGTCAACGGCTCCGGCAAGCACAATAACTGGTCTATGGCGACCAATACCGGCAAGAACCTGCTTAGCCCAGGTAAAAACCCGGGTAAAAACCTGCAATTCCTGACCTTTTTTGTTTGTACGATCCAGTCAGTCAACCGCTATGCGGATATCCTGCGCGCCAGCGTAGCCTCCGCTTCCAATGACCACCGCCTCGGGGCCAATGAGGCACCTCCAGCGATTATCTCTGTTTTCCTGGGCGATTCGATGAACCGTCTGCTGAACAACATCGAGGCCGGTATCCATGCCGATGAAGGCGGGGTAAAAGAGCTGCTGGATCTACTGAGCAAGATTCCGGACCTCGAGCGCGATAATACCGACCGCAACCGCACATCGCCTTTTGCTTTCACCGGCAATAAATTCGAAATCCGCATGGTAGGTTCCTCTATGAACTGCGCAGCCCCCATGACGGTCATGAATACCATCATGGGCAGGCAACTCATAGATTTCAAAGCCCAGGTGGACCGTCTGATGCAAGGAGGGCAAGACCGTGACACTGCTGTCCTGACAGTAATCAAAACCTATATCACGGAATCTAAAAAGGTGCGTTTCGAGGGAGATAACTACAGCGACGAGTGGAAAGAGGAGGCAAAATCCAGAGGGCTGAGTAATACGCCTAATACGCCGGATGCCCTGAAGGCTTATCTGTCAGACGCCGCGAAGGAACTCTTCATGAGCTCCGGGGTATTTACAGAGCGGGAGCTCCTCGCGCACTACGATGTTATGTATCACAATTACGTCCTCAAGCTACAGATTGAATCGCGTACCCTGGGTGAATTGGTCATCAATCATATCCTGCCCGCAGCAATCGGGTATCAAACACAAATTGCCGACAATATCCTGAGCCTGCGCGATCTGAATCTGCCGGAGGATACCTATCGGGCTCAAATGGACCTTTTGGTGCGTATCTCTGAGTGCATTAACCAAATCAAAGATGGTGTCGAGGCTATGACAACGGCCAGAAAGGCCGCCAATGACCTCGAGCATGCCGATGAAAAAGCCTACGCGTACTGTTTGGAAGTCAAACCGCATATGGAGCATGTCCGCCTGTATACTGATCGCCTCGAGTACCTCGTGGACGATCAGGTATGGCCAATGCCGAAATATCGCGAACTGATGTTCGTGCGGTAATTTCTTTTGCCGCCTTCGGCGGCGAAAGAAAGTTTTTTGGCGGCATTTGCCGCCAAAAAACTTTCTGGGGTTGTGTAAAAAGCCTCCGGCTTTTCATTTGGCGGCTTGCGCCGCCAAATG
>CAZGOT010000443.1:0-2328 GCA_964527495.1 uncultured Haliscomenobacter sp.
AGTACCCAAAACGGGATTGCTAAAATGGAGGAGGCAGGAGGCAAGGTTAAAATGCGGAGTTTTGATGTGTTGGATGGCCTACAGGATAACTTTTTCAACAATAATTGCGCATTGCGGTTGCCTTCGGGCTTGCTTGCCTTTGGAGGAGTGGACGGTTTAACCCTATTCGACCCAGCGGCTATTGCTATTGATACCACACCGCCACAAGCTGCTATCACCGATTTCAGGCTATTCAACAAATCGGTCTTACCGGGTAGTGCAGAGTACGGACGCCCAATCCTGGAAAAACCTCTTTCTGAAACTGGTGAGATCGTGCTCAATTACAAGGAAAATGTGCTTTCCTTTGAATTTGTCGGATTACATTTCGCCGAACCCCGAAAAAATCGCTTTGCCTATATCCTTGAAGGCTTTGATGATGACTGGACCTATACCGATGCCAACAAACGCTATGTACATTATACCAATTTGCCCTATCGCAGCTATGTATTTAAAGTAAAAGCAGCCAATAGTGATGGGATTTGGGGCAATCCCGTTTCGATAGGTCTCCGGGTAAAGCCGCCTTTTTGGCTAACCTATTGGGCATTTGTGCTTTATGGCCTCATTTTTGCCGGCCTTCTGTATGCAATGTGGTGGGTAGCCCACCTCCGTGCGGGGTTCAGAAACCGTTTGATGTTGGAACAACTGGAAAGGGAAAAAATTGAAGAGGTCAGCAGGGTAAAATTACAGTTTTTCACCAATATCTCCCACGAACTCCGCACGCCCCTTGCCCTTATTATCAGCCCGCTGGAACAGCTGCTCCGCGAGGCGCCTTCAGGAGGCCCTATCCACAAGACATATAGCCTGATGCACCGCAATGCCGAAAAGCTGCTCGGGATTATCAATCAATTGCTCGACTTCCGCAAGAGTGAAGCAGGGCTGATGAATATCCGTGCTGAGCGCACCAACCTGTTTTTCTTTCTCCGGGAGATCGTGGGTGGCTTTCTGGATTTTGCGCGGGAACATCAAATTGAAATGCGCCTGGAGACCGACAACGAAGAGGTATATGCCTGGGTGGACCGCGACCAGATGGAAAAAGTGATGGGCAACCTGCTCTCCAATGCCATAAAATTTACAGCAAATGGTGGCAGGGTAATCGTGGGTATCGAAGAAGATATCGCAGCAGACAAGGTTAGCCTTTGGGTTTCCAACAAGGGTCCAGGTATCCCGGAAGACCAATTGGACCGCGTCTTTGACCCGTTCTTCCAAGGGGAAAACAAACCCCGTCAGGAACATTTTGGTGGTACAGGTATTGGCCTCGCCCTGGTGCGGGCCATTATTGACCGGCACCGGGGATCGGTTTCGGTAGAAAGCAAGGAGGGGGAAATGACCACTTTTCGGCTACATCTACAAGGAGGATTTGCGCATTTTGATCCTTCAGAACTGGTCAATCCCGGAAGTGATTTTGTAGCAGAAGCCCTGCCTGCTGTTCCTTCGCTTCAAGAACTCCCGGAAGAAAGTGAATCCCGACCTGCAAGGCCTCACCTGCTGCTCGTGGAGGATAATGCAGATATCCGGGGTTATCTTAAAGAGAACCTGCAACAGGAATACGAAATTTCGGAAGCTGGAGATGGCCTTGAGGCTTTGCAAAAAGCCAGGGAAATCTTCCCTGACCTCATCCTCAGTGATATAGCTATGCCCAAAATGGACGGTATCGAATTTTGTCGGCAGATAAAATCCGATATCCTTACCTGCCATATTCCTGTCATACTGCTCACTGCACGTACCTCTCTTGGATACCACATCGAAGGCCTTGAGGGTGGGGGGGATGATTATATTTCCAAGCCATTCAACATGCAGGTACTTCAACTGCGCATCCGCAACCTCATCCGCATGCGGGAACAACTCCGGGAAAAATTTAGCCAATCACGCGATATTGCACCTGCTGCGGTGGTGGCCAATGCCCTGGATGAATCCTTTTTAAGCCGTATCCTGGAAATTGTGGAAGAAAATATGGATGAATGCACCTTCTCCATTGATGATCTCGCACGCCGTATGGCTATGAGCCGTATGCAGCTTTACCGCAAAATCAAAGCACTCACTGGCCAAACCCCCAATACCCTTATCCGGACTATCCGGCTAAAACGTGCCGCCCAATTATTGGAAACAAAGCAATTCAATATTTCGGAAGTGGCCTACAAGGTGGGGTTTTCCGACTTAAAGTACTTCAGGGAGCGGTTTAAAGAACACTTTGGCGCTACACCTTCTGAATATATGCCCAGGTCTAGACAAATGTAATTGGGGTTGTGTAAAAAGTATTCCGCCGCCTTCGGCGGCGAAATAAAATTTTAA
>CAZGOT010000444.1:0-2314 GCA_964527495.1 uncultured Haliscomenobacter sp.
TTTCTTTCGCCGCCGAAGGCGGCAGAATACTTTTTACACAACCCCAGGACGGCCTTCGGATTTTTACACAACCCTATAAAAATCAAGGTGCTAACCTTTCCTTCTCCCAATTCCCTTCCTCTGTAAGGCGGTATTGGATCCTGTCATGAAGGCGGCTGCGACGTCCTTGCCAGAACTCGATTGTGTGTGGTTTCAGGCAGTATCCGCCCCAGTGTTCTGGGCAGGGTACAGCACCTATTTTCTCAAAATCCTTTCCCACCTTTTCCATCGCATGCTCTAAAACTTTTCGGGAGGGTACAACCCGACTTTGGGGGGAGGCTGCGGCGCCTATTTGGCTATTCAAAGGACGGGAGCTGAAATAGGCTTCATTTTTGTCCCGGGCGGTTTTCTCGACCGTCCCTTCGATCCGCACTTGCCGTTCCTGTTGGCCCCAGAAAAATACCAGTGCCGCATGCGGATTTTCGCTAAGCTGTTCCCCTTTTCGACTCAGGTAATTGGTATAAAAAACAAAACCGTCGTGGCCAAAGCCTTTCAGCAGCACAATCCGTGCCGACGGCCTTCCATTGTTATCGGCCGTGGCCAGCGTCATCGCATTGGGTTCGAGGATACCGGCATTTATAGCTTCCTGTAGCCAGTCAGCAAATTGCAGGAAGGGGTCGTCCTGTAAATCTTCGGGTTCCATACCCGTTTCGCCATATTCCTGGCGCAGATGGTCAATTTTATGCATTATTTTTCATTTTCAGCAATAAACCTCGCCCAGTCTTCAGGCGTATCCATATCGAAAGCCGCTTCAGGCAGAGGGAACCGTTCCCCTCGGTAGCGGGAAAAAAGGGTTTTGGCCCCTGCCTCGCCATGGAGTTGTAACAGATCCTGAAACAAGCTATGGGAAAATAATGCCGGTGCCCCGGGCTTATCGCGATAAAAGGCCGCAATAAAAGGAGGCATCGAAGCCTCCCATTGCAAGCGCATCCCTTCCAGCTGTTCTGCACGGATCAGCGGTTGATCGGCAAGGAAAACCAAGGTGCCCGGGGTGTCGGGCATGATTTCGAGTAAACGCCGGATTCCGCAGGCAATGCTGCTGCCCATGCCGGTGGACCAGTCAGGGTTATAGCAAAAAGAAACATCGGGGAAGGTTTCCCTACACAAATTTTCCACCTCATCGCGATAAGCACCTCCCACCACCAGCAAGGGGGCATACCCGGCCTGCAAAGCTTTGCGCAGGGCTATTTCCAGCAGGGTCATTCCCTGGAATTCCAATAACTGTTTTGGGCGACCCATGCGACCCGCTTTTCCGGCAGCAAGAAGAATAGCTGCAGGAGGTAGGTTATTCCCCGAAGATGATATCCGTTCTGCATCCTTCATACACCCTGCTTTATCCATTTAACCCAACTTTATCTGCCATATTTGCGCAGGATATCCAGTACTTTATCCACTGGCAGTTCTTCCGCCCGTGTCCCATTAGCTTCCATTGTCTCTGCGGCAAAAAGCGAGTTGATGATCGCCTCCTCGGTCGCCTCGATAACCGCTAGAAAAAGGGGCGAAACGGCATCGTTGTGCAATACTTTTTGTTCCAGCATTGGATTTTGCATATCGAAAGGCACCCGTAGCGCAGGGTCTGTAGAAAAAGCAAGCACATAATCCCCGCTTCCATTGGATGCGATCCCACCCGTTTTGCCGAGTCCGAGCATAGCCCGCTGTGCCAGGCGCTTCAGGTTGCGGGCATCCAGGGGGGCATCTGTCGCTACTACGATCATGCAGGAACCATCCGGAGAAGCATCCAGTTGTTCTTTCAGGTAAAACTTACCCAGCTCCTCCCCTACCGGCACCCCATCTACCTGAAGAATGCCCCCGAAATTCGTTTGTGCCAGCACCCCCACCGTATAGCCGCCGAGTGATGCCGGCAGCACCCGGGAGGAGGTACCGATACCGCCTTTAAATCCAAAACAACGTGTACCCGTACCCGCGCCCACATTCCCTTCTGGCACAGGTCCCCCTTCTGCGGATTCTAATGCAGACAGCACATGGGACGGCTTTAACGCCCGTGCCCGGATATCGTTTAATCCGCTATCGTTCGTCTCCCCCACCAGGGCGTTTACCGAGCGGATTTTCTCGTTGCCCTTTTGGCGTAGCGTGTAATCAATCAGCGCCTCCATGGCGGTCGGCACGGCAAGGGTATTGGTGAGTACGATAGGCGTTTCGAGTACCCCCAGTTCTTCTACCTGGGTAGAACCCGCCAATTTGCCAAATCCATTCCCTACAAATACCGCTGCCGGTACTTTTTGTTGAAAAATATTGCCCCCATGCGGCAGAATAG
>CAZGOT010000445.1:0-2306 GCA_964527495.1 uncultured Haliscomenobacter sp.
TGCGCGAGCATGGTGCCAATACCAGTAGCACCTGCTTCCCGGTCTTTCAGCAATAGGGTATCCGATGATGCGTGCCCGGCAAAATGGAAAAGATGAATATCGTTCCTGTAACTCGAAAGATAGTGAGCTATCGTATTCAATTCCGGAAATTCTTCCCGGTGGATTTCGTAGTGCTTCTGCCTCTTTCGGGGATAGAGCCTGGCAAAAACTTCCCTGCTTTCTTCTTTCAAGTTTTCAAGCGGTTGGGCAGGATTATTGGCAAAGGCTAAATATAACGTGGGCATTGTTTCCTTGAGTTTAAGATTACATGAAACAATTTTTTACTATTTCAAAAAGCAGCTTATTCTTAAGTGTCTTTTATTGGCGTTAACTCTACACCAAAGCTGCCTCAAGTTGGGGATTTTTCATACGAATAGAACTAAGCCCTGTACAATAGCCCACCCTTGGCAAAATCGCCCAGTGAGCCCTTACATCAAGGCATTGAAATTGGAAATTCAAAACAAAAAGGAAATCTTAGCCGCAAACCAGCCTAAAAAAACGAGAAATTCAAACTTGTAGAAATTACCTCACAAATTGAACGAGGAGCGGCAAAGCAGAATGGTATAGAGATAGCACACGCAAGTAAAGAACCGAAAACGATCATCTTGGGAAACACAAATGTAAAAAAACTTTTCCAATTATCGATACCTTTTGGTTAATTTTTTTACTGGTTATACTTTGAGGAATTTCTATGGCCATACCTTCACCGTGTACAAAGATGGTCAAACTTTAAAACCTAAGACCTATGCATGAGTGTTCGCTTGACTTCCCTTCTGACGCTTTAATTTTAGACCCTACAGAAGCTTAAAAGAATAGATACTAAAGTGATCGTGCCAAGCGGAAACCGAGAATATTCAGACGATTCGATGAAGTGAAATATTCCCGATAATTAACGTCACACTCAAGTGGACCGTTTTTCCACGAACCACCACGTCCAAAATGATCATTTCCGAAATAAGGACCTTTAGCGTTTTTTAGCGGGCCTATTTCATGGTAATCCACTTCATGTAAATTTTGGCACCGTTCAAAGATATTCCCTGACATATCGTAAAGCCCTAGGCTATTTGACTTTTTAAGCCCAACAGGCTTCGTCCTGTTTCCAGCATTCTTATCATACCAACCAACTTCGTCTAAATCATCGCTTCCACTAAATTTATAAGTCCTTTTCATTTTTCCGCCACAAGCAGCATATTCCCACTCGGCATCTGTAGACATTCTGTAGCCATTTGAAGTCGGATTCGCTAAGATAGTTTCCTGACCAATATCATAATAAAACACATCGATTTCATTCTTTATACTCAGCCAGTTGCAAAAACGTACCGCATCTTCCCAGGAAACGTACACCGCAGGGTTATCGCCCTGTCTGCCCCAGCCGGGCCTTTCAACCTGCAGGCCTTCTTGCTGCATAAACGGGAAGTACTGCCAGTATGTCACCGGGGTTTTTTGCAGATAAAACCCGTCAAGAGTAATCTGGTGGATAGACTTCTCTTCGGCTTCCTCCTCAGACCCCCTCATAAAGCTCCCTCCTGCCACAAAGATCATTTCCGGTAGATAGCGGGTCTTAATCAATGCAGCAGCCCCATCCGGTATTTGCTGCAAGACATCCAGCAGAGGGCGGAAACCGGGACGGAATACGACACCTGGCATTGCGGCTGCGAGCGGTGCGTATTGTGGCAGCCCCAGCCTTGTGAGCACCTGGATGGCCTCCATGGTATACTCTGGCTGCCCGGAGGCGTGGAATACAAAGGCAATCTCCTCCAGCAGGCGGGCCAATTGGTGCTGCTCGTAATTGAGGTCCAGGGCTTTTTGGGTTTCCCGGAAGGCGAAGTCGTAGTCCAGGTGCAGGATGGCTTGTTCGATGCGGGTCTTGGCAAAATCGAAATTACTTTGTTTCATAGCCGCTTCACGTAAGCGTTGCGCAGCGAGGGCTGCTTTGCTCCTTTCCAGGGCGGCTTCCTCCTCGGTTGTCCAGGCACGCATGTAGGGGCGGCCAGCTTCCAGGATGGCGATGTCATTTGGATCCTGGAAGGAGGCGCTGTCCTGGGCGATATCTTGCTGTTTGCTTTCCAGGATGCGCCGGGCGCGCTGACCGACGCGGTCGGATTCGTGGTAATCTGATAGCACGACCGATGCGAGGGTGTCGTGGCAGAGGCTATAGCAAGTTTCCCCCTCTTCGTTCTCAAAACGATCGAGGAGATAGCGGTCAACCAAGGCCTGCAGCAGTTGGGGAAGGATTTCCATTTGTTGGGGGTAGCGTTGGAACAGAA
>CAZGOT010000446.1:0-1923 GCA_964527495.1 uncultured Haliscomenobacter sp.
CGGCGGCGAAAGAAAGTTTTGAACGAACACAATTTTCACTGATTTTGCTTCGCAAAATCAGTGAAAATTGTGTTCGTTCAAAATATTATTTGGCGGCATCAGCCGCTAAATGACGGCCTCCGGCCTTTTTACACAACCCCATAAAATTTTAAACAGACGTCATTTTCATTAATTTTGTTTCGCAAAATCAATGAAAATGACATCTGTTTAAAATAACATTTGGCGGCGTAAGCCGCCAAATGAAAAGCCGGAGGCTTTTTACCCCACCCCAATATTCTTCCAAACCCCTTAAGAGTTTCGGAATGCGACCGCATGATAGGCCTTCACATGCTGCCCAAGAAAGACCCGTGCATAAATTCTCAATACCGCAATTTCTATAAAAATAAAACACAAGCCTACCACCAAAAGCAATGGCACCTGATTACTTTGAATCCGGCTCAGCACAATGTCCAGGCCAATAAAAGTTGGGGTGATAGGGAAACCCGATATGGCAAGTCCACATAGCAGGAATACTAACCCCAGCCCGGGGTATTCGTAAATATGTCCATAGAAATTGACTAAATCGAATGTATTTTCCACCTTTTCGACCCAGCTAAGGACAACAAAACCAATAATTCCCGCTACACTTACTCCGCTTAAGTAAATTGCACTGGCAACAGGGTCGAAGTATGCATTATATCCTATGGAAAGCCCAATAAACAAATGGGCAAAAAGCACGAACAACCAGGCCCTTTTGGCCGATGCCCGCTCTGCAAAGGCTACAAGTACATGAAAAAGGCCAAACAGCGCCATCATAAAAGCAATGCCTTTATGCAACCAGGAAATCTCTCCAATGCCAGCTATAAGGCCGATTAAGCCCCCCAGCAATACCACCCCCATCGCGATAATTGCAGCCGGATTGGATAAAAAGCCTAATCGGCGGCCAAGCCATTTAAAAGGGGTCCATAAGAAGTGAAACTGAAAGCGGTCCAAATTGAACTCCTTTACGGAAAGGATATACCACGAAGCACGCAATCGCCCCAGCCAACCCTCCAGCGACTTGTCTTTTGGTGCCTCAAAGTGATAGAACTGCTCGTGGATAAGGTAGTTCAAAACACTAGGCGAAACCAGCAACTGATAAGATCGCAGCAGGGCATTTCCGGCAAAATGGACCAGTACCAGAATATGCCACCCCAAGGCAGCTTCAATAAACATAATACCTATTTGGGCTATGGAAGCATAGGCTATCTGTGTCTTTACCGTTGGCTGGACATTCGCAATACTCCCCGCAAGGATACTGGTCACTAAACCCATTCCGATAATCAGAATACGGATCGCCAGATTGTCCATCCATAAGGGGGAAGTGCGCAACATGAGAAACAATCCAATGTGTACCGATAGCGAACCGTAAAAAATAGCACTGGATGTGGTGGGCCCTTCCATCGCCCGCGGCAACCACGAAGAAAAGGGAAACTGCCCCGATTTTATCGCAGCGACAAGCAAAAATACCAACGGGATCAGAAAATAATTAAGGGAATTTTGGGCTAATAGTAAGGGAATTTCCGCCGATTGGTTCATTTCTTCAAACTGGATATTTTTGCCAAATGCCGCATGGCAAAGCCAGAGGGCAACCAGAAGCCCAACGTCCGACAAACGGTAAAGGGAAACGACCTTGATCGAATTTTTCACCGGAAGATAGCGCTCGCGATAAAATCCAATCAACAGGAAAGAACTTATCCCTAATACCTCCCAGCCAAGGAACAATGTCTCGAAGTTACCCGAGAAAATTACCAGGTTAATCCCCAGGAAAAAGAAGGTCAAATTATTGAAAAACCGCTTGTACCCGGGATCGCGGTGCATATAATACCGGCTGAACAAAGAAATAAGCGTGCCCAACAGGCTCGTTATTACAGCATATACCAAAGTGAATTTGTCAAAGTACAA
>CAZGOT010000446.1:1933-2305 GCA_964527495.1 uncultured Haliscomenobacter sp.
GTACAAGTCGAAGGAAAACTCTGCATCCCCTCTTTGGTAATACGTCAGGAATTTTTCAAAAACAGGGCGACCGCCCTCCATCCACCAAAGTACGGAAAAAACGGATAATCCTGCCACATGTAACAAGAGCGTTGTGGTGACGGTCCAAAAAATCAATCCTTCCCTCTTTTTGGACGGAACAAAACTGAGCAACAAGCCCGCCATGGGAAGCAGCGTGAAAAAAGGCAAATACTGGTTCATATTATTATAATTCCTGAGGAAAATCCTAGATAAATTTGGGCTTATTCATGGGATTGTATAAAAAGGCCCGAGGCCGTCATTTAGCTGTCCAAAAAATGGGGTTGTGTAAAAAGCCCCCGGCTTTTCAGGGGT
>CAZGOT010000447.1:0-2303 GCA_964527495.1 uncultured Haliscomenobacter sp.
AAACAACGCCAACAGGATAAGCGTACTCTTTGTTTTTATTGATAGCACGGTTACCTGTGAAAAATCTAATTTCAATCTGATCGAGGGGTCCACGCTTACTGTAATGGGAACCAACGTATTTCCTTCTCGACTATTTCCGCCTTTTTCTGTTCTTGTTCACTTACCGCCTGCCTCTTCTCCTTACCCATGATTTTTTTTCGAGCAGGAAAGCTGCTTCTCTATTATACCAATTCGCTTCCAACGATCAACCCTGGAAATAATATCAGGCTGCAAAAGCGCCTCCATACGCTTGGGGACCTAAATGGGCAACCCTGATCGGTAAAAAGAAATAGGATGGGTACAAACAAAAAAACCAGTAAAATAGGGAGCATCCTGGGGTTCAAATGCCCGAGATGCCGCCAGGGGGATTTATTTTCCACCCCCACCTTCTCCTTCAGGCAACCTTTTTTTATGCCTGAGCGCTGTGCACATTGCAGCCAGTCTTATATGCCCGAACCAGGGTTCTACTATGGCGCCATGTTTATCTCTTATATCTTGTCCGGATGGTTCAGTATCTTTTTCGTGCTCTTTCTGCACTGGGTACTCGACTGGAGCATGCTGGCGTCTTTTTCCCTGCTAATAGCCATTGGCGCATTGCTCTTTGTCTATGTATTCCGCCTCTCCCGCTCTATCTGGCTGAGTCTGATGGTCAGATATAATCCGGGTGCTGCGGCACGGAAAGACTAGCCCAAAGCGTACATAGCCATGGAAAAAACGCCAATCGTAGCCGCTGCTGAGTCCTTTGTGATAAAATTGCTCCAAGATCAATTGAGCGAAGACCATCAATTCCACAACCTGGGCCACACTTTACACGTCCGCAAAGCTGCCATGGAGATTGCCGTCCGGGAAGGAATCGCTGCAGAGGCCATGGAGACACTGGAGCTGGCTGCGCTGTTCCACGATACGGGTTTTACCATTGCTTATCAAGACCATGAAACCGCCAGTCAGGAAATCGCCACCAGTTTCCTGCGAGGCCGGGAATATCCAGAAGCACGCTGTGCGGAGGTAAATGCAGCCATTCAGGCTACCCACCTTGCTATTGCCCCCCGCAACCTGACCGAACAAATTCTCCGGGACGCGGACATGTATCACCTTGGCTCAGAAGCCTATCCCGATTTTCTCCGTGCCTTGCGCCATGAATGGTCGGTATTCCTGCAACAACGCTATGCGGATGCGGAGTGGCTCCGCCTCAATATGGAATTTTTGAAAAAACAGGTATTTTTTACCCCCTCTGCCTGGCTTCTGTTTGGTCTCGGACGGGAGGATAACCTCAACGCGCTCAAAAAGAAATTGCGCAAAATCCAGAAGCAGGCAGAAGAAAGTCCTAAACCAACCGCACGGATCAGTGATAACCGCAGTGCGGAGATGATGTTCAAAACCGCCCTGCGCAACCATATTGACCTAAGTGCCCTTGCCGACAACAAGGCCAATATGATGCTCTCCGTAAATGCCCTCATTATTACTATCGTCGTACCCCTTGCTGCCGACCGCCTGCGCGAAATACCTACCCTCGTCCCCACCCTCACGGTTCTACTCGCCGCCTGCCTGAGTGCGATGATATTTGCTACGCTCGCTACCCGTCCGATTAAAATGCCCGGATTTACCAGCATCGAGATGATCCAGGAAAAAAAATCCAACCTCTTTTTCTTCGGCAATTTTTTTAAAATGGACTATGAGGATTACCGAAAAGGAGTAGGCCTCCTACTGGAAAATCCCGAATTCCTCGAAGATGCCATTCAGCGGGACCTCTTTTTTCTGGGAAAATCCCTGGGAAGAAAATATGCCTTTTTGCGTATATGCTACGGCGTTTTTTTAGGCGGCATTATCGCTGCTGTTGCCGTTTTTGCCATCGCTTCTGCTCTTGCATAACCCACCACCTTTTTACACCAGGTTAAAATAGCATCATTATTGGTCAAAATCGTGGTAGCAATATGCCTGCTTCGGCCCGTATCTTTGTTCGTGTAATTTTTACACTAAGTAAATCATTAGCCAAAACTTTGCTGATTAGCAGGCATTATTTAACCCAAACAATATTCAAACATGAAGAATCTGATTGTTAACCTGCGCAAAAGCGCACTGTATGCCTTATTCATGGTTGCTTTAGCGGCACCATCGTTTGCAGGCGCCCCGGATCCATCGGGTGTATTGCTCAAGGTTGGTAAGGAGCGGAAGCTCTCCCTGACCATTCCCCAGGTTGCCAGCACTGCTGAAGTCCGTCTTTTGGGCTATGACGGCAGCATCCTCTTTCAGGAGACGGCAAAGCA
>CAZGOT010000448.1:0-2301 GCA_964527495.1 uncultured Haliscomenobacter sp.
GATCCCCTGTTCCATTGAGTGATGGTGGGGTGCAAAATGTACTCGCCGCACTGGTCCCTTCACATTGACACTTGAAATTTTTAGCTGCATTTATAATACTTCCGCCTGCTGCCTCAAGATTATCAATAAAGTCAGGATCAAAATTCAGCTTGAACCTGGGCGGAAATTTAAACCCAAATTCCGGCCCTACCGGATGCTCTTCTGTTAAGATCTCCAGGCTGATACCCGCAATATCCAACCATTCAAATTTAAATTCCAGGCCAATCCCGGGAACCAGGATTCCGCTTTCATTCAAGATCGAATCGCTTTTCAGGATATCGGTTATGCCCATTCGGGTGGTGTCGGCCCCATAAGTTACGTACATGCTAGAGCCGCACATACAGGTCATATCTACGTACTTTTTCGGCGGGCCATCCAGGTCGGGATGGTTGATTTTCAGTCCCAGGACATTCAGGTCAATGCCAAAGCTGAAAGCGGGTAAATTCAGGGATTCCAGTAATTCCTCAATGGGCCCTTCGCCAATATCCCCGCTCCCGATATTAAAGTTGAACGCCATATTGAATTCTGCATATGGCCTATAAGCCGCTCCCACTTCTGGCTTCCGTATCGTAATATAGCTTTCTTCTTCGATCCTGGCCTTTACCTTTAGCCAATCAATCGTAAACTCCCCACTGGGAATGAGGTCGAAGGCGTAGCTTTCTGTTTCCGGATCTTCATAAAATAACCCTTCGTAGCCAATATTTGCCCCTACCCCCAATACCCCGATTTTAGCCCCCCCATTGATGGTCGCCGCCTGGAAGGCGTTTTCGGCAAAATATACGGCCAGGGTATCCATAGAAAACCCCCAACTGACATCCCCTCCCGGCATCGGTAAAATATTACGGGCCAGTAAATCCCCGGATACCCCGGAAGTATCAATAAGCAGGTTTTTTGTGCTTATTTTAATGGGTTGGGCAGTGGTATCTCCGAAACGCAGTTCCTTTGGCAGGGTCACCGAGAGTTCTTCGACATAAAACCCTTTCCAGGAGGGTGCTTCCATACCGGCATAATAAGTCGGAAATACCATCCCCCCAACGTTTCGTGCACTGTCCAGGTCCATAGTCGCTTTTTTCACCTCAAAAGACCATTCCGGCACATTGGCCAGTTGAAATTCAGGAATGCTGGCGGTGGCGAGGAATTGGCCCCATTTGGTGGAAGTGAGGACCAGACTGGCTTTCACGGGATCCGCCAGCGGTGCTTTTGCGCGTACCAGTTGTTCTTTCGGGAAGATATATTCCGCAACCAGGTTGAATTTTTTGAAACCATTGCAGTCGAAAGACATAAAGCTCCCACTTGCAGTGTCCCGGCTGACCGACTTCTTAATCACCAGGGGTATTTCGCCCAAACCCGGTATCTGCATATCCTCAGCCAGATAAAGCTGCAACTGGCTCATATCCATCCCTTCGGGGCGCAGGCCGACTTTTGAGGCGCCGAAGCGAATATAGTCGCCTTTGCCGTCCGGAATGACGGCGATCAGATCCATAAAAGCACCCGTTGGGGTAAAATACAAATCGCTCACCACCAGATCGCCTTCTCCTTCCATCACCGGAATATTCGCCTCCTCGAGCGATTTGCGGATTGAAAAGGGAAGGGCAGGGACTGTCCCTGTGTTGGATTCTACCAGGGTAGCCAGTAATTGTCGGTCCGCATCGGTAAGCACGGGCACTGCTGTAAATACCCCGTTTACCGCCTGCACCGCCAGGCTGGAAGCTGCATTGCGGTCCACCCGGACCTCTCCTCCGTAAACCTCGCCTTTATCGTTGACCTGCAGCCCATTAAAGCGCACCTGGACCTTAAAATCCAGGAAATTGAGCGGCACCATCCCGGTACCGCTAAGGGAAGCCCCTGAGGTATTGCTTAACCTGAGGTCTGTAATCTGAAAGAAGCCCATGTTCAGCGCCTTATTTTCGGAGATGCTGCGGGCAGGCGTTTGGTTGATAACGGGTGTCGGCGTGCAGTTTGCGCCCACGCAATCGCAGCCGGGTGTGGCGCCGGGCAACGTAGGGATGGGAGACTCTCCGCCCACCCTGAAGGTATGCACCATAGAATACCCGTTATTTCTGAAATACGCCGGCAAAACCTGGTTCAGCGCATTTGTCCGTTTTGCACGAACGCGCCAGGCGTAGGTTTTGCCAGGTTCCAGCAGCGGCGTGAGTTCGCTGTATAAAACGCGGTTATTGCGAAGATCGGTCAGGGTGTAGATTTGAATGAAATTATCAAAGGCGTCCTGGGGGTTCATGCCGGGCGGCAGCTCCCGAAGTT
>CAZGOT010000449.1:0-2285 GCA_964527495.1 uncultured Haliscomenobacter sp.
GTAAGCGTCCGGCCAACTACACCTTGACTCTAAAAAAAGAATTACAGGTTAACGTCCTCTTCAAGTACTGGCTGAACTACTGGGATTGGCTTCCAGCTTCCGGGTAGTAGCTCTTCCAAGTGTGTTTTGGGATGATCACTCATCCGTTGGAGTACATCTCGGAGCCATTCCCAGGGGTTTAGTTCCATCGTTTTACAGGAGGCAAAGAAGGAATACAGCATGGCAGCCCTCTGGGCGGATTCATGTGATCCACTGAATAGGTAATTCTTGCGGCCTAATGCCAGTGGGCGAATCGCGTTTTCTATTAAGTTATTGTCTATTTCTACCCGGCCATCACAAAGGTAGATTTCCAATTGCGGCAACTCATTGTACGCGTAATGCAGGGCTTTTCCAATAGCTTCCTTGCTCAGGTTGTTGCCGAACTGCTCTGCCACCCAGGCGCGTAATGCCTCGTATATCGGGCGCGACTCCGCCTGCCGACGGGCAGCTTTGTCCAGAGCTGATAATCCTTCTTCCTTGTAGGTTCTTTCCAAGGCATACAACTGCTGTATCAAGTTCAATGCGTGTGCTGCAAGCTCCGCATGGTTCGACTGCGCCTCAAAAAACTTTCGGCGCATATGTGCCAGGCAGGATACCAACTGTATCCGGGGGTGCTTTTGGGCCAACGACAAATACGCCCTGTACCCGTCGCATTGCAACAGTCCACTAAATTTATCCAATAACTCCAATGGCCCTTCCGTACTGCGACCTTTTCGGTAATCAAACAATACCAACCGACTCACCGGGTTGCGGTACACCCACATATATCCCTGATGTGTGGTCTTGGGTTTGGTGTTATCCAACACTTTTATGGGTGATTCGTCCGCTTGAAGGTAGTCCGATTGCAGTACTTGCTTTTTAAGTGCTTCATAAAGCGGATATAGCAACGAACAACACGCCGCAAACCAGTCATTTAGCGTTGATTTTTGGATATTCCAGTCGTAATTCCGCTTAAACTGCTCTATCTGACGATAAAAAGGCAGGTGATCCACGTATTTTGATACCAACAGATACGACAATAACCCAGATTCTGCAATGCCCTTATGTATTGGACGGTTAGGAAGGCTTCCTACGATAACTTCTGACTGTCCTTCCTCTACATCCGCGCGTGCATATTTACGACGGATATAGCGGCGTTTGAGCAGTACGCCCGGGGTATAATCTACCGTTTCGGTGATTTCATCCCCGATATGCTTCATCCCGGTGGTATCTTCCTCTGGCTCAATAACAATCTCCTCTACCGGCAAGTGCTCCGGCAGTGGCTGCCGACCTTTATGCGTCCCATTTGCTTTACGCGTATGCGCCGCGATTTGCTTTGTCTTAACCTCGGTTTCCTCTTGTGTGGCAGCTGCTACGCCATCAAACCCAATGCTCAGTTGCTCCGGGTTTTTTTTCTCCTCAGCTGGAACAAAACGTTCGCTACGCACCCCAAACACCATGCGCTTGAGCTGTTCCAACTCATGCTTTACCGCCCGCAACTCATTCGTCTGCTGTCGGTAAAGTGCTTCTAATTCCTGGTGTACTGCTATGGAAACCGTGTCGTTCATGTCTCCAAAATACAACATTCATGCCGATTTTACCCTATTTTTTGGTATCTTTTTCTCCGTTTTACCACACTTAATTCAAGGCCGTCCAACAGCATGGCCAGCTCCGACCAGCTCAGCTCCAGGCTCGAACCGGATACCCCTTTGGGCAGTTCAAACGTACCTGATTCCAGTTGTTTGTAGTACAGCGCAAAACCCGTCTTGTCCCACATCAACAGCTTTATCCGGTCGCGGCGACGGTTCAGGAACAAAAACACATCGCCGCTGAGCGGATCTTGCTTCAGGTGTTGACGTACCAGTCCATTAAGCCCGTTAAACCCTTTGCGCATATCCGTCACCCCGCGGTACAAAAAATACCGCTGCTGGCTCGACAAGCTAAGCATCCTGCTGACGATCCAGTTCCAGCAGCAAACCCGCCAATTCCTGAGCAGCCATCCCCTCTATCCCCAGACGCAACCCATGGGGCAGAATCAGCGAAAACCCCTGTACGCCATTGCTTATTTTTAGTTCGCTAAAGCCACGGGAAGCCACCGGAACAAAATCCACACTCCTCTTTTCAAGCCGCTTCATCCAGTACCGGAGCAAATGTTCTGCTATCCCAACCCGGGAACAAAACACCCGGACACTTTCTCCGGATAAGGTATACTCCCGTATTACCTGTTCCATCTCTTCCGATGTACGTTGCTTTTTCATACCTTGCTT
>CAZGOT010000450.1:0-2257 GCA_964527495.1 uncultured Haliscomenobacter sp.
GCTGCATCCAATCCTGGGAATAACTGAGATCCAGGCCTGCAAACCAGCGTTCGCCGAGAAATCGAATCGGCGGGATCAGGTCGTCTACCGGGTATGGGGTAAAAGGGGTGGCCCTTGTTTCCACAACGGCCATTTCGGCCATACTGCCACGAGTATCGGGGGTTTCTTCCGGGGCCAAATGGGTGACGGGCGATATATCTTGCCCGCTGGCCGCCACAGGGTGGTGTTCCCCGGTTTCGGGGACCAGGGAAAGCTTACGGGAGCGTAAGATACTAATCCGCCTGCTTTGAACGGGCCTATCCGCCCGAAATGAACTGGAAGCAGCAGACAGGGATTGCCGGTTATTTTGTGGATCAGATTTTGCTTGGGTTGGAACCGTTGAACGGTTAGCCAATTCGGGGTGATCTGGCACGGGCGCTCTGTCCAGGGCAATGGCCTGCCGGATGGTAATATCCACCTCAAGCATCCGCTGATCGCTGCACAGGAAAGCGGTTAAGCCTAAGGCAAGGAGGGCATAAATTCCGATACGCCGGGGCGACAGAAAGGGTCTTCGGAGCCGGTTGGCTACGCCTGGCCACAAGTGCATCTGAGGCCCTGGATCCTGGTCGCCCAGTCCCCTTCTGAACAAGTCATCTATCTGTCCGTCCGCGTTCATATCCCGGTTGATTCCAATTTTCTTTTAGCGGTTATTTCCGAATGATTTGATTACTGCCTAAAGTTTTATACGAGCCAACGGCGTTGCATTGTCCAAAGCTGCGAGTTGTTCCTGGAGCTGCTTTCTGGCCTTCACCAGTTGAGAGCGCGAAGTGCTTTCCTGAATCCCCAGCATCTCCGAGATTTCCTGGTGGCTGTACCCCTCTATGGCAAAGAGGTTGAACACAACTCGGTACCCATCTGGTAGCTGCCTGATCAAAGTCAGCAAATCCTGCTCCCTCAGCGTCTGATCGCTGAGGGGGTTGGGCGAAGGCGCATCCCAGGTGGGTTCGATGCCGATTTGTTCATGGGTAAAGCTTTTGCGATCGAAGGTTTTTAATGCCGTATTCACGACAATTCTCCGAATCCATCCCTCCAGCGAGCCCTTGAACCCAAATTGGGGCAGATGCTCAAACACTTTGACAAAAGCGTCCTGTAGCACATCCTCGGCTTCCATCCGGTGCCTGGCGTAACGCAGGCATACTCCGAACATCTTGCCGGAGTAGCGCCGGAAGAGCTCTTCCTGATACTTTTGCCTTCCGCCAAGGCATCCTTCGACGAGTTCTTGTTCGGTCACGCCTGGTCACGATAGTTAGAACGCCTATTTGCCCTTAATTGAGCAGAGGCGTTGAAAATGGATTTCGCTGCCTGAATATAAAAAAAATTACAGGAAAGTCTTTTTGCACGGCCACTATCTTTCTTATCCTTATGCCGGTTTATATTGCCAAAAAATAATTTGGGCTGCCTGTCTAAAGGCAAGACTTAGGGCAAAAAAACAAATTCACCTAAACCTTTTAGTAAAAGTAGTAACTTGACTTCTAAATACGGTACGCTGAGGAAAGAATACCTGAAAATTGCACAAAAACGAAGGAAATACCTTACAAAATTGGTAAAGATGAAGCGTTTTCTCCTACAGGTCTTGTTTGCGCTTGCTATTTCCTACAATGCCACCGGGCAATCTAATATTGCCGACCAGGCCAATAGCTGGTACGTTTTTTTAGGAAATCACCGCCTTTCCGAAAAATTGGGACTACACACCGAATTCCAGTGGCGCCGGGAAGGCCTGATCAAAACAGGGCAGCAGTCGCTGTTGCGGTTTGGGCTGGATTATCACGCTAACCCGGGCAACGTACTCACGGCCGGTTATGCCTGGATCCTAACTTTTCCTTATGGGGAACAACCAGTACCAGAAACTTTTGCCGAACATCGGCTTTGGGAGCAGTGGGCTACGAGCCATCGGGCAGGGCGTTTCTATGTCAACCACCGCTACCGCCTGGAACAAAGGTTCCTGGAGCGGCCATCAGAAGACCGCTACGTTTTCCGACAAAGGATACGATACCGCCTTTTGCTCAATTATCCTCTGGGAGCATCAGATTGGAAGGACAAACAATTTTTCCTCGCTGCTTCCGCAGAACCTTTTCTGGGATTTGGGCGTGGACATGGGAAAAACCTGCTCGACCAAAATCGGCTTTATTTTGCCCTTGGCTATCGCTTCCATGCCAACACCAATCTCCAGATTGGGTACCTTAATCAATATATTATCAAACCGGACGGCATCCACCAC
>CAZGOT010000451.1:0-2256 GCA_964527495.1 uncultured Haliscomenobacter sp.
ATGAGATGAAATGGTGTCCATTCAAAATAAAATTTGGCGGCGCAAGCCGCCAAATAATAGGCCGGGGCCTATTACACAACCCCCTCATTTGGCGGCATCAGCCGTCAAATGAGCGCCTCTGACCTTTTTACACAACCCCAGACTTTTCATACAACCTCATAACTTACATGGCAGCTGCCCAAAAAATATCTTAAAGCATTACGATGGAATTCGACAAATCTTCTGAATGTTTTCCCGTTAAACGGCAGGGCATTTACCTGGCACATTGCGGTATTTCCCCCCTCTTCAGTAAGGCGGCCAAAAGAGCCGCAGCATTAATCGAGGAGCAGAGCCTTAATGGCGGGAGCAATTTTATGGATTTTTATGAACCCATCCTGCAAGAATTCAAAGTGCAAGCTGGCCTATTGCTGCAAACTTCAGCGGAGAATATTGCTGCGGTGCGCAATACCTCGGAAGCAATTTCTATGATCGCCAATGGATACCCCTTTGAACCGGGTGACGAGATAATTACTTTTGAGCACGAATACCCTGCTAATTTTTATCCCTGGCTCATTCAGGAGCGGCGCGGGGTAAAAGTAAGGCAAATCCGGAATTTTCCGGCAAGAGGGGATATTGACCCTGCGCTGGTGGGTATCGTGCCTTATGATGCCATAGAACAGCTCATCACGCCACGCACCCGCATCATTGCGCTTAGCCACGTACAATTTACCAGTGGCTATGCGATTGACCTAGTCAGGATTGGTGCATTGTGCAAAGAAAGGGGAATAGATTTCATCGTAGATGTAGCACAGAGCCTTGGCAGTATGCCTGTCATACCAGAATCCATGCACATCTCCGCTCTGGCCTCTGCCGGATGGAAATGGATGCTGGGGCCTATGGGCATAGGGGTTTTTTATACAAGCCCCGCATTCCGGGAAAAGCTTTCTCCCGTCATTATTGGTGCCGAAACGATGACCCAGGGTTTTGATTACCTCGACCATGGCTGGAAGCCCCATCATTCTGCCAAACGCTTTGAGTATAGTACCTCTGCTATCACGCATGTTGCAGCGCTTGCCACTTGTCTGAAAGAAAACCATAACCGCTACGGTTTAACTGCCATTTTCGAAGAAATTCAGCGTCTCCAGGACGTTTTTCTTGCCCACTTCGACCATCCACAGATTAAGCCCCTGGTATTTGAGCCACCTCACCGTTCTGGAATTCTGTCGCTGGCCGCTCCAGAAGCCGGAAAATGTAGTAAAGACCTTGCAGCTCAGGGTATTCAGGTTACAGCAAGAGGTGGTTTTTTGCGGATAGCACCGCATTTTTACAATACCGACGCGGAAATGGAAATAGCTGCAAACAGGATAGGAGAGTGGAGGACCAGCCCAGCAGCAGGTTGAAATTTGAGGTTTGATAAAGGCCTAAAAACCAGGTACCACCAAATCAACCAACCTGGCCGGCATGGCTATCTCAATTTCACCGCTTTATTGGTTTTAGCACTCCGGATAGCAGCATCTAAAATCTCCATGACCAGCATGTTATTCTCGAGAGAGGATAAATCGAAGGGGCGGATTTGGATTTCGTTATGGATGACGGCGGCGAAATAGGCAAAAGGGTCGTCGTACGGCGCTGTGCGCTCAGATAGCTTCAGTCGTTCTTCGCTAAACCCATCATAACCTTCTGCCATTCGGATACGCAGGTTGTAGCGATCATCTGCATAAATGGCTCCTTTTTTGCCATAAATCTCCATATCCTTTCTGCCGATCGGCCAATTCCAGGAAGCCTGGATTATCCCAACGGCATCTTCATAAGTGAGGAGTATATTAGCTTCATCATCCACTTCGGGGTTATTTTCCGGTTGAAGTTGCTGTGTGACTGCCAGGACTTTCAGTGGTTTTTTCCCATCCATGAGCCAGGTCAGGAGGTTTGCTCCATAACAACCGAAATCCATGACCGCCCCGCCACCATTAAGTACGGGGTCTGTCAGCCACGATAAAAATTCCGGTTCGACACCAATATTTTTGGGCCCTTTATGGCCATCTCTGACAATCACCTTCTTAATATCCCCGATAGCAGCCTGTTCTTTTGCCATCGCATACGCTTGATGATTTGTTGGGTACCAGGTAGTTTCGTAATTCGTCAATAAGTGGATATGATATTTTTTGGCCAGGGCCTCCATTTTTTTTGCATGTGCCAGGCTCGCTGCCAGTGGTTTCTCTACCATAACATGGATACCCTTTGGAGCGCATACCTCCACAATGTTCAAGTGGTCGTAAA
>CAZGOT010000452.1:0-2254 GCA_964527495.1 uncultured Haliscomenobacter sp.
GCTGTCCCATAAGTATTCTGCCGCCTCCAGCGCAGAATAAAATTCTTTGGCGGCGCATGCCGCCAAAGGACTTATGAGACAACCACTCCGTGTGCAGCTTTGCAAAAGCGGCACAACAGAAAATTCTCTTTTTTTTAAACCATTATTGGGTTCTGGGGTTTAGCATAGTATTGGTAGGTAATTCCACAACACTAAAATTCAGCAAAATAATAATAATGTTTTCTCCTTTTTGACAAAATTTTAATTGGAGGTCGTATGCAAACCTGCACTCCCTGCGCGAAAAAGCGGTGGCGAAATTTGACATGGTTACCAGCAGTAGTGGTGGCTATTTTGCCAAAGTGTCCGTTTTGTATCATGGCCTATGCTGGGGCTATACCGCTCTGCGGGGGAAAAACGCTCTATCCCAATGCAGGGAATTTTTCCCTGTACCTCACAGGTGGATTTGCCCTTGTGGTGCTTCTGGGCATTTTACTCAATAACAAAGGAGCCCGGACTTTTTGGGCAGGGATTATTGCCACAGCCGGAATAGGTTGTATCGTCGCCGGCCAGTTACTCTGGATATCTATGCCTCTCTATTATCTGGGCGTATTAATTCTATTCTTTGGCATTTGGTACAACGGCAGTTATGCAAATATCATGCGTACCTATTTTTCCTTTTTTACGAACTTTAAATTGCGCACTAAAATGTAATTCACCGATGATTGCAGAACCATTCCATTATGATGCTCCTTCGACCCTCGACGAGGCATTTGCCTTGCTGGAGGAATACGGAGACGAAGCAAAAATCCTGGCGGGTGGGCACAGCCTTGTCCCCATGATGAAACTCAGGTTCTCTTCTCCTACCCACCTGGTGGATATCAATGGTATCCCGGGATTGGCGTACATTAAAGAAGAGGACGGTTACCTGAAAATTGGGGCGATGACCCGGGAAGTAGAACTGGAGGATTCCAGTCTTATTGCCCGGAAATACCACATTTTCAAAGATGCTACCCACTTGATTGCCGACCCTCAGGTTCGGAATTTCGGGACTATCGGCGGTAATATTGCCCATGGAGATGCTGCGAACGATCATCCTGCTGTGATGCTCGCCCTCGGCGCCGAGGTAGAAATCAGCAGTAAAGAAGGAAAACGAACTGTTCCCATAGACGAGTTCTTCTACGGTTTTTATACAACCGCCGTTCAGCCTGGTGAGATTTTAACCGAAATCCGCATACCGGCAGCGACGGGTAAGTATGGGTCTGCGTATTACAAAGTGGAGCGGAAAGCGGGCGATTATGCCGCTGCAGGCGTAGCTGCTATGGTACAACTGGATGGTAGTGGAAAATGTGTGAAAGCGGGGATAGGGCTTACCAATGTCAACCCCCTGCCGATGCGGGCTTCCAGATCTGAAGAAGTACTGATCGGCAATGTGCTTTCTGACGAAGTAATTGAACTGGCCGCACAATACGCTTCTGAAGATTGTAGCCCGTCGGAAGACCTTCGGGGCGACGTGGAATACAAAAGGCACCTGGTGAAAGTGGTCACCAAACGCATGTTGAAACTTGCCATTGAAAGAGCTCAAAACGCATAAAATATGAAAAAATCCATCACCTTAAGCGTTAACGGAACAGCCCATACCATCGAAGTCGAGCCCAGGATGTTGCTGGTACATGCCATCCGGGAGATCCTGAATATGACCGGGACCCATATTGGTTGCGATACTTCAAGCTGCGGGGCTTGCACGATCCTAATTGACGGCAAATCTGCCAAATCCTGCACCATCCTGGCCGTTCAGGCGAACGGAAAGTCCATTACTACTGTAGAGGGGCTCGCCACTGCAGAAGGGCTTCACCCTATTCAGGAAGGTTTCCACCTCAGCCATGCGCTGCACTGTGGCCTCTGTACCCCGGGTATGATGATGCGGGCCGTAGAACTACTGGAGAAAAATCCCAACCCTACTGAAGAAGAAATCCGCTGGGGGATCTCCGGAAACCTATGCCGCTGTACGGGTTACAACAATATCGTTAAAGCAATCCAATATGCTTCCGCAAAGATGGAAGGCCGCGAACTGCCCTCCACCGAACCCGAATTTGTTTAATTATCACTATTTCTATTAACCGAAGAAATCCATTTTTCATGATAGAATGTAAAACGTCTAAGGAAATCGGTGGAATGGGGCATTCCAAGAAAAGGAAGGAAGACGCCCGTTTCATTCAGGGTAAAGGCAACTACGTGGATGACGTCAAACTTCCCGGAATGGTCTATATGGACATCG
>CAZGOT010000453.1:0-2246 GCA_964527495.1 uncultured Haliscomenobacter sp.
ACATCGCATGGCCATGGTGATGGGAAACATACGGATTGCAGTCCCAGAACTTGGCAATTTCCGTCCGTTCCTCGTTCAATTGATTCACCATTTCATACACCTCCATTGTCTCCTTGTAGAAAGGACTGCCCTTCTCCATACTAAAGGCATGCGGAGGCGCCGGAGAGAATTGGTTGCAGGAATCCAGTGCGAGGGTCCGGATTTTCGGCCAGTGCGGTTCGATACCTTCCATATAATCCGGTGGCGTAGGCTTCCAAAAACCAGCCTCGGATCGAATGGTATATTTGGGAAAAGAACGGGTCTGCTTGTAATTATCTGCACTCGCCCACTGCAGAATATGCGTGGCTACCGCCTCCCCGTAAGCAAGAGAATTTTCAAAAACTGCCTTGGGAATGTCCGTTTTGCGTAAACGGCCATATAACTGTTCCCGGTATTCGTCCATCGTTTCTTCCGAAAAAATCAATGCTTTCCCAACTGTCAGAAATGCATGGATGGCAGAAAGGTGCAAATCCAGGGGCTTATCCTTTTCCGGACCTGGAACCGGCTGAAGCCCATTAATCTGACCAGCAAGGGAAATATATTCCGGATACTGCTGTGCCAGGACTTCAAAAGCAGCAATATGGGGATAAACATAAATCCTGCTGGCTACCGGCGGTGAGAAAATGTCGTGGACGATGATATCCGTGAGTTGCTTCACCGAAGCGTGATACAATTCCGGATCCCGGAGGATCGCCTTGTAATCGCCTTCCGTTTTTTTACAGGCCATACTGCCCATCAGGAGCACAATGCCGGTAACGATCGCGAAAAAGAATTGCTTCCTCATACTATATTGAAATTTTGCCGGTATGGGATTCAAAAATATTAAGAATTCCCCAACCTGTACAATAATGGCCTGCCATTGTTAATGCTAAAAATAAAAAACACTTTCCCGTTGATGCGCATACTCCGGATGGCCCGGATTTCCCCCGGGATATTCAAACCACTCCCCGTGATGGATAGCGCATGCAGTTGGCCCTTTGTATCGCCTTGCAGCAGCAATCCTTTACCCGCATCATACCTACCAAAATAAGGTGCAGAACTAAATTGGTTTCCCCCTATGAGTACATCCCTAATCCCGTCCTGGTTGATATCGGTGGTATAAAGCGCAAAAACCGGTGCAAACTGGGCGCGCAGCGGAAGTTCCTTTGGAAAAAAATCGAAATTGCCCTGGTTTTCAAGGATTACAGAGGCAAAGGTCTGCGCCTGCAGGTGCAAACTTTTTTCTAAAGTTTCCCCACCAAAAATTTCCGCAACGGTTTTGCCGGCAAAATCCCGGTGCTTGAGAAATTGCTTTTTTATCGAGGGCATCTGTTTGCTCAGGTCGTCACGTGCGGCCATTGGAAATATTCCTTTGGGCGTCGTATAAGCCAGGATAGGGTCCAGGGTCCCGTTGGCATCAAAGTCTGCAATATAGGCATGCAGGGGAAATGCAGGACTTGGCACATGCCGCGCATTTTTGCCCTGGTTTCCGGCCAGGATATCCAGGTCGCCGTCGCCGTCCATATCCGAAATTTCAAGGCTCCTCCACCATCCATGGGAGTTTTCCAACGTCGCTATCCCTTTTCTGCGGAGAATCCCTTTTTGATTTTCCAGCACAGTAATTGGCATCCATTCGCCAGCTACAACCAGATCTTCCCATTGGTCGCCGTCCAGATCAACCCAACGGGCACTGGTCACCATGCCGATGTGGGCAAGTCCGGGCGCCTTTTTATCCGTAACTTCCCTGAAGCGGCCCGTTCCGTCGTTTTGCAAAAGATAACTACGCGGAGAGATGCCGTATTTACCTGGGACACTACGCCCGCCCACAAACAAATCCAGATCTCCATCGCGGTCAAAGTCTGCAGCCGTTACTGCGCCTCCGTGTTGGGTTTCTCCTGGCAGCCAGTCACTGCGCTCCTCAAAACGCCCTTTACCATCGTTAATCAACAGGCGGTCTTTCAGTAAATCCCCGGATTCCGTCACCTCATTACCTGCGGTGACGAGGTACAAATCCGGCGCTCCATCGCCATTCGCATCAAAAAACAGAGCGGCTGTAACTTCATAATCACTAGCCTTCTCAAAGACAGGCTGCGGGGAAAGCACCAATCCAGTCTGTGTTTGAAGCAGTAACCCGCCCTTAGCACCTTTTGCCTGACCAAAATACATATCCTCCCGCCCGTCGCCATTGACGTCGGCGATCGCAGCACCCATCGGGCCCACCCCCGTGA
>CAZGOT010000454.1:0-2244 GCA_964527495.1 uncultured Haliscomenobacter sp.
TACTGCATTGATTTCAATTTTTGTAATCGCTTATTTGCGGAAGAGGATTAGCAAAATGGATATATAAGGATGTTAGTATTGTGTTAATCGATTGAGAAAGTAACAAGCTAATAGCACATCCTAGAGCATCATATTCTAATATATTGATAAAAAACCAACCATGAAATCTTCGCCCGTTATTTTATGTGCAATTGCCCTATTTTTGGCCATAACCGCAAAGGCACAGCCGGAAATGTCAGTTGGACGCGAGGCTGTGGAGGCCCAGTTGCGCTTCCTGGCCTCCGATGCCCTGCAGGGGCGTAAGACAGGATCTCCTGGCAATGACATAGCGGCCAACTTCATCGCCGCCCATTTACAAAGTTATGGGTATAAGCCAGCCCCGGGTTTAAACGGCTATTTTCAGCAGATTCCATTTGAGCAAGCTACGCCGCCGGCACAGGCTTCGCTGATGATCGGAAACACTTCGTACAAATTAAATGAAGACTTCGTCCTGATGTCCGGGCCGGCAACCACCCTGAACAAAGCAGAAGTGGTTTTTGCTGGATATGGCTGGGTAGATTCCAAAATTGACCACGACGATTATAAAAACCTCGATGTCAAGAATAAAATCGTATTCGTTTTATCGGGCAGGCCAGATGATTCCGACCCCCGTGCGGCTTTTAATGCGATGGGGGACAAGCGCAGGTTTGCAGCGGAGCGCGGTGCTGCGGTATTGATAGAAATCTACCGCCTCCCTTTCCCCTGGAACTTTTTTGCCCGCTATATCGGCGGCGAGAGCCTACGCGTTGCTGATGGTCAAAATACAGGTAGCCCATCCCTGGTTTATGGCTGGGTTAAAGAGAAAGAAGGCGCTACGGAAATCACTGATCTTACGAAAGGTAAAAAATTCAAAGCAAACATAAGTACAAGCGGGTACAACGTCAAAAGTATCAGTTCTTCCAATGTCGTTGCTGTCCTTCCGGGAACTGACCCTGTACTGAGTAAGGAATACATCCTGCTCACCGCTCACTTTGACCATGTAGGCGTTGGCCGCCAGGGAGGTGGGGTGACTACGCCAACAGACAGTATCTTTAACGGTGCCCGCGACAATGCTATGGGCACTGTCGCGCTCTTGACAGCCGCAGCTACCCTTGCCAAAGAGCGACCTGCCCGCTCGGTAATCGTCGCCGCTGTCACCGGGGAAGAAATCGGGCTTCTGGGTAGTAACTACTTCGCCGAGCACCCCCCAGTACCGCTAAAGGATATTATTTTCAACCTCAATACCGATGGGGCTGGTTACAACGACCCTACCTATATAGCCATTATCGGATGGGGCAGAACCGGCACCAACGCTGCAATTGAACAATCTGCTTCTGCTTTCGGCCTGAAAATATTCCCTGACCCTGCTCCCGAACAAGGCCTTTTCGACCGATCGGACAACGTCTCTTTCGCCATCAAAGGTATCCCCTGTCTGACCTTCACCCCAGGCTTAACCAGCTTCGATGATACCATTAACAAGTTTTACCACCAGGTAGCGGATGAAGCAGACAATGTGGACATGGACTACCTCCTGAAATATGCCCGTGCTTTTGCCATGAGTGCCCGACTAATTGCCAATACGCCGGAGCGTCCGAAGTGGACACCAGGGGACAAATATGAAAAAGCCGGCAAAGAACTCTATAGCCAGGAAGATTAACAGAACGACATGCAATTCAACGGGGAAGGGGCTGAGCGGCGTATGGGATTAGTTGCCGTTGTACTGGCAGCGCTGTTATGGAGTACGGGGGGAGTGTTCATTAAATTGTTGACCCTCCCCCCGAACGCTATTCTGGGCTTGCGTGCTTTATTCGCTGCCACCCTTTTTGCAGTGCTTTTCCGCAAAAAAGTCCTGCAGTTTTCCTGGAATATAGCCTTGGTAGCAGGCTTCAATGCCGCCCTGGTGACTACCTATGTTTTTTCGATGAAGCTCACCACAGCGGCTAATGCTATTTTTCTGCAATACACCGCCCCCGTATATCTCATTCTCCTGGAGCCCCTCCTGTTTCGCTTCAAATTGGCCAGGATCAATATCCTGACGGTAATAGTTTGCATAATCGGGATGGGGCTATTCTTTATGGGCGATTTGGAGATTGGGGATATGCGGGGCAATATTTTGGCGCTTGCTTCCGACATTTTTCTTGCCGCAATGATGCTGGCGCAGCGCTTTAACCCACCGGAACGGCATGAAGCAGCAATTTTTCAGGGTAACCTGCTGGTTGCGCTCAT
>CAZGOT010000455.1:0-2175 GCA_964527495.1 uncultured Haliscomenobacter sp.
CGCCTGCCATTGCGTTGTTCAAAGAAGGCAAACTCGTACATTTCCTGGAAAGGCATCATATAGAGGGCCGTTCCCCAGAAATCATTGCCGCCAATTTGGAAATGGCGTTTGAACGTTTTTGCTGAGCTGAACGCCTTTGGCGGCTGGCGCCGCCAAAGAATACTTTGCACAGACATCGTTTTTTCTGATTTCACTTCGCGAAATCAGCAAAAATGATGTCTGTGCAAAGTATTACAGGGTTCTTTAAAAGCACAAAGAGGGTTTCATACATCCTGCATCTGCTCCTCCTAAACGCACTCAGCGTTTCAAAATACCACGTCTGCGCCCCGCACAGCCACATAAACACAACGTGCACTTTCATTGCCATGGCAAGCCGCCGACTCGCATAGATCCGCTCGCAGTATCCATATATCCATACTTTTAGCATCATCTTAGGGTCGTATGAGCTAATGCCGCCACCAGAATTATATACCCACAAGTTTTCCATCTCAATCTATTCCACAACAAGGTTCACTGTACGGCTCAGGTGACTACTCTACGGCAATTTTACCGGTTTTTGGGGCGATTAAGAAGTAAACCTTAGAATAATTCTTAACTTTGAATCAGCAACATGGTAGAACATAAATATACCTATGGATTTAGGGTTTAATCATTTGTTGGTATTCGGAATGTTCATGTCAGTACTGATTCTCTTCTTCGATGGTTTTCGGGGGATCAATCGGTATTTAGCGGGTTTTCTGCTTCTATCCTGCTTTACAAGCTTCTTAAAATTTACCTTTCTCTTTTCGGAACAAATCGAATTACAGGCATTTTTTTCAGGCAGCTTTTGGTCAACTGTTTATTTGGTTGGTCCAATGGCATTTTTTTATGTAAGGGGTATGCTCCTGGATAGCAAAACCATCAAGCAATGGGACTATCTGCATTTTTTACCTTTTTTGCTTATTTGTTTAGGGTCATTACCTTTTACCCTTAGTTCAACTTTTGAAGAAAAGAAAGAAATAATTAATATCCTCACTAACCATCCGTTTCAGGAGTATCGGGCATTAAGAATTAATAAATTATTACCCTCCCACGTCAATGAATTGTTAAGAGGGGTGCATGGTTTTGCGTATGCTCTTGGGCTCATATGGCTGCTTGTCAAACATCGTATGAAGCTTTTTGATCAAAGCGCACGAAATGTACATCGTTCCATCATACGTAACTGGTTATGCTTGTTTACCATAATATTTGTGGTACTTGCTTCGTTACATCTGATCGGCACGTATATATTTTTTAAATATATGGATAAACAAATATTGATCGATTTTACGGATTATCATCGTGCAGTATTTGCTTTTTCCTTACTGGCACTATTGGTATCCTTGGCATTCTTCCCCAGTATTTTATATGGATTACCCAGGCCGCTACCAGCTACGCAAGGCGAAATTCCGTTACAGCCACCCGTTTATGACGAAAATCACGCAGGGGATGGCATTTTGTTCGCTGGAAAGGAAGGTTTTCTTCAAAATTTGCTCACGGCAGAGTACATCGGTACAATCAAAGATGAACTTGCGCAGTGGGTTGATGAGAAAAAATTTATAGACCAGGATATTACCCTTTCCGTACTTTCCCATTCAATAGGAATCCCGCGACACCATCTGAGCTATTATTTCAACTTCGTTGAAAGGCAAACTTATATCAATTGGCGCAACCAAATCAGGGTTGCGTATGCCTGTGATCTGATGAAGTCGGAAGCAGGTCGAAAATTGACCCTTGAAGGTATTTCCCATGCCTGTGGGTTCACCTCTTATGTCACCTTCTTTCGGGCATTCAAAGAAATTGTAGGGATCTCCCCGTCAGATTATATGGCGGGATTGACAGGATAACCGATCCTCAACTTCTTAACAATACCATCTTCTTCCAGGCCACCTTGTGGTTTTCCCCGCTAATCTGCAGTTCACGGGGTAGTCTGTCCGGGAACTTTTCTCTTCTAAAAGGACAGATCTGACTGTATTATTTTCCAGATAGACATACTCATTGGTGTGACAATCGAGGAGACTGTACCCTCTCTTCATGGAAAAAGGTGGGGTAACACATCCAAAATGACAGGCATATCGTAAAAGGAGATCCCGGAGGGGTCTAATAGCAGCCGAAAATATATTTCAAATTGCAATTTGAAATAACCTTTTTCCCGAT
>CAZGOT010000456.1:0-2166 GCA_964527495.1 uncultured Haliscomenobacter sp.
AACTTCTCCATGGGCCTGGAGATAGCGGATATCAACAACGACGGATGGATGGATATCTTTACGCTCGATATGCTGCCCCGCGATAACGAAAGACAAAAACTCCTCTACGCTCCGGATAACTTTGAGCTGTATAACAATATGGTGGACAATGGCTTTCATCATCAGCTTATGCGCAACATGCTCCACCTCAACAACGGCAACGGTACCTTTAGCGAAATTGGTCAGTTTGCGGGAATTTCCAATACCGACTGGAGCTGGGCTGCCCTCTTTGCAGATTATAACAACGATGGTTTCAAAGACCTCTTCGTTACCAACGGGTATGGCCGGGATATGATAAATCGCGATTTTATGAAGTTTTATGCCGATGAACGCCTGAAACACCTCCAGGGTAAGACGGATGAGAAAATGTTCGGCATGCTTCAATCCATACGCTCTACGCCTTTACAAAATTATATCTTCCAAAATACCGACGGCGTCCGTTTCGCTGATCGCACTGTGGAATGGGGGCTTGAAGGGAAAGATTTTGCCCACGGCGCGGTATATGCCGACTTTGACCAGGACGGCGATCTCGACCTGGTGTTCAACCGGATGAACGCTCCGGCCGGGGTATTCCGGAATCGGGCAGTTGAAAATGGTGCCTCCCGCTCCTTTATTCGTTTTGAATTCCTGTCGGAAACTCAAAATACCCGGGGAATTGGAGCAAAAGTCAGCGTATTTACCCCCCAGGGGACTTTCCATGGGGAAAACTATCCCGTCCATGGATTTCAATCTTCTATGGCCTTACCTTTACATATTGGTCTCCCTGCTGCGTCCATTGATTCGGTTTTAATTCGCTGGCCTTCAGGCAAGCTGGAATGTATCCGCACCGGGCTTACAGCAGGTAAAACCCATACTCTGCGCGATACCGAGCCTTGCCCTAAGGCTCCTACTGAAGTAAAACCCGTTCCAACTGTCTTTGCTATACCTGCCGATACCCTCAATTATTTGCACAAAGAACTCATGGTCAATGATTTTAAGGTGCAACCTATGATCCCGAACATGATTTCTTACCACGGTCCGGAAATGGCAGCCGGGGATATCAACGGCGATGGCCTGGAAGACCTCTATATGTGCAGTCCGGAAGGGCAGGCGGGGGTTTTGTACCTACAACTCCGCAACGGCAACTTTATCCCGTCCAACCAGCCCGCCCTCGCCCTGGATGCCCGCTTTGAAGATGCTTATGCGGTATTTTTTGATGCGGATGGGGATAAGGACCAGGATCTCTATGTGGTTTCAGGGGGCTATGGTGCCCCGGATTCCGGCTTGCCTCTGCAGGACCGCTTGTACCTTAATAACGGGGGGATGTTCTTCTCGGCTCCGGCCTCTGCGCTGCCGGAATTGGCTTTTTCCGGTTCAGTGGCGGTTCCCTGGGATTATGACCGCGACGGCGAGCTGGATGTATTCGTTGGGGCAAGGGTGGAGCAGGGGAATTATCCTAAAGCCCCCGCGAGTATTATACTGGAAAATAATGGAAAAGGGACTTTTACTGTTTCCTGGCAACAATCCCTCGGGATGGTTACCCACGCCCTGGCCGCTGATTTGGACGCTGACGGCCTTGCCGAGCTGGTCGTTTGCGGCGAATGGACGCCTTTGATGTGCTTTGATTTCAAAGAGGGTCAGATTACCGATATTTCAGCGCGGGTGTTTCTGGATAAAAGGACGGGCTGGTGGAATGTGCTGCATCATGCCGATCTGGATGGGGATGGCGATTCCGACCTCATTGCGGGAAATTGGGGAACAAATGCCCAGTTTAAACCAACAGAAAAGGAACCTATTGAATTGTTTTATGATGATTTTGACAAAAATGGGTTCATAGATCCGTTAATGTGTTATTATATCGAAGGCGTGACTTATCCCTTTGCCTCGCGGGATGAAATGACCGACCAGGTAGTCAGTTTACGCAAGCAATATGTGACCTATGATGCGTATTCCCGCGCCATTCCGGAGGACCTTTTTGGAAAAGCAGCGTTGGAAAAGAGTCCCCGTTTGCTGGCAAATAGTCTGGAAACCGTCTGGTGGGAAAATCAAAATGGCACTTTTATTCCACATAGCTTACCTGCAGAAGCCAATTACGCTCCTGTCCATGCTATCCTGGCCGACGATTTTGATGGTGACGGGAATATGGAT
>CAZGOT010000457.1:0-2161 GCA_964527495.1 uncultured Haliscomenobacter sp.
TCGTTTTTTATGTCATCAGCCAGGGCTATACCCAGGACCTGGATAAAGAATGGCTCGCCAACCTCCTCGATCCCTTCGGCAGCCAGCCGCTATCGCTAGCTGCTAAGTATCTCACGGTGAGCGAGAAAAATAGCGCTCCTGTGCCTCTTGTCGGAGATTTTCTCCTGAATCGCCTCGCCTGGGTAGGCCTGGCTTCCCTCATCCTGATGGGGATTTACGCCCGCTTTTCTTTCAGCATACGTACTAGTCGGAAGGAAAAAAAGTTGAAACGGGAAGCTGAGACAATCCAACCAGCTATGCCAGCAATACACGCTATGCCGGCAGGCCCCGGAAAAGCCTCCCCACTATTTGCTTTTTTACAAATAGCCTGGTTTGAGACCAAATCCATCCTAAAGAACCAGACCTTCATCATTCTCGTAGCCATCGGGATGATCAACCTCATCGCCAGTCTGAGCAGCTTTACAGAACAATATGGCTCTACCAAATATCCGGTAACTTACGATGTGATTGACATCATATACGGCGCTTTCTTTCTGTTCCTCATAGCAATTATTACTTTTTATTCAGGCGTTTTGGTCTGGAAGGAAAGAGATGCTAAAATCTCAGAAATCCAGGATACCTCTGCAATTTCGACGGGTGTTCTCTTTAGCAGCAAGCTGTTGGCTTTACTCGTGGCGATATTTGTCGTATTGTGCTCCACCATAATCGTTGGGGTTTGCGTGCAGGCAATCAACGGCTATACCCGTTTTGAGCTTGGGCAATATGCGATTAGTTTGTTGGTATTGCAGATGCTGCAGTTCGCTTTTCTCTCGGCCATCGCACTCTTATGCCACTACCTGATCAACAACCGCTATCTGGCGTATTTCGCCTTTGTGGCTTTTATCATTGTGGACGGCTTTATTTGGTCGGCCCTGAAAATAAATACCAATATGCTGGGGTATGGCGGTGTACCTACCCTTATCTACTCGGATATGAACGGTTATGGGCCTTTTGTACCGGGGCAGGTCTGGTTCAACAGCTACTGGACACTTGTGGCGCTTTTTCTTGTTTTAATCGCTTATGCCTTTTACGTCAGGGGCACCGATTCGACCTTTTCGCTTCGCTATCGCATCGCGTTGGGCCGCCTGCGCAGCAAGCGCATCCTTTTGGGAGTCCTTGGCATCGTCTTTCTCGGATGTGGAGGCTTTATCTATTACAATACAGAGATATTGAACACCAACATTGGTCAGGAAGAATTCGAAGCGCGCCAGAAGGATTACGAGCTGACTTACAAGAAATACGAAGGATTGCAACAGCCGTCGTGGTCCGAGCTCGATTTTCGCATTGACATATTCCCTTACGAAAGGAACCTCTTTACCAACACCCGGGCTAAATTGGTGAACCGGTCCGGCAAAGCGGTACGTGAGCTGCACTTCACCCTGCCTACCGAAATGGACAAACTGGAAATTACAATTCCGGGGGCTGTACTGCGAAAAGACGATAAGCGGCTCAAATACCGCATATACCGTCTCAAGCAGCCGATGGCAGCAGGAGATAGCCTGGAAATTACGGTAAAAGCCGAAAAATTGTCCAAAGGGTTCGAAAACGAAGTTTCCTTTACCTCCCTTACCCAAAACGGCACTTTCTTCAACCACAGCGATATCATGCCTATTCTGGGATATGTACGGGATTATGAAATCCGCGATAAAAACAGGCGCAAAAAACTCGGGCTACCAGCCCGTGAAAGGCTCCCTAAGCTCGATGATAACAACCTCGCTGCGCGCAGCAGAAGCTATATCAGCCAGGATGCCGATTTTGTGCAAGTGCGTACCGAAATCAGCACTGCCGCTGACCAGACTGCCGTAGCGCCAGGCTCCCTCCAGAAAACCTGGGAAAAAGGTGGCAGGCGGTATTTTCAATATGCCCTGGACCATGCCTCACTCAATTTCTATTCCTTCATCTCCGCGCGTTATACCGTGGCCCGGAAACGTTGGAAGGATATTGACATCGAAGTCTATTATATCCCGGAGCACCAGTACAACGTGCCCAATATGCTGGCCAGTATGCAAAAATCCCTGGCCTATTACACGGCAAATTTTGGGCCTTACTACCACAAACAGTGCCGGATCATCGAATTCCCGCGCTATGCCGGGTTTGCCCAGGCATTCCCGGGTACGATGCC
>CAZGOT010000458.1:0-2159 GCA_964527495.1 uncultured Haliscomenobacter sp.
GTGCAGGGACAATGGGCCATGGAACTGCCCACGTATTCGCCTTAAACGGCTTTGAAGTGCACCTAATTGATATCTCACCGGAAGCACTGGAAAAGGCCCGGGCGACGATACACAACAACCTGGGCCGCATGGTCGCTAAAGGGATTATTGAGGAAGTAGATAAGGTCGCTACGCTGGAACGCATTCAAACTTTCTCTGATATGGCAGCAGGTGTGGCAACAGTGGAACTGGTGGTAGAAGCTGCTACAGAACAGGAAGGGCTGAAGAAAAAAATTTTTGCCGAACTGGACCGCTATGCATCGCCTGGCTGTATTCTCGCCACAAATACTTCTTCCATTTCTATTACCGCTATCGCAGCGGCAACCAATCGCCCTGGCCAGGTCATCGGGATGCACTTTATGAATCCTGTCCCGGTAATGCAACTGGTTGAGGTAATCCGGGGTTATGCGACGACGGATCAGGTCACTGCTACGGTCATGGAGGTATCGCGCCAACTGGGTAAAACTCCGGTTGAAGTCAACGACTACCCTGGTTTTGTTGCCAACCGTATCTTGATGCCTATGCTCAATGAAGCGATATATACTCTTTTTGAGGGGGTTGCCGGAGTGCAAGAAATAGATACGGTCATGAAACTGGGTATGGCCCATCCCATGGGTCCTCTACAACTGGCGGACTTTATTGGACTGGATGTATGCCTTTCTATCCTCAGGGTCCTCCACGAAGGCCTTGGACACCCTAAATACGCGCCTTGTCCGCTCCTGGTGAATATGGTGGCTGCCGGAAGGCTGGGCGTAAAGTCGGGTGAGGGCTTTTATACCCATCAAGCAGGGGTTAAGGAACTTATTCCTGCAGCCCGGTTTTTGTCGCAGGACAAACGTTGAAAGATATGGAATCCATTTCCGTTGAACGGTTGTGGGAGGAATCGCCGAAGCGGGTACTATTCGATGTGCGTACACCCTCGGAATTTGCAAAAGGACATATTCCCGGAGCCATTAACCTGCCGTTATTTTCTGATGAGGAAAGGGCAGTTGTCGGGACGATCTATAAACGCCAAAGTCCCCGACATGCTTTACTCAAGGGTTTGGAGTTTGCCGGGAACAAGATGGCCTGGTATGTACGCGAAGCAATCGCTAAGGCCGGGTCGAATAAAATTGTAGTGCATTGCTGGCGTGGTGGGCAGCGAAGCGGCAGTTTGTCCTGGCTACTGGAATTCGCCGGTTTTGATGTGCAGGTACTCACGGGGGGCTATAAGGCTTACCGGTCACATCTCCACCAGGCATTCTCGGAACGCCGTCTCCGGATGATTGTGCTGGGTGGACCAACCGGAAGTGGAAAGACCAAATTGCTCACAGCTCTGGCGGAAGCAGGCGAACAGATCATAGACCTTGAGCATATTGCACACCACAAAGGTTCTTCCTTCGGGGCCCTTGGGGAGGCACCTCAGCCTACTGTTGAGCAATTCGAAAACGATTTGTACGAGGTTTTCCACAAGATAGATCCCAATAAGCGGGTATGGGTGGAAAATGAAAACCGGGCTATTGGCCGGGTGTTTATGCCCGAGGGGTTTTGGGAGCACTTCCGTCAGTCCCCCCTTATAGACCTGGACATTCCCTTTGATGCACGTTTGGAGTATCTTGTCGGTGTGTATGGCAGTTTCCCTTCCAATTTGCTTCAGGAAGCCTTTCTCCGCCTGGAAAAGCGATTGGGTGGCCAGCACTGCAAAGCAGCTGTAGGAGCGCTACAGGAAGGCGATGTGTCCACTGCGGCAGCCATCGCTTTGCGCTATTACGATAAATCTTATGCACATGCCAATTCCCGTTGTGCTTTCCATCCTATTTTACAAGTAAAAGCCGACCACTCTGCCGATCCCTCCGCAGTTTGGGCGTTAATTCAACAAGCCGATGCAAACGGACTATAAATTGACACAATTCAGCCATGGGGCAGGTTGTGGGTGTAAAATTTCTCCTCAGGTACTGGATAAAATATTGTCTTTTACAGGAAATGCCCCCGGACATTTCGAGGCATTGCTCGTAGGTAATGAATCCCGTGATGATGCGGCAGTACTGGTGTGGGGCGACGGGGAAGCTGTGGTGAGTACTACAGATTTCTTTATGCCCATAGTAGATGACCCGGAAGATTTCGGACAAATTGCGGCGGTG
>CAZGOT010000459.1:0-2152 GCA_964527495.1 uncultured Haliscomenobacter sp.
GCTGCCGCTTGATGGCAGACTCACGGACCTCAGGGCTTTTGCAAAAGTTGGCGAGATATATGTCTTTTTCCGACACTTTCATTGGGTTGTAGGCTACTTGAAAGGTCGAGATTGCCCCTTCCTTAAGCGGCTTGCAGGTACTAACGCCTTCGAGTTTTTCTACGTTGGCAGAAATGGTTTTCAAATCCATAGCACAGGTAACCCCTTTAACTTTGAGGACCACGACTACGGCATTTTCTGCTTTGGAAAGGGATTGCGCAGATTGTGCCTTAGCGCTGGAAAGTGCCCCTATTACCAGAAGCAGAAGGAAGATGCAGTACTTTGTTGTTTTCATGCTATTTTTTTATCCTGCAAAAATAATGCTGGAACAAGACTTATTCAACTTTTATATACCAGGGAAAGAAAGCTTTTGCCCATTCCGGTAAGCACAAAAGGATTAAATTTGTCCCATAAAAAATTGCAGTATGCACTGGAGTGCCCTATATCTAATGCTGTTTTCCTGGCTTGGTGTACTTGGAGGGCCTGATGTGGCCTGGAAAGACCAGCCTAACACCTTCAGGATCATGACATTCAATATTCGTTACCCCAATCCGGGGGATGGGCCGAATTACTGGCCAAACCGGAAAGAGATGGTTGCCAGTATGGTTCGTTTCCATGGAGCCGACCTCGTTGGGGTACAGGAAGCATTCCGGAGCCAGTTGGATGAACTTAGCGAACAATTACCCGGGTATGCCTGGACGGGAGTATGCCGAACAGACGGCTCAGACCAGCCAAAACCGGATAATGAATTTTCGGCTATTTTTTATCGCAAGGAGCGATTCGAGTTCCTTGCAGGGGCAACTTTCTGGCTATCCGAACAACCGGAGAAGGCAGGGCAGAAGGGGTGGGATGCTGCCCTTCCCCGCATCGTCACCTGGGCCAAGTTCAGGGATTTATCCAGCAAACAGGTCTTTTTTCATTTTAACACCCATTTTGACCATCAGGGCCCGAAGGCCCGCCAGGAAAGTGCGCGGCTCCTGCTCCAGAAGGTAGCTGAAATTTCAGGAGCCTTTCCTGCGGTTGTCACCGGAGATTTCAATGCCCGTCCCGATGATCCCCCTATGCGTATGCTGACCGACCCAGGGAATCCTTTGCACCTCACAGATGCTATGGTTATCAGCGAAATACCCCATCATGGCCCGGACGGAACATGGACAGACAGCTTTCAGACGCCAGGTGTACCGGGGCAGCGGATAGACTACATCCTCGTGAAAAAATCAGAACGCGTCCTGCGCCATGGCATTCTGGCAGACACCTGGAATGGCCGTCTGCCCTCCGATCATTTGCCCGTCCTTGCTGAAATCCTTCTCCCTGCCCCCCGGGCCAAGCGTTGAACCACCCACCTGAAAAATTGAGTAAAATGGCATATTGGCTAATAAAATCCGAGCCCTTTGTATATAGCTTTAGTCAACTTCAGGAAGAAGGGCGGGTAATGTGGGATGGCGTGCGGAACTACCTTGCCCGTAACCACCTGCGCGCGATGAAAACCGGTGATCAGGTATTGTTTTATCATAGCCGGGAAGGACTTGAAATAGTGGGTATCTGTGCTGTAGCCCGGGAATCTTATCCCGATCCCACCGCAACCTCAGGCGATTGGTCGGTCGTGGACTTTGTACCTGTCCGGGCATTGAACAAACCCGTCCCTCTGAGCCTCATTAAAACGGAACCTGCGTTACAGCAGATTGGTCTGGTGCGTATGGGACGCCTTTCGGTTATGCCGCTTACGGAGGCGGAATTCCAAAAAATCCTGGAATTATCCGAGTAAACAGGTATTTTTGAACTGTACCTTTGGCGGCAGTTGTTAAAGTGGCAAACTCCCCTTGAACGGTTTTTTTCGTATATTTGTAAAAAAAACACGATGATCAGACTGCTCTTTCGCCTGGGCTTTTTTTTGCTTGTGGGCGTATTGATTTACAACTACTTCCTTGGCACAGAGGCAGAGAAGGCAACGTCAAAAACTATTTTCCGGGAAGCCCGCGACCTCGGTAAGGCGAGTTGGGCACTGCTCAAAGCTGAAAAGGCAAAACTGGATCAAGGCAAATACGATACCGCCCTTGACCGGATACAAACCCTTATTGGGCAGCTAAAAGAACGGGCAAGTGCTGAAAAAGAC
>CAZGOT010000460.1:0-2131 GCA_964527495.1 uncultured Haliscomenobacter sp.
GGTAGGCATTAAAATAATAATCAGACCCGTTGTAGTTAGTCGTTTTACCATCATTCCCTTTACCTGCCCAATGAGGTTTTGCCGCAAGGATGGGGTGGCTTCCTGCATCGGGTTCCTTGCCCCATTGGGCCATAAATCCATATTCAAACCAAAAGATGACTTTCATACCTTTGGCGTGGGCCTGGCGGATTAAGTAATCAACCGGGTCATGAGGGCTTCCTTCAGAGACATAGGAGCCGAACATCCATCCTTCCTCAACGGTGCGGTAGTTGCTGTTTTGCAGGAGCACTTTACTCTTAAATGCGGTCTTGTTATCGGCCCAAACACAAAGAAACAGCATGTTGATCCCCTGCTCCCTGAGGATAGATAGCTGTCGCCGGGTAGCTTTTGGGGAATGGAGCAGGGTATTGTGCTGTGGAGCAGCAATCCAAACGCCATTGACTTTCTCCCTGCTTTTGGCAATGCCTTTTTGTTCCGGATGCATGCCGACCAAAAGCAGTATTGACAACAAAATTATCAAATATTTCATAGCGGAAATTTGGCTTTACCCGGATAAAGAGCCTTGAAAACCTTCTGTTTTCTGGGCACACCTTCATAAAAGAAATATACCTCTCCGGTGACCCCCTTGGCGCGATTGGAACGAACCACATCTACAAGGTACTGATCAGAAGGCAGGTAGCTTCCAAGCATCAGCAGTACTCCGGGATAGAAGATCTTTGTCTTATTTTGAGCAAAATTCAGGTTCGTATTGAGCAGCGACTGATAAACCGATATCCCCTGGTCATCGCGCCGGTAAAGTTGCGGGGATATCGCCTCCACCACATTATCACTCACCCATGCAGGCCAATCCTGACAATAGTTGAAAAAACTGAAGGAGTAGGGGCTTGGCGAATAAGTGACCAGGCAATTTGGCTTAATAGCTTTTACTTTCCGGTAAAGGTCCACAGCATAGGTATTCAGAATATTGGAACGCCATTGTACCCAGGACTGGTTTTGTTCGCCTACCGGTGGAGATTGTCCGTTATTCTGGGATTTATAGAGGTTTACTGTGTAGTTATCATAACCAGAAGAAGAGCTCACTGCAGGTAGGCGGTCATCCCCCTGGATGCCGTCAATGTCGTAATTTCGCACAACCTCCAGGACAAGGTCGGTCATGAATTTTTGTACTTCAGGGTGAAAGGCGTTCATCCAGTAGAAATCATTTTTATTGGCGATTTTTCCGTTTTGATCGCGACTTTCCCATTCCGGGTGGGCGCGCAAAACGGCATTCCGTCCACCATTTGCATCGCCATATTGGGCAGCAAATCCATATTCGAACCATGCGATTACTTTTAAACCGCGGGCATGGGCTTCCTCGATGACCTCTTTCAGGATATCTCTGCCGTCGTTGTAAAAGTGGGTTTGAATGGAAGGGTCGTTAAGCGGTTCGATAGCATCCTGGAGCACTTTGCTATAATACGGAGTTGCTGTTTTATTCCAGGTGACGACAAATACAGTATTGAAATTCAAGTCGCTGAGCAACTGCATCGCATCGGCGATTTTTTTCCTGCTGGTGAGCACATCACTCGCCACATTCGTCAGCCATACCCCCCGGATTCCGGATTCCTGTGGTTCTATGGTGATATTTATGGTGTAGGTCCTGGGGGTGCCAAAAGCAGAAACTACCGTAAATTGTTTGGTGGTATTGAGATTTACCACATCCCCGGAGTTAAACGGCGTTGTGGCATCTTTAGGCTTGTCGAAGGCTACTTTCACCGCCGATAGGTCTGTTCCGAAAGGAAGACGAAAGGAGATGGTATTGCCCGATATCTGTCCATTCTGAAAGAGATCGGGAAGGTTAAAGAACGAAATCGCATTAATGTCGTCCACTTTGGTAAGCTGGACAAAATAATTGGCAATACGTCCTGTTTTGGAAAAAACCTTATAAATAGTTTCCTTGGAGAAGTCGTTGGGCTCGCCGGATTTTGGGCTCACCGAGGCATTAGGAGAAACTTGTATCGTTGGGGTGAGCTTGGTCAGGTCCAGTTGTGCAGGGACTTTTGCACTAATCAACCGGGTGGCGGTATCCACAGTAGCCTGGATAGGTACTGGTAACCCATTAAACGAAAAGGACAAGATGTGGTTCTTGTCG
>CAZGOT010000461.1:0-2125 GCA_964527495.1 uncultured Haliscomenobacter sp.
CACTGCCAACACTACCCTTGACATAAAATTTATCGAGTACCTGACCGACACAGAGATCGCCTTCAACAAAATGGGTATTATCCAGGCAAATGGTTCGGAATATCGCCTTGCCCTCGAAGGAAGATACAAAGTTTCATTTTTAGGCTTCGACAATAACGCCCGCCGACTCACCTTGATCTTTGGATTAGAAACCAATTCACAGGCGCTCCCAAAGCCAAGTTTAAATAAATCCCTCATCATAGAAAACACTGCATTCGGCCTGCGCTACTATATGGAAGGAAGGGATTCAGCTGCACAAACAAGGATTAACAACGAAGCTATTCAAATTCTTTCCCTTCTGGGTATTGCCTCCGGATTGGTGAAAGAGGAGGAAGTGAATCAAATGAAAGCGACTGATTGGAAATCGGTATCCCGGGCGCTCGAAGATAATCCTTTCCTCGTCAACCAATTGGAGGGAATCCGCTTTTCCACGCTCCCCCTAGACCATCCTTTGACAGATACTATCGTCGCCAGGCTGAATGCCCAGGCTACAAACTTTTTTGATAGCTTACATGCCCCTGTGATGGACTCCGCGATCCTGCAAACCGAGGTATCAGGGGATTATTTTTCCCTGCAGGATATTGAATCGAGCTACCGGCAGCCGGTACTCGCCGATGCGAACGCTGAACTCCGTGCGGCAGGCGACCGCATACAGGTGCGCAGACAAAGCGAAGGAAAGCCTGATGCAACGGCAATTATTGCCGGACTTACAGACTTTGTGCTTGAGCGCGCAAAAGAAGAGTTCAGCGTAAGCTTCCTGGAACGCATGCGGACGGATTTTACCCTTGGCGGGAAAAAGAGGCCCGGAGAACTTCGGCTCCTTTTTCCCAAAACCTTCAATTTTTTCAGTACAAAGGCTGACCTCAGCAACTACAAAAGCATCCTCCCTATGGCCCGCCAGGAGTTCATCTATGACTTGCGCGATCTCGGGCTCAATATCCACAAACTGCTTGAGGATCCGGACTACCCGGAATACAAAAAACTGCGGAATTCCGGCGAACTGTTTCATCTGGCCCTTTTCTATGAAATTGCCTCCATGGCCTACCAGGGTATTGCCCTGGATACCATTACCAATAACATCCTCACCCGCCTGGAACGCAGGGAAAAAGATTTGTTTAAACAGGAAAATCTTGAGATAGCAGAGATTAAACGGGAATTAGTAAGGGTTAATCTGCGCTCAGAGATGAGCGGTTACAGCAATAATTTAAAAATGCTTGCAGATAAAATACTCCAAAAAAAAATAGATATGGCAAGTATTTTCTCTGGCTATTCTACTTCTATGCGTGAGACCAATAATCAAGAGGGGCTTAGTCAGTTAAAAAATATGTTCAGTGATTATCGCCAGACTATTGCCCAGAAAGATATGCAATACTATCGATGGATAGGGCATGATCAGTATGAAGAAATGCTCAACATCCCCAAACTGCTCGAAGGGAGGCGCTATTATGACTATTTGATGCGCGAACCGTCCCTCGACCTATTCGAACAACATTTTTCCTCCACGCCAGATTCCACCTATTTAATTGCATCCGGAATGGAGCTGAGCAAAAAACTCGTTGGCACACTGCCCGATGGAACCGACCTGCCCAATTTTTTGGTGGAGTACTTCAGCTATTTAGTAGATGTTGAAAAAAAGGCAGCGGAAATCCAGCGCCAATTCGATAATAATAGGAATATACCCACTCAGATAGACAGCCTTCAACGACTTTTGAACGAGTTCAGGGATAGCCTGAAAAGAGAAATAGACTTTTGGAAAGGACGCCCGGACAGTCTTAAGCTCGAAGACGACTACGAAGCATTGCGGTTCCTTTATCAATCCCTTGATACCACCATAACCCCAAGTTGGATTATATCTCCAACACTATCCCCCAGACAAATACGGGAAGCTTTCCAGGCAAATAGTAGTAATTTTCGGCAGGCGATGGAGTGGGCAAAAAAACGCATGGAAAATCTTGAGAATAAAACAAATACTCCTAGTCGTGCATTGCCAAAAGTGAAGCAATGGCTCTCGTCTAACCAGAACCAATCTGATACAGCACAACCACAGCCCACCTTATTGGACACCATCCTCCAACAGCGCAAGGAG
>CAZGOT010000462.1:0-2124 GCA_964527495.1 uncultured Haliscomenobacter sp.
CCTGCATGGGTTTCCTGTTCCTTTAGGTTGGTTAGTAAAGCTTTAAGTTTACCCCTCGCTTTAAAGAGGTTGGATTTAACGGAACCGATACTGACGTCGAGCATGTTGGCAATTTCCTGGTACTCGTAGCCTTCTATAGCATAAAGGGTGAGGGTCATTTGATAAATTGGAGATAATTGCCTCAACCTAAACAGCAGGTGTTCCACCTCAATATTTACAAGGGCCTCCGGAATACCGGATTCGTCATGGACTGGTTCCAGTTCCACCTGGATGGGCTCTTTGAAATGGGCTCGTTGGTGGTCAATACAGGTTCGGATCATGATGGTTTTGAGCCAGGGCTGAAAAGGTGCGTTGGTTTTATACTGGTGGATTTTGGTGAAAACTTTGAAAAATCCATCCTGTACGCATTCCTCTGCGGTTTCCTCAGATCTGCTATACCTTCGGCAAATGGCCAGACACCATCCGTAAAAGGACGAATAAAGGGTGAATTGAGCGTGCCGATCCCCCTTTTGGCAGCGCTCGATAATGCGAAGTATTTCTTCTTGCTGTGCCATAATTATTAGGAGATACGGAAAAAAGGCGGGTGGTGTTGCCTGGCAGGCATAACATCCACATTTTTATAAAAGGTTATTGGAATTTGGTGGTATAAGCCGCCAAACGAAATGCCAGGGGCTTTTACACAGCCATGGTAGCATCGAGACTTTTTACACAGCAAGCATTCGGCTTAAATCAAAACATTTTGCTGCATACAAGCCTGAACGCCTCCCTTCAGGTTGAAGACTTCTTTATATCCAAACTGCGTCTTAAGCATTTCGGCGGCTTTTAAGCTGCGGACACCGCTCTGGCAGGCAACTACGATGGGAAGATTACGGGGCAACTGATTACCTTTTTCGGCTATTTGCCCCAGAGGTAAAAGGTGGCCGCCAAGGTTGTATTCCTGAAATTCCCAGGTTTCCCGGACATCGAGGAAGAAAAATGGGATGCCGGTGTGTGCCCATTGCTGTATTTCAACTGGGGTTATTTCTGAAACAGTATCAAATGCTTTCCCACAGGCAATTTCGTAGTCGTCCTGCAGGCTAGTTACAGGATATGGGGGTTGTACGGGAATCCGGAGCAGGCGCGACTGGCCACTAAGGGCATCAAACAGGAGGAGCTTGCCGGAGAGGGGCTCGCCCGTTCCACTGAGTATTTTGATAGCTTCATTTGCCTGCAGGCTGCCGATAATGCCGGGCAAAACGCCAAGGACGCCGCCTTCTGCGCAAGAAGGCACGCTGCCGGCCTCTGGCGGTTCAGGGTAGAGATTGCGGTAATTCGGGCCCCTGCAGCCATCCGGACCAGGAAGGTTAAAGACCGATACCTGGCCCTCTGAGCGAAAAACGGCCCCATATACCAGCGGCTTTTGCTGGAGCACACAAGCATCATTGACCAGATAACGGGTCGGAAAATTATCGCTGCCGTCGGCAACGATATCGTATCTTCCAATAATATCAAGGGTATTCTCCCTGTCGAGGGCAAAAGGGTAGAGGTCAAACTGTACATTGGGGTTGAGGCTCTGCAGGCGTTCTGCTGCTGCTTCTACTTTGTGCCGCCCTATATCCCCGCTACCAAACAACACCTGACGCTGCAAGTTGCTCAGCGCAACTCTATCTGGGTCTATGATGCCAATCCTACCCAAGCCAGCGGCAGTGAGATATTGGAGCAGGGGAGCACCCAGCCCTCCTGCTCCAATGACGAGGATGCTGGCAGACTTCAGCCGTCCCTGAGCCACCATTCCAAACCCGGGCAGGATGGCATGGCGGGCATATCTGGTAAGTTCCTCACTTGAAAAGGAAGTGCTTGTATCCATTTCCTGCTATTATAGGAGGTCCGAATTTGTCCAAAGAAAGAAAGCTATAATTAACATATTTTAAAAAATACTTTTCTTACATTTGCGAATTGAATTGTTTCTTATGCTTTGCGCATAGAGCAATTCTATTCTTAATCGGTTTTTGGGATAGGCCTCTCCCTGGATTGTTTCCGGGAGAGGTTTTTTTATTCCTTGCCGCATGCGAAGGGTTTCGCTGGGTCATTTGCGTTTCATATAGTAATAAATTTCATGCTGGGAGCGGACTGGAATATCTCCAT
>CAZGOT010000463.1:0-2093 GCA_964527495.1 uncultured Haliscomenobacter sp.
ATCCTGCCTTGATGGATTACTGCAATCCGGTCGCCCAATGTCATAGCTTCCACCTGGTCGTGGGTAACATAGAGTACAGTGGACCGGAGCCGCTGGTGGAGCCGGGCAATTTCGAGGCGCATCTGTCCGCGGAGTTTGGCATCCAGGTTGCTCAAAGGTTCGTCAAAAAGGAATACCCTGGGGTTGCGCACGATGGCGCGGCCGATGGCCACACGCTGCCGTTGCCCACCAGACATTGCCTTTGGCTTTCGGTCGAGCAGGGGCTCGATCTCCAGGATACGGGCGGCTTCCATTACCTTTTGGTGGATTGCTACCTTATCCATTCCCCTGATTTTTAATCCGAAAGCCAGGTTTTCGTAGGCAGTCATGTGGGGATACAGGGCATAATTCTGAAAGACGATTGCGATATCCCGATCCCGGGGCGGCAAATCATTAACCCGCTTTTCGTCAATCAGCAGGTCTCCGGCACTGATCTCCTCCAATCCTGCGATCATCCGCAGCAGGGTAGATTTTCCGCATCCGGAGGGCCCTACCAGTACCATAAATTCCTGGTCCTGAATTTCAAAATGGGCATCGTGAATGGCCGTGACCTTATCGTATTGTTTGTACACGTGTTCGAATCGAATATTAGCCATGGTTATTGTTAGCGTTATTCCATAAGATATTTTTGCATAAAAATCTTTGCCTTTGGGGCGGCATCCAGTGCCTGCAGGGCAAGGAGCGCTTCGATGGTGGATTCCGCACCAGCATTGCGGTTGATAGCTTTCTGAGACCCTATCCCATCGCAGGTCCTTCCCGTAGAAGGATCATACATGGGCTGCCCGGCAGGATTATTCCCCAGAAACCAGGCGGCGAGCTTTCCGGCAGTTTTTGCAAATGCCGGTGTTCTTTTTACCGAATAGGCCTCCAGGGAAGCTAATAGCATGGGGCTTATAGCATAGGCAATTTGAGAAAATTGCTTCACGTCTTTTACCTTAACTACCTCTCCTTCTTTTATTAGCCGGAATTCGTTCAGAAAGCCTTGCTCAATCACCCAGGGATAAAAATCCCGGACCTCGGCAAGTCCTGCCTCGAGAAACGGGCGATGTCCAAGGGCTTTTCCTGCCAACAACAGCGCATAGGCCTGGGTGTTGCCCCAGGCATGCCAGTAGTTCTGCCAGCTCAGGAATGCCCGCCAGCGCATCCCCTCCGGTCGCTCCGAAAGGTCGAGGAGCAGCAGGTTGCCCAGGGAAATCAGGAGCCTTTTGGTATCCTCCCCAGGATAGGCGCGGTAATAGTTAGCCAACCCGATTACCATCACACTTATCTGATCGGCACCAAAATCACCAAGGCATTGCGGCAACATAATCCCTGCATAATCCTGTGTTTTAGAGGTATTTGGACATAATTCCGACATCGCCGCTGCAAGGGTATCCAGTATAGGCCTGGTTTTGTGCTGAAGGTCTGTGAGCAAAGGGGAATTAATCAGATGCAACTCCGAAAGTGCCCAGAAGGCGCGCCAACTCCACCACGATGCTATTGCCTTGCTGTTTTGATGCGTAGTATTAACGAGACCGCCGGGTAAAAGGAAGTTGTAAAAGAACCCGTTCTCTGCCTGCATAAACTGCAAAAATGCCGTAAGCGAACGTATTTTTTGCAAAATGCCTTCCGAAGGGGCAGTCCGGTAGCCCCTGCAATAGAATACCAGCGCCCTAGCTACATCGTCCACACAAGTGAATCCTTCATCTTCATCGCCCACTAGCCGGTAATCCGGTGCTTCGCAATAAATCCAGACCGTCCCCAGCGATCTGCCGTTCACCTGGACCTCCTCATAAAGGTGGTCCAGGTGATCAGAATTGACTAACGGGCGCTCAAGGGTGCCTTGCTGGGCTTTCGCCCCAAGTGCAAAAGCGAGTATATAGGCTATGATCCATCGTTTTCTATGTAGCATAAAGGCTTTTTTGGGTTTGATACAAACTATTTTGCGAAGCAAATTCAATAAAACCAGCGTTTCAAAAATTTTACGGGGTGTCGCAAAATTTTGGGGTTGTATAATATTTTTTAGGGGGTTGTATTTTCTGGGGTTGTGTAAAAAGCCCCCGGCTTTTCATGGG
>CAZGOT010000464.1:0-2092 GCA_964527495.1 uncultured Haliscomenobacter sp.
GGCCTTGGCCTGCAGGCGATGGCCTTTCCGGATGTACATGAGGACGCAGCGACAATGGCCGCAAACGCCGTTTTGGACCTCATAGAGAAGAATAAACTGGATCCCCGGCAGATAGGGAGAATATATCTGGGTACAGAAAGTGCCCTGGATGGCTCCAAGCCAATGGCAACCTATGTTCTGGGTATGCTCAATGAATTTTATGCAAGGGAATATGGGGCGGATTGTTTTTTGCACTGCGACGCTGTAGATCTTACTTTTGCCTGTATTGGAGCGGTAGACGCCCTTCAGAATACCCTCGACTGGGTAAAAGGGGATGCAGGCCGTATCGGCATCGTGGTCAGTGCGGATATCGCCAAATATGAACTGGGCTCTGGCGGAGAATATACTCAGGGTGCCGGGGCCATTGCTGTCCTGGTGCGCCAAAATCCTCGCCTGCTCGCTATAGATGGCAACTGGGGTGTTGCGACACGCAACGTACACGACTTTTTCAAACCCGTCAGGACATTCAGCAAAAGGCAGGTAGTAGAAGAAGTGTTGCAGCTGGCCGGGCTTTCGGATATTCAGGCAGGAAAAATCCTTGCTGGCCTACCAGAATCCTTTGAAGTCCAGGGGTTTTTGGATAGCAACGAAGCCCATATCAGCGTTCATAAAGAAACGCCTATGGTGGATGGCCCTTACTCCAATCAGTGCTATCAGCAGCGCATCCGGGAAGCCTTGCAGTCATTTGCCTCGTCTAATCGCCTACCCGAGCATGCTGCAGTTACGGATCGTTGGCAGCGGCTTGCCTTTCACCTGCCTTACGCCTACCAGGCGCGACGCATGTTTTCCGAGATATTCTTTGAAGATGCCGTTAAGTCGGGCAGATGGCAGGAGATATCCAAAGAAATGACCTTACAACAACCTGAGCCGGAATCATTCGATAGCTTTGAAGCCTACGAGGCTGCTTATGCCAATTTTTTGAGGGCAATAACCAAGACCCAGGCTTACCGCCGCTTTGTTGATCAAAAAATTGAAAAGGGAGAGCGGGCATCTTCCCTCATCGGGAACATGTACACCTCTTCTATTTTCCTTGCAGTAATGAGCCTACTGGAAGCAGATATGGAGGAAGGAAGCAGCCTTGAAGGGTCCGCTATAGGCTTTTTTGCTTATGGAAGCGGTTCAAAGTCTAAGGTTTTTGAAGGGATCGTGCAGCCCCAATGGAAGCAAATCGTCCAGCGTTGGAAGGTCATGCAAGGGCTGAACCAACGACACGAACTCGATTACCTCACCTACGAAAAACTGCACCGTCAAACTTTAACAGACAGTGTGCATGCAATAGCAGGTGAGTTCTATCTGCATCAGGTCAACTCCGAACCCGGTAATTACACCGGGGCGAGAAGCTACCAATGGAAGCTTGCCAAAAAAACAGACCCCGTCACGTCTATTTTATAAGGTAGGTACCCGATTCCTCCACAAATAATAAGGCACCAAACCCGTCAAAATCAGTATTAGCCCTATAACGGACTCGCCAGGCCTGTTGTATAGGGTGATAATGACCAGGGCAATACAGAATAGTACAAATATTGCCGGAAGTACGGGATACAATGGCGTCTTGTAGGTAGATGGCGGTCCGCCGTTCCGCTTGCGCATGATAAATACCCCAAAAGCGCAGAGTCCATAAAATATAAAGGAAGCAAATATCAGCATATCCGTAAGTTGGTCAAAGCTGCCGGATAGTATTAGTACGCACGACCAGACCCCCTGCATCAGGAGCGCGTTGCCCGGGGTGTGGAAGCGGGGATGTACCTCGCCGGCTTTTTTGAAAAACTCCCCATTCTGTGCCATTTTAAAATACAGGCGTGCTGCCATCAGAATGGTCGTATTGGTACACCCAAACGTAGAAATGATAATTAACCCGGCAATAAATACCGTTCCCGCTGACCCTACAATGCGCTCGATGACGGCGATTGCTGCAACCTTATTCTGGGACTCATAGAGCGCAATCATTTCCTCCGCTGGCAAAACGTAGAGGTAGGAAAAATTCACCAGTACGTAAATGGCTATGACGCCAAGCATACCAAAAAAGATCGCCAGCGGAAGGTTGCGATGTGGA
>CAZGOT010000465.1:0-2092 GCA_964527495.1 uncultured Haliscomenobacter sp.
TAGCCAACATCCGTTACCCGGAAAAAGTGCGACAAATATTGAAGCTCCTGGCCTGGCAAGTAGGCAATCTGGTATCGGTAAACGAGTTGGCGAATACCCTGCAAATCAACCGCGATGCCGTCAACAATTACCTTGACCTGCTGGAAAAATCCTTTGTCATTTTTCGTCTGGGTGGTTTTAGCCGCAACCTGCGCAAAGAGATGGTCAAGATGGATAAAATCTATTTTTACGACTTAGGGGTGCGCAATGCCTTGATCGAAAACTATCAGCTACCGGCCATCCGACAGGATACCGGCCAGCTTTGGGAAAATTTCCTGATGGCCGAGCGTTTAAAAACCGCTGCCTACCATTTCCATTATGCCAACCGGTACTTCTGGCGCACCCAGACGGGCGCAGAACTGGATTTCATAGAGGAATATGACGGACTGCTTCATGGTTACGAATTCAAATGGGGTTCTAAAATTTCCCGGGCGCCCAAGACCTGGACAGAAACTTACCCCGAAGCAACATTCCAGTGTGTCCACCCTGGAAATTTTATGGACTTTGTTTGTTTGGGGAGGACAAGGTAAGCGGCCTTATCTCTTAATCTACCTAATTTTAACCTGCATTTCGCGAACAATCCTTGGTTTATGTAGTACACACCCCTTAATCGGAAGGCTCGCCCCCCAAAGCTTACGGCCTGGTGGACGCTGAGCTCACCATCAAGGATTTGTTTCTACAGGTACCTTAATTCTTTCCTTTTTTCGTATTTTGCCCCAAACAAATTTCCCATTTCCGTGACTACCAACATTGACCCCTTCATCGCAAAATGGGCTGCCTCCGGTGCTGCGGAGCGCGCCAACGCCCAGCTCTTTATTGCCGAGCTCTGTACCCTGCTAGGCGTGGCACCGCCACAACCCAAAACACCCGACGAAAGCGCCAACGCCTACGTTTTTGAAAAGACCATCCCAGGCCCGGGAGGCAGCAGCAATTTTATTGATTGCTACAAACGAAGCTGCTTCGTACTGGAATCCAAACAAGGTGCTGATGCCGGACACCCTCCCCGCCCAGGCTGCCGCCCTGCGCGACCTCCTCACTGGCATCAGCGCACCTGTCGGGCTATCTGCAATTGCCTCCGCTTTTGAAGGAAAAGCTACCCCAAAGCGCCGCACCGACATCCAGGGCCTCCTGGAAACCCTGGGGGCCCTGGGACAGGCGGTAGAACAGGAAGCAGGGTTGTGGAGGAAAGCGTAATGCACGCATCCTGCTTAGCGTCAGAAATTTCTATTTTTACTTATTAATTAGAATGTCATGGCCAAAAAAAGTGAACAAAACATACTCACCGTCAACAACCTCGCTCAAATCAAGCAAGGAAGTATTGCATTCGGTGACTTTACTTTGGTTGTTGGCGCCCAGGCCAGCGGCAAAAGCTTATTGCTACAAATGCTCAAACTGCTGGTTGACCGGCACCAGATATTCGATACCCTTGAATTAAACGCCTACGATTGGGGCGGCAAATTGGATAACCTGCTCAACATGTATTTTGGCGAATCCATGGCCGGAATATGGAAAGAAAATACTACCGTAAGCTGGGAGGATAAGATATATGACGGCAAAGCGATCCTGAATAAAAAAGGCCGTAAAGACGAGGGGGCAAAGGAAGAAAATATGTTTTACATCCCGGCCCAGCGCGTAGTCACGCTGTCGCAGGGCTTTCCCCGGCATTTTAATAGCTTCGAAGCGGGCGATCCCTATATCCTCAAATCATTCAGCGAAACCATACGCGTTTTAATGGAAAAAGAATCCGCCAATGGGCATGGTGGACAGGAAAAGATATTCCCACGAACCGGAAAAATGAGTGATGCCATCCGCAAACAGCTAAATGACAGTATTTTTTACGGCGCCAGTGTCGAGCTGGACAAAAGCAGCGGGCGTAAACGCTTTTTGCTTCGGGTAGCAGACAGCGGCCTGCCGTTTATGACCTGGTCGGCCGGACAAAAAGAATTCATGCCCCTGTTGCTATCGCTGTATCACCTAATCCCTTCAGGAAAAATTGAAAAAAAACCAAATATTGACTGGGTCGTCATAGAAAAGCCGGAAATGGGACTACATC
>CAZGOT010000466.1:0-1167 GCA_964527495.1 uncultured Haliscomenobacter sp.
ACTTTACAAAGCAAAATGAAATAAAACAGTATCCATTCAAAATAAAATTTGGCGGTGTTAGCCGCCAAATGAAAAGCCGGGGGCTTTTTACACAACCTCATACTTTTCACACAACCGCATTAAGATAACAAAAAAACGAAGAAAAATGTCCATACCTGAAAAACAAAATTGCGTAATTATTGGGGCCGGCCCGGCCGGATATACGGCAGCTATTTATGCGGCAAGAGCAAACCTCAAGCCGGTCATGTTTACTGGCAGCGAACCTGGTGGCCAGTTGATGATCACTACCGAAGTGGAGAATTATCCTGGCTATCCAGATGGCATCATGGGGCCCAAAATGATGGACGACTTCCGGCGACAGGCAGAACGCTTTGGCACAGACATCCGGTACGATAAGATAATAAAGGTTGACTTCACCCATCCCCCACATCGGCTCTGGACAGAGTCTGGGAATGAAATCCTCGCCGAAAGCGTCATCATTGCCACAGGGGCAAGTGCAAAATGGCTTGGCCTCGAATCTGAGCATCGCATGATGAACAAAGGGGTTTCTGCCTGTGCAGTTTGTGATGGGTTCTTTTTCCGAGGAATGGAAGTCGCCGTCGTCGGCGGTGGAGATACTGCTGCGGAAGAAGCCTCTTACCTTTCAAAACTTTGTCCCAAAGTTCACCTGCTGGTACGCCGTGACCAACTCCGCGCATCCAAAATTATGCAGGACAGGATCATGAAAACGGAAAATATCGTAGTACACTGGAATACCGAAGCGCAGGAAATCCTTGGAGAAGATGCCGTTGAAGGTGTCCGCATCCTCAACAATAAAACGGGTGAAAGCAGCATCATCCCGGTAAAGGGTTTTTTTGTTGCCATAGGCCACCAACCCAATACGGATATTTTCAAAGGCTGGCTGGACATGGACGAAACCGGCTACCTGATTACCCGTCCCGGAACAAGTTTTACAAACGTAGAAGGCGTATTTGCAGGAGGTGATGCGCAAGATAAGGTGTATCGGCAGGCCGTCACTGCTGCCGGAACGGGTTGTATGGCTGCTTTGGATGCGGAACGCTTCCTCACCGAGAAAGGTGTCATTTGAACAAATCCTGTAGATTAAGGAAATCGCTATTGTTTATTTTAATCAATATTTATGAGCTATAAATAGGGGTTTTGGGGTTT
>CAZGOT010000466.1:1177-2086 GCA_964527495.1 uncultured Haliscomenobacter sp.
GCACTCCCGGCAGTAAATGTCATCGGCACCAACTCGGTCAACGCTGTGCTGGAGACCGCCCGTGAGGTCAATTCTCCAGTCATTATACAATTTTCGAATGGCGGTGCGGCTTTTTATGCCGGCAAATCCCTTCCGAACCAACAGCAACAGGCTGCGATAATTGGGGGCATTTCAGGGGCACGCCATGTACACCTGCTCGCCGAAGCGTACGGGGTCTCCGTTATACTACATACCGACCACTGCGCCAAAAACCTGCTGCCCTGGGTGGACGGTCTCCTGGATGCCGGGGAAGAACACTATAAATTTCACGGTGCACCGCTATTCAGTTCCCACATGCTGGACCTCTCCGAAGAATCCCTGCACGAAAATATCGAAATTTGTGCCCGGTACCTGGAACGCATGGACCGCATGGGCATGACCCTCGAAATCGAACTGGGTGTAACAGGCGGTGAAGAAGACGGCGTGGACAACACCCATGTGGACAACGCCCGCCTCTATACCCAGGCCGAGGGAGTAGCCTACGCATATGAAGAGCTGCGCAAAATCAGCCATAGGTTTACCATTGCAGCGGCCTTTGGCAATGTCCACGGCGTATATAAGCCAGGTAATGTCAAACTGGAGCCGGTAATCCTCAAAAATTCCCAGGATTTCATCCAAAAGAAATATGGCACAGGCCCGACTCCTGTCAATGTCGTCGTCCACGGAGGCTCCGGCTCCTCCCGCGAGGAAATCCGACAGGCTATCGAGTATGGCGCAGTCAAAATGAATATTGACACCGATATGCAATGGGCCTTCTGGGATGGCGTACGGGCGTATTATCAAAAAAATAAAGGCTATCTGCAGGGCCAGATCGGCACTCCCGAAGGTGAAGATAAGCCCAATAAAAAATACTACGATCCCCGACAATGG
>CAZGOT010000467.1:0-2071 GCA_964527495.1 uncultured Haliscomenobacter sp.
AACTATCAGGCAAGAGTAAATAACCGCGACGAGGCCCTCGACGCTTAATTTTGAAAAAAAACAAGAATATGAGCGCTGCTGTTTCTGCTATCCGGGAGCCACTCATTACGGGCAACAAGAGCTATCACGAGATAACCGAGGATATCTGTTCCCCTACTGAGCGCACCCCGAGCACCGCATGGGTAATTGCTTTCATTATCGCCGTTTCCGCGCTGGCCTTTTATGGTTTCTGTGTGGCCTGGACGGTTTGGGTGGGGATTGGTTCCTGGAACCTCAACCGCACAATCAACTGGGGCTGGGATATTACCAACTTTGTCTGGTGGGTCGGTATTGGCCATGCGGGTACCCTTATTTCGGCCATCCTGCTCCTCTTTCGTCAGAAATGGCGGACAGGTGTAAACCGCGCTGCTGAGGCTATGACGATCTTCGCCGTCATGTGCGCGGGCCAGTTCCCGCTGATCCACATGGGGCGTCTCTGGCTGGGATTCTTTATTTTCCCGTATCCCAATACCCGGGGACCACTTTGGGTCAATTTTAACTCTCCGCTGCTTTGGGACGTATTTGCCATCTCCACGTACTTTACCGTTTCGCTGTTGTTCTGGTACACCGGTTTGGTCCCGGATTTGGCTACGGTAAGGGATAGGGCGAGGGGGTTACGCCGCAAAATGTACGCCTGGGCTTCCTTTGGATGGACGGGTTCTGCCAAGCACTGGCAGCGTTTTGAAAGCCTTTCGCTGGTACTTGCCGGTCTGGCAACACCGCTGGTTCTTTCCGTTCACACTATCGTATCCTTTGACTTTGCTACTTCTGTGATTCCGGGGTGGCATACTACGATATTCCCTCCTTATTTCGTTGCCGGGGCAATTTTCTCTGGATTTGCGATGGTACAGACCCTGATGGTGATTACCCGTAAGGTACTCAAACTGGAGGATTATATTACCCTGGAGCATATAGACAGTATGAACAAGGTAATCCTGGTTACGGGTACTATTGTAGGTGTTGCCTACCTGACGGAGTTGTTTATTGCCTGGTATTCCGGGTATGTATATGAACAGTATGCTTTCTACAACCGGGTAATGGGTCCCTACTTCTGGTCTTATATCGGGATGATGGGTTGTAATGTGATATCTCCACAGTTGTTCTGGAGCCGTAAGTTACGTCGCAACCTTTTCGTGACCTTTTTCATGTCTATTTTCGTGAATATCGGTATGTGGTTTGAGCGATTTGTGATTATTGCTTCCACCCTTGCCCGCGATTATCTCCCATCCAGTTGGAGCTACTATTCAGCTTCCTGGGTCGAGGTTGGTCTTTTTATAGGCACGCTTGGCTTATTCTCTACCTGTTATCTGCTCTTCACCCGGCTTGCACCTGTGGTTGCCGTAGCTGAAGTGAAGAGTATCCTGAAGACTTCAGGGGATCAGTACTGTGGTTCGGAGGTAGCGAAGAAGCATGAGGCAGAAGGTGCACATGCACATGGCGGTCACTAGTCCAGCGCATCTGCCTGGATGTGCAGGACTAGAAAATGTTGCTTAATATAAAATAATCACGCGTCGTCATCAACAAGTCAACATGGTGTGCGTGAAGTAATAAAAAAACCGGAATAGAAAATCAGCAGGATGAAAACAGAAAATAAAACAGTCCTCTACGGTTTGTACGATGATGAAACGGATTTGCTGAAGGCCGTTCACCACGCGAAGCACGATGAAATGGACATCATGGATGTCTATACGCCCTTTCCCGTGCATGGTCTGGACGAGGCTTTGCACCTAAGTGAGAGCCGTCTGCACGTTGCGGGTTTCGTTTATGGGGCCATTGGTGCCCTGACGGGTTTCCTGGCTATGACCTGGATTTTCACCCGTGACTGGCCGATTATCTTCGGGGGAAAGCCCTATTGGTCGGTACCTGCTTTCATTCCCATTACGTTTGAGTTGACGGTACTGTTTGCTTCCGTTGGGATGGTCGTAACCTTTTTTACGGTTTGTGGTTTGGGCCCTGGTGTTTCCAATCCGACCCTGGACGACCGGCTTACCGACCGCAAGTTCTGTATCGCTTTTGACGTTACCAATGCCGA
>CAZGOT010000468.1:0-2070 GCA_964527495.1 uncultured Haliscomenobacter sp.
GCATCTTTCAGAGAACCCAGCTTATCGGCCTTCGCAGGGATAAACTCCTGAGCTACATAACCCTTGAACCCTGTTGCTACTATCGCCCGCATGATTGCCGGATAATACAACTCCTGAGAATCGTCAATTTCATGACGGCCAGGAACCCCTGCTGTATGGTAATGCCCGATGTAAGCGCTGTTTTCACGGATGGTCCGGATAACGTCGCCCTCATCAATCTGCATGTGATAGATATCATAAAGGAGTTTAAAATTCGGTGAGCCGATGCGCTTGCACAACTCCACACCCCAGGAGGTAAGGTCGCACATATAGTCCTTGTGGTCCACCTTGCTGTTCAGTAGCTCCATGTGGATAACCACGCCTTTTTTTTCCGCCAGGGACATGATTTTTTTCAACCCCTCTGCACAGTTTTTTAACCCCGTTTCGTCATCCATTCCGTCCCGGTTACCACTGAAACATATCAGGTTGGTATAGCCGGCACTGGCCACAAGCCCGATATGTTCGGTATAATTCCGAATCAACGTTTCATGGTAATCCGGATGGTTCCAGCCTTTGACCAGACTGATTTCTGCCCCGTTACACATCGTGCTCACCAGCCCATGGGCTTTTAGTACAGACCACTCCTTGGGGCCTACCAGGTCAATTCCTGCCAGTCCCAAAGATTTTGCTGCCACGCAAAGCGGCTCAAGCGGTATATCGTTGAAGCACCAGCGGCAGACCGAATGGTTGATATTCCCTTTCATAGCCCTTTTTTCCCTTTTTTCCTGCGAAAATAATGGCAGCAAACCACCCGCCATCAAAGCAGCTGATCCTGCTGCGAGCTGTTTCATCCATCCCCTTCTGTTATTCCGGAAGTGCATAATTATTCTTGTAAAATGGTTTTTTTAAATAGTACCTGCTCCCTGCGTACGAAGAAAGTACCTAACCCTACCAGCACCTCTTTTTGTTTGCCCCGCATAATAAAATACAAAACGGCGAAAGCCACCGAGAGGATAATCGGTATCGTCATCGTCGCATTAATGATTTCCGGTCCGGCAGCTTTTTTAGCTTCGGACAGCAGGTTGGCCATGTCCGTGCCGGCAGCGGCATTGGCATAAGCTGCCATATCCGCTCCTGCAGGTAGTTTGGAGGCAAGCAGGTTGTCGTAATATCCACCCATAAAAATCATATATACCGAAACCGCAAACATTCCGGCACCGCCCATCAGGTTCAGACCTACTGCACCGGTTTTGGGCAAGTACTCGGAAACAAAGCCCAGCATGGTAGGCCAGAAATAGCACACACCCATGCCGAAGATGATAGCACCAACAAAAAGCATGCTACCGGAGGAATTCCCCAGCAGATAAAGGCCCAGGGCGGACAAAATAGCTGAGCCCAGCAAGACACCCGTCGGGGAAAGCCGGTGTACTACGGGACCAGCAAAACCCCGGCCAATAGCCATGATACCTGTCTCGATCGTCAGCAACAAAATTGCGTTATCCGACACGTTGCGCAGCAAAACATCAATCCACTGCCCCGTAAACAATTCTGTGATGGCCGTGCCGAACATCAGGATGATCATAAAGATAAACAAAGGGCTTAACAAAGACTTGTACATTTCCGCCGTGCTGACTCCCCCGGCAACGCGCTCCGTCACCGGAAATTCGAGCTTACTGAACAGAAATCCGTAAATCAGCGTCGGGATGGCCATAAGCCCCACCTGCACCTGCCAGCCGATACCCATCTGGTCGAAAAAATATACAATCAGCGTACCGATGACGATACCCCCTGGAAACCAAAGGTGAAAGTGGTTGAGCTTCGTCGTTTTATTATCAGAATAAATCGTCGCGACGGGCGGGTTGCAGGCCGCCTCGACGGTTCCGTTGGCGATACCGATAAACAGTGTCGAGATAAACAGGCTCCAATAGCCTCCTGCCAGCACCGTCAGTACGATACCCACCAGATGAAAAAGGAAGGCGATGACCAGCAGACGCTTCATGCCGATAATATCTACGACCATACCGCCGATGATTACCGCGAGTGGAAAGCCCCAGAATGCCGTTGCGGCAATCGTGCCGAGCTGGGCGGCGT
>CAZGOT010000469.1:0-2050 GCA_964527495.1 uncultured Haliscomenobacter sp.
GTAACCCCTTTTCCCTCCCGGGGGATCCATTCCCACATCCCCGGGGCCTGCAAGTCGGAATTCTACCCTGCGGTTCATCAGATTGGTATTAGCTGGGACCAGGTTTTCTTTAGAACCCTTCCACTGGAGGACCAAACGGCCCCGTCCGATGTTGTGTACGCTAACCAGGTGGTCAATTACCGATTTTGCACGGTTGTAGGACAGCATGTTATTATACTGTTCAGCACCGCTGCTATCCGCATAACCTGTAATTACGAGGCGCAGGCCCGGGTTGGCGCGCAGGATACGGGCAACGCTCGCCAAAGTCCCATAATCACTGTACTTAATCACAAACTGATCTGTATTGAAATGCAGCATCGGCAAGAACCATTCGGTTGGATTGCTGCGGATATCATTTATTACCCCGTTTTGCTGAAGCGCTTCATCAATCAATTCGCGTACGCGATCTTCCGTGACCCCCTGGGACCTGCCAGTCCCCGGGTTGATTACTACGCCCTCTTCATTAACGACTTCCCCCTCGGCAGGCGTATAAAAAGGCTCCCTGTCCAGATAATCCGGAACTCCGTCCCGGTCAGAATCCAGCGTGCGCCCTTTGGTATCCACTACTGCCCCTGGAGGCGTTTCAGGTTCCATATCCAGCGCATCGAGGACCCCATCCTGATCAGCATCGTCCAAGGTAACCTGAGGACGCTTTTTTAATTCGTTGATATCCGAGATGACCCCTTCCAATGGATTAATCCAGTAGAGCGGTTCACTATGACTGGATTTGTTACCAATGTTAAAATTGATAGAAATATTGGTAAAATTTACGATATCGGTGTTTCCCGGACGGGTGTTGAACCCATCAACGAAATCTGCATTTTTTCCAAAAGGGAATAGGATTTGATGCTCCAGGCCTATATTCACTTTATTGGCCAGGCGGAAAGACATTCCGACCCCTCCAGCAGCATTGGAGGTGAAAACCGATTTAAGCGAGCCCACCCTGGGGGTATCTGCTTGTTTGAAATCCATATCATAGACACCTGCCCCAACCCCCAGCATAAAATACAGGTTGGAAGAGCGCACCGGACTATTCCAGCGCAGGGAATTCAGAGAAACCACGCCAAACAGGGTCCCTGATTTCCAGGTTGTTTCAAATTCCCGGAAAGGGTCGTCTGGTTCTGCACCGCGTAGTAGGGAATAAGAAAAATCGCCCCGAAGAGAAAAAATATAATCCAAGGCCTTTCGGAAGTGCATTCCGACGACATAGGAGGGCAAGAATTCGACCTCACCGGCAACTACACCAAGCCCGCCCCGGAACCCGACTTCGAGCATATTCTTAGGAGTCGTCACTTTACTCTTGGTATCTTTCTGTTCTTCTTCGGTTTTGGTTTCCTGTGCAAAAAGTAATGGGGAATAAAAAGTAAGGAATAGTAGAAAAAGGAAGGAAATCGTTGGTTTTTTCATAGCTTGTTGTTTTCTTTGGATATGGGATTATAAAATAGTGTTCTCCGCAAATATAAAAGAAAAGTAAGGATTTAAATTATATCCTGTTATGGGTATCCCCTTTTATTTCAAAAAAATTCCCAAAAAAGGTCCATTTTAAAGGCCGGTAAGCTCTGCAATCGGAAAGATAACGCTTGCGGAATCGGATCTGGCGGGCTTTAAAAAAACTATCCGGATGCTGGAAAACTGGTTAGGTGCTGTTCCACAAAGATTAACGGCTCCAATGCAGCTCAAAAACTGGCAGCTTGGAAGCGCCCTCCACATACATACCACAGAGGGTTTCCCTGATTTAAGCGATGTCCAGGTGGCAATCCTGGGTATTGGCGAAGCAGATGCAAATGCCGTCCGGGAAAGCTTGTATGCACTCGCCTGCCCACCGGGGAAAGTGCAGGTTGCCGACCTGGGCAACTTCCGAAAAGATAACCTTGCTTTTATCATCCCGGCACTTGCTGAACTTTTGAATAGTCGCATCCTGCCGATACTCCTTGCAAATGACTGGTATTTTGCCCTTTCCCTCTTCAAAGCTGCCCAACAGGTCCTCTCCACGATTAACCTCGTTGCGGTT
>CAZGOT010000470.1:0-2048 GCA_964527495.1 uncultured Haliscomenobacter sp.
ACCAAAACTTTATCAGGGTCATTCCAGCAAAAGGATTGGGTACATTTTGGAAAAGTGTGGCCTCCTCTACCGGTCCCTGAGGCACATCTTTTTCAAAAATAAGCTTTGGCAAATACAACTCCTCTCCCAGCCCATAGGCCTCTGCGGCGGTCGGCCTGGAACCCAGTTTCAGTGCCGTATTGCCTACGCCTGGGCTAAGTACCCGGAAAACCAGCGTAGCGAGTACGTTGGAAGAAAAAGTATCCTTTTCGGCCATCCAGCTCAACGTTACGATTCCATCTTCCGGGAATACCCCAAGCTGTTCTTCGCCGGCAAGCCCTGGTTCCACATCCAAAAGGCGGAGCGCACTGCGATCGAACTCCAGGGTAAATTGTGCACCCAGAAACTGGTGCCGGTCTTTGGCTGTTAAGGGTATCCGCAATACTTCACCTGCCGTGGCACGTAAGGTTGGTACAGAAACCTCAAAAACCCCTGCAGTAGTGCGGCTGCGTACAGTAGAGGTATTCGCCGCTGCATCACCGGAAACATCCCCCAGCTTGATTGCTACAAAATTCGCATTGCGCACCGTATCCTGCAATTTGTTGAAGGTCAGCGTTTCCGGGAAGGGGAAGTTCCAGGGATTGGTCGGATCCGAAAATACATGAGCAGAAGCAATAAACCTCCAGCTCAAATTATTAGGCAGTTTATCCACTAAATTCAAAATAAGGCGTTGCACCTGTAGCATGTCCAGGGTAGTAATCGAACGGGAGTCGTTCACGTCCGCCGCAATCATTTTATAAGGTCCTTTGAGGGGACGCACCCCAAGGATATGCTCCTTGATGCGGACCAAATCCAGCGTGCTCACACCATTCGTAAAGTCCAGGCGTTTGCTTGGCGCAACGGTATAATTGTAATTGAGCTCTATCCTATCGAAGTAAAAAGACCCATCCCGCTTGGTCATCATAACCGTTCGCGCACCACCACCAAGCTGCACTTCTGCTCCTTCCACCATCGCCATTTCCTCGGTGGCGATCTTGCCCTCAATAACACCCGGCCTGGGGACACAGGCATTAGAGGAGTCCGTAACGAAAATGACGGTGGTGCAGAGGCCAAAATTCCCGGCTTCATCCCAGCTATATACCTGAGCGGGCACGAAAGTGCTCAAATTTCCACAAACGAGAGGAAGGTTATTGGCCAGAGGGTCAGGTTGCTGGCCTGGCCGTCCGATACTGTATTTGGTAATGCGCTTCAGCCCAAGCCCGTTCAAAGCCCCCTGACCGTTACAATCGAATATCGGGGAACCAATGAGGGCGTTGGCCTCTACCAGGGCCGCTCCGGCATCAATGCGTCCGTCACCATCCGAATCAACGGGTATCAGATTGGCTACATAGCTGGATACGCAAGCGGGTGGCTGCACAAAACCATCCCGAACCCGGATCTGCACGGTATAGGGTTGCGAGATACTGCCACCACCGTCTTTCATCCGGATAACCACACGATGGTTGCCTTCCGGAAAATCCCCGCTCAGGCGCCACTGCTTATTGCTTACGAAAAAGACTCCTGCCCCGGGCACGAAATTTTCCAGAGGTCCTTCCGGGATATTTCCATATTTCAGCGAATCGGGCTTGATAAAGACGGAATGCAGCTGGATATTCGCCCGGGAAGATGCTAGCTGGTCAAGCCCTGGAAGTTGTCCGCAATTGTCATCGGCGGTAAAATTTAAACTGACCGCTCCGGTACAGGCGGAGGTCCTGCTGACAAACTCAGCCGATGCAGGACCGCTTAGTACCGGAGGCGTATTGTCCAGCACCTGTATGGTTTGGGTGTATACCCATGCAAACTGCTTTTTGATGCTATTCGGGCAGGGTATATTGTTGGGGTTGTTATAGGTAAAAGTGGAAATCAACTCCGCCGGGTCTGGGGTCCTGTTCCTGTTAAAATCGAAGTATATTTCCTCATTCCCGTCAAAAGGCGATCGGTCGCGGACCATCACCGAAACGGCCCCGGCCCCCGTATCCCGGGGTACCACTACTGCCCAGTCCTTTGGCTGCACACAGCTTTCGTTATAC
>CAZGOT010000471.1:0-818 GCA_964527495.1 uncultured Haliscomenobacter sp.
CACCCAGATGGGACAGTACGACCCGACAACTGCCTTTGAACATATCCAGCAGGTGTTCGTCTATGCTCTCGCGCACCGGGTCGAGGAGGAGATCTCCAGCCTGGGTAAGTCCGCCTGCCAGGAAGATAGCCTGAGGGTCCAGCAGGACGATTATTCCGGTGAGGGCCCTGCCCAGGGTCAGACCGGTCTGGCGGAAAGCCTCGATGGCCACCGAATCCCCTTCCCTGGCAGCATCGTGGATAATTTTGGCATCCAACTCATGGAACGACAAATCCCGAAGCCTGCTTTCCCCTTTGAAAACCGCCAGCAATTCGAATACGGTGCGTTTAATACCCGTTGCGGAGACATACGTTTCGAGGCAACCTTTGCGCCCACAGTTACAGTGCCGACCAAAAGGGACGGCCAGGGAGTGGCCATATTCACTGGCAAGTCCATTGCCGCCGGAAATGACTTTTCCATTGATCATAAGCGCTGAGCCTAATCCCGTGCCAAGGGTAATCAGGGCAAAATGCTCCATACCCTTTGCTCCTCCAAATACCTGCTCGCCGATGATAGCCGCACTGGAGTCTTTTATGAGCTTTGCCGGCATACCGAGACGTGCCTCCAGAAAGGTAGCGAGTGCAAAAGGCTCCCGGAATGGCAGGTTAGCCGCCGCCGCAATGGTACCTGCCCTTTCGTCCACCCCAGGGGCTCCAATACCGATGCCCATAACTCCCTTCCCTGCCTCCTGCAGCATCCCTTGAATTGCTTCTGCAATACCTATGCCAAATGCCTCTGGGGTGCGGTAGTGCTGGGTATCGAGGGAACGACGGGCATAC
>CAZGOT010000471.1:828-2038 GCA_964527495.1 uncultured Haliscomenobacter sp.
GCCCGAGGGATCAACCAATCCGATCTTTGTTGTCGTTCCCCCGATATCTACCCCGATGCCGGGGGAATCGCCGGCGCTTTGTGGTTTCATGAAAAATGCAGTTCTTTAGTCAAAAATACTACTTTTCCCCAAACTGTGTGCGGACACAGGCAAAAAAACCTATCTTTCACACGATAAAATGAGTCTTGACAATAGTAAAAAACCAAAAATATAAAATCCTGTTAACTGATGTTTTCTCGAGTCACTATAAAAGATATTGCCCAACGTGCAGGGGTTTCCACGGGAACGGTGGACAGGATCCTGCACGGCAGGGGAAATGTTTCTGCGAAAGCGCGGGAGAAGGTGGAAAAAGCGATGGGGGAGCTCCAGTATGAGCCCAATATTTTCGCCAGCGCCCTGGCCTATAACCGCACGCTGAGGATTAAGGCCCTACTTCCGGAATACCAGCATGACCCCTACTGGGCCCTTCCAAAATCCGGTATTGAACATGCCGGCATTGCCGTCCGGCATTTTGGGGTGCACATCGAAACCGATTATTATCCTGCCTCAGAACCTGTTAAGTTCCTGGAAACAGCCCTGGGTTTACTCGACGACCTACCGGACGCCCTTCTCATTGCACCTTTGTTCCTGGAGGAATCCAAGGCCATCCTGCGCGAGTGCGCGGCACGCAAGATTCCCGTAGCCTTGGTCAACACCGATCTCGAAGACGAACCTGCTTTGTGTTATGTCGGCCAGGATTCTTATCATAGCGGAGTGCTCGCAGGAAAACTCCTCCGGCTTGTCCTCCAACCCGACGACCAGGTGGCGGTACTCAACCTGGATAAAGAAATCGTCCGGGCGAGGCACCTGCTTGAAAAAGAAAGAGGGTTTAGGGATTATTTCCTCCAACACCCCGATTGGAAAGGCGAAATCCTTCGCCTCGATTTTGAAGGCTTCGAACATCCCGCCTACCTCAAGGCCTTTTTGGAACAGGCTTTTGCCAAAAATCCAGGCCTACGGGGGCTCTTTGTCACCAATTCGCGTTCGTACCGCGTACTCGATGCTATAGGTCAACAAACACCTCCTGGACTACGGATTGTAGGGTTCGACCTGCTCCCACCCAACCTCCGCTACCTAAAAGAAGAAAGGATTGCATTCCTCATCAACCAAAACCCCGTGCAGCAAGGCCACCAGGCTGTAATGGCCATCGTGGATTACCTGATTTTCAGAA
>CAZGOT010000472.1:0-2037 GCA_964527495.1 uncultured Haliscomenobacter sp.
CTGCTGGCAACCTGCCTTACTTACCTACTTATCTGGAATCTGCAGGGTTTGGGAAAAAAACGGATTGCCTGGATTTCCTCATTGATCTCGAAAGGGACATCCCGGAGGTTTTTCCCCGAATTTATGCGCGTATTTCCCGGAGTACGACATTCCGCTTGCTGGAATTTACGAAGACCCGCGCCTTGAAGCCCTGGATCCCGGAAGTTTTTCGACTGGTGAATACGGCGTATGCAGACCTATATGGGTTTCAGCCCATGGATGAAAGAGAAATTAAGGCCCTTACAGATCGCTATCTGCCGTTGCTTGATCCCCGATACGTCAAAATCGTGGTGGATACGGCGGGTAAGGTAGCAGGTTTTGTTGCAGGTATTCCTAATATGAGTGCTGGCATTCAGCGGTCCAGGGGGTATTTGTTTCCTTTTGGGATATTGCATATCCTCTGGGCTGCCCGGAAAAGTAAGCAACTCGACCTTATGCTGGGGGCAGTAGCTCCAGCATACCGCGGTCGAGGCCTGGATGTGCTGATGGGATGGCCCCTTATCCTGAGTGCGCGCAAGGCGGGTATTCAAACTTTTGAGACACATCTGGTACTAGAGTCCAATGAGCGGATGTTGGCCGAGTATGCCCGCCTGGGCGCACGGCCGCACAAGCGGTTCCGGATTTATCAAAAATCCTTGTAGGTTTACCAACTTACTCCTCCGCCACCGCCTCCTGACCTACCTCCACCCCAGGAGGAGCTGCCGCCACCGGAGCTTCTACTGCCACTGGAACCTCCGCTGGAACTGATTTTGGGCACAATAATATCCTGGGTTTTTTGAAAGTGGCAGTTTTTACACAGATATGTTGCCCTTTTGAGTCCGGTACTGGAATAGGTAGCACTCCGGATGGTATCGGTTCTGGAGAGGCTATAGGTCACATAGCCACAGGATGGGCACTTGGCATACTGGTTGAAAAGTTTGGAATAGCGTTGTATCAGGATGTCATCACCGGATTCCGTAACCCAAACGTCGTAGTCTGCGGCACCGATTTCTTCTTCCGTAATATGGCCTTTTTCCAAATATATGTCTTCTTCACTTTCAGGAACGAGCCGCATGGGAGCACCCGTAGCTTTGCTAAATCTTGGATGGTAGCGCAATTGGCGCATTTTGCGCCCTAGCCAGATAAAAACCAGGAAGAAAGGAAAGGGAAACAGAATCAGGAGGACATAATTCCGCGCAAAGCGCAGGTAGTGGAATTTATCTGCCAGCTCTTGCCGGGAACGCAAAATATAGTAGATATACCCGAGCGCAAGGGCGTGAAAGAAACCGTTGAGCAGCAGATAAATAAGGAGTAAGCTGTTCATTCCTTTCTTGTTGGGGCGGTTTTTGGAGGTGGAATAGATTTCTTCCAGGTTTTCGGGGTTCTCAAGCTGCGTTTTAAACCGGCGCAGGGCAGCAAGGAGGCCTTCCCCATATTTTTGCTGCTGGAAATACGGCACCAGTTCCTGCATACCGATACGGTAGCAGAGGATGTCCGGTAGTACGCCTTCCAGTCCGTATCCCGTTTCAAATTCGGTCCGCCGCTGGTCCATTACGACAAGGACGAGCAGTCCGTTATCGGTATCTGCCTGTCCGATTTTCCAGGTATTGAACAGGGCAGTGGCAAATTCTTTGGGGCTCTCTTCTCCGATGGAAGGCAGTACGACCACAGCGACTTGTGCGGTAGTCGAGTCTTCCATTTCAGCGATTAGGGTATTTAATGCGTCAACCTCTGCGGGTTGAAGGTAATTTCCCGGATCGCTGACGTAGCCCGTACCTGTGCGTTTGGGATCCGGTACTTGCTGAACGGTAAAGGTGCGTGGGTTTTGTGCCGGCAGGACCGGAGTAAGAAAGAAAATACAGGAAAGAAGTAGAAAAGAGCGGCATAAGGTTTTCATGGACCCAGGTTGGAGAGCAGTGAAAAAACGATTGTGTCAGCAGGAGCGCATTTTCTGCAGCAATATCTGTAAAAAAAGGCAGATTTTTGGACTGTTCTTTTTCACAGAATCCTTTTCATTTT
>CAZGOT010000473.1:0-2036 GCA_964527495.1 uncultured Haliscomenobacter sp.
ATACTACAGCCAAATCCGTACATCAGGCTAGGTATTTTGACAGGTATGAACCATTCTGTCAATACCCAGGCTACGAGGCCCAGAAAAATGGATAGCACTGCACCGATATTGGATGCCCGTTTCCAGTAGAGCCCTGCAGTCATAGGAACAAAAAGACAGACAAGACTGAGGGCGGAGGACTGTCCGACGAGTTCATATATATTGCTTTGCATGGTCGCCAAGGCTGCGGAACAAATGGCTACTGCAACTACACCACCGCGCATGATACCCAGCATCTGCTGGTCGGTGGGGTTCTTGAGCAAGGGCCGGATCAGATTTTCGCCAAGGACGGTTGCGGGAGCCAGCATGCCTCCCGAAGTAGTGCTTAGAATAGCGGAGAGTAAAGCGCCGAAAAACAAAATTTGGAGCGTCAGGCTGCCGTGTTGTTGTACCATGCGCGGGATGACCATCTGGGCATCCCCTTCTGTGAGTTCGGGGTACAACACCTTTCCGACCAGGCCTATAAAAAGCGGGATGAAGGCAATAGTCAGATAAAGAAAGGAAGAGAGGTAGGCAGACCGCACAGCGGTACGCTCATTGCGTGCCGCCATCACCCGTTGAAAAACATCTTGCTGGGGGATAGAACCCAGCCCGATGGTAATCCATGCGGCAATATAATGTATCCAGGGATAAAACCCCCTTTCGGGAAAAAAACGAAAAAAACCGTCCGGCACTTTGTCTAAAACAGGTTTGAAACCACCTACGCGGATAGTGAGCACGGTCGCCAGTGCCAGTAATCCAATGAGGATCATAATCGTTTGAACAAAATCGGTTATAGAAACCGCCCACATCCCTCCGATATAGGTATATATCAGCACAACTAGGGTGCACAGAACGATTCCATAGAATAAAGGCAGCCCAACAAGTGTTTTCATAACGATGGCAAGGGCTACCAACTGAGCAGCTACCCAGCCAAAATAAGAAGGAATCATGAAAACAGCAGAGGTAATTTCCGCTAGTCGGCTAAATCGGAGGCGGAAAAAGTCATTGAAGGTGAAAATATTGAGGCGGTAAAGAGGCCTTGCAAAGAACATACCCAGCAGGAAGAGGCACAGCGCTGCCCCAAAGGGGTCTTCGATTACTCCAATCAGGCCATTTTCCACAAATTCAGAAGAGGCCCCCATTACTGTTTCAGAGCCAAACCAGGTTGCAAAAAGTGCTGAGCCGGCAATTACCGTTGGGAGGTTGCGCCCTGCAACGACAAAATCAGAAGTGGATTTCACCCTGCGTGCTGCCCACCAGCCTATGCCAATAGTTCCCAGGAGATAAAAAACAATAAAAACGAGCAACATTTCTCCTAATTTGCTGGTGTAAATGTTAAATAATTAATGATCTCGGGGATTAGTGGCCGAAGCTCAATTAACAGTTCTGATATCTGGGGGCGGTTGGACCCCTGCCGATACTTATTTAAGAATCGCTCAAAACGCTGCCGAACTGCTCCCCGGTCTATCTGCCCTTCTTTATATTGTGCGACGGAAGCATACCACAGGATAGCCGGAATATAGTCTGCCCTGCTTTCATAGCGCTTTTCACGCTCCAAAAGACGGTATTTTTCGGTAATTTTTAAAATTTTAGGGTATTTCTGCTGTTGAATGAGGGTTTCCAGATAGGCAGCAAAGAAGGTATGCCAGCGATACTGTAAAATTTCCCGCTCGTAGGCTTTCAAAAAAGATTCCGCATAGCTCTCCGCATTTCTGTGCATCTGATTGAAAGCAAGGGATTTGACATAAAATGCGACGAATCCGATTTTATTGTAAAAATTTTTGGTTTCCCGGATTTCACCTATGGCGCCGCGCATCATCACCAGGGCTTCCTGGTATCTTCCTGCACGTAGTAATACGGCGCTGAGGTTATTGACATAGAAGAGATAGTCATGTGTCCGTCCCCGGATAGAGAGGTAGCCATAGTGTACGGCGCGGTCGGTTTCGCGCAAACGCGCATGTAGCAGCATGCGGAGGTGGTAATAGTTGAGTAGGATGCGCTTGGAATAAAACTTG
>CAZGOT010000474.1:0-944 GCA_964527495.1 uncultured Haliscomenobacter sp.
ATTGTACATCCTTATAATCAGGGAGCGGGTCGCCGTCCCGCACGCGGCGGGATGCCCCCGGAAGGATGCCTTCCCGTGCTTGCGAGCCACTCTGCTTACAGCGGTGTGGCCACACTCGATGAAATGATTTTGGGCTATGCAAGCGAAAATGATGAACCTCGGGAAGGGAATCATTTTAATTACTGGAATATCAACCTAAGCGCAGAAGACCTTCAAGTCATCGTACAGAGTGGTGGGCTGATTGGCCTTAACCTGGACCAGCGAATCTTGGGTATTATGCATCGTGTGAAATTCTTGCAGGTGTTTGCTCCAGGGATTTTTAAAGATAAAAGCGAGAAACGCAACAAAACCGAATTGATTGCCGATAATATCCTGGGGATGGCTAAGGCAATGAAAGACCTGAACCTCGGCCTACACCGCTATGGCCCGGATCGGTTTTCGTTCTGGGACTGCCTATGCCTCGGAACAGATTTTGATGGTGGTATAGATCCCGTAGATGAATACTCCTCCGCTGAAAAAATAGGTGAATTGAGAAAAGATTTACAGAAAATCTTTGCAGAAAAGTACGCAAGAGGAGAACTAAGCGATTTCATTGACTACGAAGGGCAAATCCCGGAAATAATCGACCAGATTTTTTGGAAAAATGCTTATCGGTTTTTGAAAAAACATTTTCAGGCGGAATCGCAGGCGTTTGTCGGATATTAGGAACAGATTGGTCACAGGACACTCCATTTCCTAACTTTTTAATCCTCTAAACCATGCCCTCATTAAATCCCAATCAGGTTTATACCTACCGGAACGGCAAAAAACTTCTGTTGAAAAAGGCGGAAGATGAATTTGTCGTGCGCCTGTTGCCGGAAGAAGCGAAGGCACGGGGCTTTGAACCGGTAAAGCAGACTTCCTCGGCTTCTCCTATGGGTTCCGACCTAATAGGGGACAGCATG
>CAZGOT010000474.1:954-2032 GCA_964527495.1 uncultured Haliscomenobacter sp.
AAGCTGAAATGGAGCGAAGCCGGTCAGCGGCACCAACCCACCACGCGTATTATGATGTGGAAACAGCATCTCCGTTTTTGATAACCGACCGGGTCATGGTTCTTTTTAAAGAAGGTATCACGGATGAGGAGATAGATCAGTTTTTAGCAAAAAAAGACTCAGTGGTTCAACCAAAATTTTGGTGCCTGAGCCAAGTGAGGGGCTGTGGTTCGGGATTTTTTTGGCCAAGACATTTTGGTATTGATTTACAAACTTAAATAAATCTAGTATGCAATCCAGAACTCCATTAAACAAAAAGACCGTTACCACTAAAGACCCGAAAATTATTACCGATTGCTTCGCGCGGGCTCGACTGTCCACATCCGGGGCCGGCAAAATCCTGCTGGCCGCCTTCTTAAGCACAGGCCTGCTAAGCTCCTGTGTGACCATCAGCCCCGCGACGGTAGAGCTCTCCAGTAAGGTGGGCGATGGGATCAATGAAATGGAACAAATGCACCAGCTGGCCGTCCAGCACATTTGGGACACTGAGGAGCAGAGGGTCGAGGATTTTATGACAAAGGTATGGGAGCCTCTTTTTTTGAAAAATCATCTCGCCGAGTCCAAAGTAATGGATGAGCTGAATGCCGCCTCCAGGATTGAGGGCAAGACCCGGCAATTAATCCTGGAAGCACTGAAGTATTATATTACAGATACAACCGAGGTGCCAGATGTGGCTAAAGAGCTGTTCCGCAGCCTGGACAAAAGTCGGTCTTTGGAAGCTATCCAGATCAGAGCAGTGCTGGATAAATACGTGGAGGACAATGAGCTGGAGAAGGCGGTATTGGGTACTGACGACGCCGCTAAAATTATCCTTGAATTCGCTGGATCTGCGCACGAAATAATGCAGGCGCAGCGGGATACCCTACTTGCCCCCATCCGGCAGGCCCGTGAGTCGGAAACCGCAGCTATCAGTGCTGCTTATGGGGAGCTAATCCGTGGTCAGAGTATTATTACAGGCAGATTGGAAGCTGCCCGGAAAAAGAGCGAGGTACAGGCTTCATTGCTGAATTCCGTACGCTCCACAGCGCTTTACCAAAAC
>CAZGOT010000475.1:0-2028 GCA_964527495.1 uncultured Haliscomenobacter sp.
CTGTTTTCATTGATTTTGCGAAGCAAAATCAATGAAAACAGTGTTCGTTCAAAACTTTCTTTCGCCGCTGAAGGCGGCGGAATATTTTTTTTCACACAACCCCATGATTTGGCCCCAGGCGGGAGAAGGGCCCCTGTTAGAGTTTTGCTATGGCCTGTTCGAAGTCAGCCTTGATGTCATCAATATGTTCTATCCCGACGGAGACCCGCAGCATATTGGGCAATACCCCGGCCGCGCGCTGTTCGCCTTCGCTGAGTTGCTGGTGTGTAGTAGCAGAGGGCTGGATGATGAGTGTTTTGGAATCACCGACATTTGCAAGGTGGCTCACCAGTTTGAGGTTCTCCACGAGTTGGGTTGCCTTTTCCTTTCCCCCTTTGAGCGTAAAAGAAAGTACCCCTCCAAACCCATTGCGCAGGTACTTTTGGGCGTTTGCGTGGGCGGGATGCCCTGGCAAGCCAGGATAGAAGACCTGTTCTACTGCAGGGTGGGATTCCAGCCATTGTGCCAGGGCGAGGGTGTTTTCTACTGTGCGCTGCACGCGCAGCGAGAGGGTCTCGAGGCCTTGGAGCAGAAGGAAAGCATTGAAAGGGCTTAAGGCTGGCCCCATATCCCGAAGGCCTTCGACGCGGGCGCGGACGATGTAGGCAATATTGCCAAAAGGGCCGTTTGAACCAAAGATATCCCCAAATACCAATCCATGATAACCCTCGGAAGGCTCGGAGAACTGCCGGAATTTTCCATTGCCCCAGTTGAAATTGCCGCCATCCACGATTACCCCGCCGATCGAAGTCCCATGACCGCCGATCCATTTTGTCGCGGATTCCACGACAACGTTGGCGCCATGCTCCAATGGACGGAAGAGGTAACCGGCCGCGCCGAAGGTATTGTCCACGATCAGGGGGATGTCGTATTTTTTGGAAAGGGCAGCAAGACTATCAAAATCCGGTATCAGAAAGCTGGGGTTGCTGATGGATTCGCAATAAATCGCTTTGGTATTGGCATCTATCAACGCTTCATAGCTGGCAGGCTGTTCATCGGCAGCAAACCGCGCTTCGATGCCCAGGCGTTTGAAAGCGACTTTGAACTGGTTGTAGGTACCGCCATAAAGGTTGGGGCTCGATACAAAATTGTCTCCTGCCTCGAGGATATTGTGCAGGGCGAGGAACTGTGCTGCCTGGCCAGAGGCAACGGCTAATGCGGCGACCCCACCTTCCAGTGCTGCTACTCTTTTTTCAAAAACATCTGCAGTGGGGTTCATGATCCGGGTGTAGATATTTCCGAATTCTTTGAGCGCAAACAAGTTGGCTCCATGCTCCGAATCTTTGAAGGTGTAGGAAGTCGTCTGATAGATTGGCACTGCGCGTGCACGGGTAGTGCCTTCGACCTCCTCCTGTCCTGCATGCAACTGCAGGGTTTCGAAATGCAATTTTTGGCTCATAACGTTGAAGTAGTTTAAGTGAATAATGTTAAGGAAAGATGAAAATGCTATTTGCAAGGCTGTATCCTGTCGGCGTTCCTTACGCGAGAGGTGTTAGGATATATGGATAAATATACATCTATCCGGGCCAATGGGAAAAACCATTTTGACCCTCCGGAAAAGGCACTGTACCAATCCCTGTCAGGAAGTCAACAACAACAGCAACAACAAGGGAAAATACAAACAGGCGCTGAGCGCACAATGAAGAGCCGTCGAAAAGGAAGTTGATAAGAAACACTGGGAATTGGCACCGTTAACCTGTGTCGCGTCGCAGATCCGGTTGCCAGGGGTTCACAGAGCCCGTTCTCTCCCCCCTTCGGTATAAAATCACGCCAATGCAGCAGTGATTTCTATTGCAAATCTATATTCTTTATGGGAATTTACAAACCTGATCAAAAAAAAATGGTTATTTTTTGGATATTTTTACTTTCCCTTTAAACTACAGCTATGAAAATTCAAATCCGGCGGCTCGATGATGCCTACCATCTCAAAACACAAAACGAAACTTGCAATCCTGTTGAGACAGATACTACTCCAGGCCTGGACGGATA
>CAZGOT010000476.1:0-2026 GCA_964527495.1 uncultured Haliscomenobacter sp.
AGATGGTGAGACCAGGGGCAATTTCTGTGTACCATTTTGCAGTAGGTTGCATAAATATGCTTTTTATGGGTTAATCAGGTAAATTGCTGAAGCGCGTATCGGTATCTACTCCCACTTTGCGCATACCACGGAATTGGAAATAAAAAATTGCAGAAGCCAGGGCCATTACCAGGAGCCAGACAGGGGTGGAGTGGAAGTACCAGGCATCCGCATTGCTATGGAGATCTTTCCATGTGTGGACTCCGAGAAAAAAGGCCAGCACGATTACCCCCGACCAGCCCAGCATCCGGCGGGTGAGTGGTTTTTTGAACAGGCGCAGTTGTGCGGCCAGTGTAGGGTTGACTTTTCCGATACTCAGCAGGGTGATACACATCAACAAAAAGTTGACCATCATAGAGGTTACCATAATGTCTATCCCCAGGAAAAAATCTCCGGCAGTATGGCTGCCCACTACACCGATGCTCGCCATTACACCGCTTAAGACTATCGCTACGTTTGGGGTATGGAAGCGTGGGTGGATACGCGCAACATACCGTGGGAAAATTCCGTCCTCAGCCCAGGCAAACATTAGTCGCGATACTGAAAGCAGCATGGCGGGCAGATCGTTGGTCAATGCAACGGCTGCTCCACCGACGATGACCACCGTAAGCCCCGGAGGAAGCAGGTAGCCTAGCATGCCTGGAGCGGAAATGTCCCGTTGTGCCGCCTCCTGTGCAACAAAAGACCAGGGTACTGCATGGTACATCGCTCCGGTAAACAACAGGTAATAACTCCCTACGATCAGGAGGGTGAGGCCGATAGCAAGAGGGATTTTCCGGGTGGGGTCTTTGGCCTCGCCCCCCGCCTGTGCAATGCTGTCGAATCCGATGAAGCTGGCAAACAATAGGGCACCTGCAGAAAGAAAAACACTTAGGTCAAAAGGTTGGGGCATGGTAGCGGGTAAAGGTGTTCCACTCTTTTTCAAAACTGCCGCTGCAAAATCTGCCTGGTCAAAATAAAATCCGGAAAAAATAACGACTGCCCCCATTACAAACATGAGTACCATAAGAGGAAGGATGGTGCGTTCGTAATATTTTGCACCGCGAATATTTACCCAGGTGAAGCCCCAGACCAATGCCAGGGCCAGGCCTACCCTTGCAGTCCCGCTTTCCAGCCAATTAGCAAGGTCCTGCCAGTTTAATGCCAGGGCAATATCCCGGAAGAAGGGAATCGTGATATAGGCCACCACTCCGATAACGATAGACAGGCCAAACCACTGGGAAAAGCTGGCAATAAAGCCCAGGTAGGGACTTAGGCCCCTGCTGGCAAAGATATAGCTGCCTCCAGCCCGGGGCATCGCCGTGGCCAGGGCAGCATATGCCAGGGCAGCCAGTAAAGCAGGTAAAGCGGCAAAAAGAAATGCTGGCAGCACATATGGGCCTATCCCGGGTACATTTCGCTGGATCATAAACGGCACCACGTTGATAGAGGCCCCCAGCATGGAACAGGCCCCCGTAGCTACCAGTCCGGCGAGGCCCAGTTGCCTGCTCAAGGTTGGGTTGGTCATTTTCTTGCGTTTTAGACTCGTAAAATGAGCTTTTTTTGGGGCTTGTCCAAGCCCTATCCATTGCTGTTTTAAGTAAACAGGATGACACCTGTTCCGGATTGTATCCTGAACAGAACATTTTATTTTAATTAAAAAATTGAATAACAGGCATTTAAAAAGAAAAATATCCTTTTGGCCGTCACGTTGGAAAGAAAAAGTCTTTTGGCAGAGAATATCCGGGGGTATTACCTTTGATCGGTAAACGGTCTTTATTAGTTGACCGGATGCTTTGTGCCACTCCAAAGAACTCTAGTTCCGGCATAATTACATGTTCGGATACGGTCTGCCCTGGGAAGGGCAGACCCTTTGGAATTCTGAGGTTGTGTGAAAAGGCCGGAGGCCGTCATTTGGCGGCGTCAGCCGGCAAATGATGTTTTGAATAGGGGTGTGTAAAAAGTATTCCGCCGCCTACTGCGACGAAATAAAATTTTAAACAGACGT
>CAZGOT010000477.1:0-2017 GCA_964527495.1 uncultured Haliscomenobacter sp.
GTTCTGAAACTTCAGGTCCCAGCCTTTCCCCTCTTTCAGACGTTTGCGGTCTTCTTCGTCTTCGATCTGTACGATCAACCCTTTTTCCAAGAGGATATTGAGGATATTGGAAACATTAGGACGGGAAGAGTCCAGGGATTCGGCAATTTCTGAGGCCATGAGCGCTTTATTTTGTGGATTGCGCTGTAAATAGGGGATATTGGGATCGTTGGCGAGGTGGAGGAGGACCAGCCACTGCTGGGTAGAAATCCCCAGTTCCTGGCTGATGATATCCCGTCGTTTTTTAAGGCGGTCGCCCAGGGTAATCAGGGTGAGGATCAGGGTCTCCTCCATCCGCTTTTCGATAAGCACTTGCTGGGGCGGGAGTTGATCCTCATTTTTATTGGTTTGGCTCATAACTGATAATTATTGCAGCAGCGCGGTTTTTGGTGGTTTTAAAAAAGGTACGCTGACTGCCGCGATGATGCTGATCGCAATTAAAATTTGCAGGCCTTGGCCATAATTTCCCTGTGCCGCACGCATTTGCCCGAGTATCAGAATACCCATGACGCCTGAGAGGGTATCCACCATGGTCACCAGTCCAAGAATTTTGCCATACGCTTTTCCTGCATAAAATCCAGCTACTAACAATTGGATCATCGTGAATGTTCCACTAAAGCCTATCCCAAAAACAATAGCATATCCCCAGACGAGCCCGGGGTAATCGCCCAGCAGGTAGAGGAACACCGCGCCGAGCGCAAGGTTGAGGGTCGCGGCAAACATGATCGTCTTTTTGGGATAATGGTCGCCGAGTTTTCCAAAAATGATTTTCCCCAGGATGCTGCAAAAGAAGAAAGCACTCAGCACCCCGGCAGAAGAAGGGAGCTTATCCCCTATATCTTTGAAATATAAAGCCTGGTGCTGGATGACCGCCACGATACAAAACCACATGCCGCCAGTAACGAGCATCAAGAGGTAGAATGAAGGGCTGCGCAGGGTTGCTCCAAGCATAGGCCCATCCGTATGGACGACCTCCTTTTCCCGCTTGTCTTCAGCGCCCAGGATTTCTCCATCAGGCCCCAGACCAAATTCGGATGGGTGGTTGCGGATCAGGAGGGCTAAAGATCCGAACATACACACCCCAGCGATAGCGCCCAACAACATGAGCGCACCCCGCCAGCCGAATTCCCCTATGCCCCAGGCAGCGATCGGGTTGAAAATCGTACCGCCAAAACTGGAGCCTACGAGCAGTATCCCAACCGCAATGCCCCTGTACCGCACAAACCACTTGGTCAGGATGTACATGCTGGGGATAATACCCCCCATGACGATACCTAATGAGAATAGAAAATATACCCCGGTCATGTGCCCAAGGTCCCGGATATTGGCGAAAGCAAAAAAAGCAGCTGTCATTAAAAATATTCCGGTCAGCATTATTTTGCGTGGGCTGCCCCGGTCGAGCAGCAACCCGACGAAAGGCGAGATCAGGGCAACAGAAAAAAACAGCAGTTGCGCAGGGCGCGTAACCTGTGCCTGGTCCCACCCAAATTCACTCAATAAGGCTGGATAAAAAATGGGAAGGGTGTTCAAAATAACCCCATTGCTGATGACGTAGCAGATGAATAGACCGCCCAGTAGCAGCCAGGCAAAATATTTTTTTTCCATAAGCGGAATCGAAGTTTCAATTTTTTGGCATTTTCATTTCAGGCCGATAATTCTGTGCTCAATAGGATTGAAGTTAAAGGTATAAAAGTTAATTGGATTAATTATTTTTTTTGAAAATTATTTTTGAGAATATGAATTTTATGAAAAGGCTATTTGGAATTAATGGCTTTTGCAGCTATAAAGCCTATACTGAGGTTGTGTAAAAAGCCCATGACCGGAATCACTGCATTGGCCGGGTAATGCCAGGTTGCCGCGTATTAGGTTTCTACAACCGTTTTTTTTGGTGGCGGGCGTTCGCCCGCCATCAAAAAAAAAACGACTTCCCATTTCATTTTTCGGATTTCCAACCACTTTTTTCGGGATTGTTTGGAGC
>CAZGOT010000478.1:0-2005 GCA_964527495.1 uncultured Haliscomenobacter sp.
CGTCAGCCATGATCGTTATGGTTTAATTTGCAGATTTGAGTGATTCGAAATAAGGAAGATAAGGCTGAAGGCCTTTATGGAACATATCCGAAACGCCAACCGAAGTAATCGTGGCCCCCGAAATCCCATCCACTTCGTGTTCAGGTTTTTTCACGCCACCTTTTACTACGGCCACAGATACATAATTGCCATCTTCCAGGATTTGCTTGCCCCGGAATTGCGCAGGAAAATTGGGATTATCAGAGATTTCTGCACCGAGGCCGGGCGTCTCTGCAGCATGACCGAAAGAAACCCCCGCAATGGTATTTAGATCTTCATCGAAAGCAACATAACCCCAGATTTTGTCCCAAAGGCCATTGCCCCGGATAGACGTTAGATAAAGCTTACCCTTATCTCCTTTATATACAAACAAAGGATAACGCCTTTCATTTTCCGGCTTCTTCTCCTCTGCTGCCATGTCAATAGCCTCTGCCTTTACCCCTTCCACAGGGTTACCATCCGCATCAAGGACGTATTGATCCATTTTAGCATCGAATAGTTGCAGGATTTCTTTATCCGACATCGTTTTTAAATCACCGGGAAGCTGGTCGGAAATCGAGTTCAGGATATCTTTCTTCTTGAACACGGCTTCGCTGGCACTGTGGATAGGACGGAGCCCGATGACCAAAAAGGCCAGGACCACCGAGACCACCAGGGTCATGATTACGGTATAGACCGTTATATAATTATTGCTGTGCATGTTTCAGACGTTTTGAGATGTTAGATTGCAATACAAAATAGTCAATCAGCGGAGCAAAAACGTTCATAAATATAATGGCGAGCATCCATCCCTCCGGATACGCCGGGTTAAGCACGCGGATAACGATACCGATTACCCCGATAAAGAATCCGTAGAACCATTTCCCCCGGTTGGTAGAAGCAGCAGTTACCGGGTCTGTGGCCATGAAGGCCATAGCAAACAGGAAGCTGCCCATCCAGAAATGATAGTACCAGGGCACCTGCATGAAAGCCGTGAACCCCCAGGCGTTGAGCAGAAGCGCCGTAAAAGCCGTCCCCATTACCATAGATACCATAATCCGCCAGCTAGCTACGCCCGTTGCGACCAGAATCAATGCGCCAATCAAAATCAGCGGCTTGCCGGTTTCACCAACGGAGCCCGGGATAATGCCCCAAAACATCTGGGAAGGCGTATAAACCGGCGTGACTGCATCCCAGCCCCCTTTTGCCGCAAGGGCCAGAGGAGTAGCCCCTGAGTATCCGTCCACCACCGCTGCTGCCGTATTGAAGGTCTCCCATCCAAACGAGGTAAACAACGGATTCAGGACGTGCAAGGTAAACCATCCATAATCTACCACACCACCGGCAGCCGCCTTTGTCAGACCAGCAACCCAAACATCATCACCTGATATTTCTGTCGGATAGGCAAAAAATACAATAACCCTGGTAGAGAGGGCTATATTTACTACGTTCATCCCTGTGCCTCCGAAGGCTTCCTTCCCGATAATAACTGCAATCGCTACGGAAACCGCCAGGATCCAGAGCGGCAAATCCGGGGGCATAATCAGCGGAATAAGCGCCCCGGTAACCAGGAACCCTTCCTCTACGCCGTGGCCGCGCTTCGCGGCAAAGTAGAATTCAATACCCAAACCTACCAGGTGGGCTACAATCCACATAGGGAGGAGTTTCACCAAACCATAGCTCAGCTTGAGGTGAAAACCTTCCAGAAGCCCCAGGTGCTCCCCGAGGGCAACAAAGTGCTGGTGACCAATATTATAGGTACCGAGCACATAACAAAGCTGCATAGCAATGACCACATACACCATCAGGCGCTTCAGGTCCATTCCATCGCGCACATGTACGCCTTCCTTTGTAGTGTGGTTGGGCGTAAAGGCAAACGTAAAGAACGCGTCATAAGCCGTATGCAGCAGCCGCTTGCTTTTGTCCGGTTCAATCCGGCGGAAAAAATTCAGCAAAGCATTTTTCATGGCTATTTTGGATTTCTTTT
>CAZGOT010000479.1:0-1999 GCA_964527495.1 uncultured Haliscomenobacter sp.
ATTGTTGGCGGCGCAAGCCGCCAAATGAAAAGCCGGGGGCTTTTTACACAACCCCCAAAACTTTTAAAGTAACTTAAAAGTTTGAAAAGAGATTTCAAAGCATAAACAGTATGCAGGTATTACACGTACAGGAACCTTTCGAACTTGAGGCAGGTGGGGTTTTGCCGGAGCTGCAGATCGGATACCACACCTATGGCACTTTTTCTCCAAAAGACGGGAAGGTGGTATGGGTATGTCATGCCCTCACGGGCAACTCAGAAGCAGCAGACTGGTGGGCCGGACTGGTAGGGCCGGGGCGCTTGCTGGATCCGGAAAAATATTTTATCGTCTGTGCAAATAATCTGGGGTCTTGTTATGGCACTACAGGCCCCGGCAGTATAAACGCATGGAGTGGAATGCCGTATGGGGCGGAGTTCCCGGAGATTACCGTGCGCGATATGGTACGGGTCCACCAAAAACTGGCTACGCACCTTGGGATTGGCTCTGTTTATCTGGCGCTGGGCGGTTCCATGGGTGGCCAGCAAGTACTGGAATGGGCCGTCATGGAGCCTGGGCGCCTGGAACACATCGCCTTGCTCGCTTCCAATGCCGTGCATTCTCCCTGGGGTATCGCTTTCAATGAGACCCAGCGCATGGCTATCCTGGCAGACGAAACGCTGGGGAAGGACCTGCCGGAAGCAGGCCGTAAAGGATTGGAAGCAGCACGGGCCATTGCCATGCTCAGCTATCGCAGTTACGAAGCATACGCCCTCCGGCAATCCGAGGAGGACCCGGAAAAAATAGGCAGCTATAAGGCAGCTTCCTATCAACGATATCAAGGCTACAAACTCTGGAAACGCTTTAACCCCTGGTCGTATATTGCCCTGAGTAAAGCCATGGATAGCCATCACATCGGAAGGGGAAGGGCAAATATCCCTGCCGTACTGTCCACCGTAAACGCGAAAACGCTGGTCGTCGGCATATCTTCAGACCTTCTGTTCCCTGTGCCGGAGCAGGAACTACTGGCCCGCTATATCCCCGGAGCCCGGCTGGAGGTCATCCACAGTAGCTTCGGCCACGACGGCTTTTTGGTGGAGTTCGAATCTATTACCTCTCTGCTGGAGCAACACCTCCGCAGCAACCGGGACAATACGCCTCAAAAGGTTAATGTCCCGGAACTGCCCAGGGCCCTTCCAGGCTCTGAAAAATTCTAACCGGAGAGGAGACCCGGCCTACACGACCCAAACGCTCTTGGACAATTATTCCAAAAAATAAGGGTTGGATACAGCACCGAATTCGCCAATTTTCTATTTTTTTCTTGGGCTTTTAACAAAACTGTCTCATCTTTACTCCTTTTGAACAAAACCAAGGGTACCGAACGCAAATGGTTACGGGGTTGAACCGCAAAGTGATTTTTGTTGACGAACCACATCCTTTTCTTTCCGATAGGCTTCCTGCACTGGGTTTCAATTGTCAATTCCTGTACCGGGCCGGACGGGAAGAAATTCTGGCCGCTATTTCCGATTGTTTCGGCCTGGTAGTGCGGAGCCGTATCCGCATTGATCACGAATTGCTGAAGGCAGCAGGGCATTTGGCTTTCATCGCCCGACTTGGAGTTGGCGTAGAACATATTGATATGGCATATGCTGCCGCACGCGGCATAACCGTGCTGACTTCCCCGGAAGGAAGCCGCGATACCGTAGCCGAACATGCCCTCGGCATGCTGCTCATGCTCATGAACCACCTCGGGCGCGCCGACCGCCAGATACGCAACGGGGAATGGGTGCGGGCTGGAAACCGGGCAACAGAATTAAAAGGCAAAACGGTAGGTATTCTCGGTTATGGCAATATGGGTACCGCTTTTGCCCGCCGCCTGCAGGGTTTTGATGTCCGTGTTTTGGCGTATGACAAATTTAAAACCCACTATGGCGATGCCTTCGCGGAAGCCGTGGACTTATCTACCCTGCAAAGAGAAAGCGATGTGCTCAGCATCCATATCCCTTTCACACCTGAAAACCAT
>CAZGOT010000480.1:0-1994 GCA_964527495.1 uncultured Haliscomenobacter sp.
AATGAACGACGTTTTGCCTCATTTTGCTTCGCAAAATGAGGCAAAACGTCGTTCATTTAAAATAACATTTGGCAGCGTCAGCCGCCAAATGTTATGCCAGGGGCTTTTTACACAACCCCATGCCGTTTATTCAAATTTTATTTGGGGTTGTGTAAAAAGTCTTTCGCCGCCTAAGGCGGCGAAATAAAATTTTGAATTAACGACGTTTTTACTCATTTTGCTTTGCAAAATGAATGAAAACGTCGTTCATTCAAAATAAAATTTGGCGGCGTAAGCCGCCAAATGAAAGCCTCCGGCCTTTTTACACAACCCCGAATACTTTTACCCACTCCATAGTGACCACGTCAGAGAATCAAGTGGGCTGAACAAAGGTAACTTTTCCAAAAAACAACAACCTATCTCCGTACCAGCAAATTTGCTATTTTTGCATAAAAAAAAGTGGCACTCATACAGTCTATTTCCGGTTTTCGGGGCACAATCGGCGGCGTGCCCGGCGAGGGTCTCACCCCGGTAGATATCGTCGGGAGCGTAGCCGCATTTGCCAGCTTGCTCCTTGCTGACCATCCACAGCCCAAAATCGTCCTTGGCAGGGACGGCCGGATTTCCGGTCCGCTGGTACAGCAGCTTGCCATACAGACACTACTGGCCATGGGCGTTGATGTAGTGGATGCAGGACTTTCCACTACCCCTGCTATTGAAATGGCGGTGGTATGGGAAAATGCTCAAGGGGGGATAATCATTACCGCAAGCCACAATCCGCGGGAGTGGAATGCGCTTAAATTCCTGAATGCCAGTGGCGAGTTCATTTCCCCGGAGATGGGTGCCGCCGTACTGGCCAAATTAGCAGCCCGCGACTTTTGTTTTGCCGATGTGGATGCCCTTGGGCAAAGAACGTTCAACCAGGATTTCCTCCACCGCCATGTTGCGGCTGTCCTGGACCATCCTCTTGTGCATACCGCTGCCGTGCGGGAAAAGCAATATACCATAGTGCTGGACGCGGTAAATTCCACCGGAGCTATGGCGCTCCTTCCATTGCTCGAGGCCCTGGGCTGCAATACCGTTGTGCTTAACGCCGAACCAACAGGACATTTTGCCCACAATCCCGAACCACTTCCTGAACATCTCGGCGCCCTTTCCGAGGCTGTCCGACTCCACCATGCCGACTTAGGCATAGCCGTAGATCCAGACGTTGACCGCCTTGCCCTCATCTGTGAAAATGGTCAGCCTTTTGGGGAAGAATACACGCTCGTCGCCATAGCCGATTATTTCCTCCGGCATAAGCCTGGAAATACCGTTTCCAACCTGTCCTCCTCGCGTGCCCTGCGTGACGTGACCCATCTGCACGGCGGTCAGTATTTCGCTGCTGCCGTTGGGGAAGTGCATGTGGTAAGGCAGATGAAAGCCGTGGGAGCTATTATCGGCGGAGAAGGGAATGGCGGCATTATTGTTCCTGAACTCCACTACGGACGGGATGCCGTGGCTGGCACTGCCCTTTTCCTGAGTGCCCTGGCGGCATTCGGAGGCAGCGCCTCGGCTTTTAAGGCGGGATTCCCCGGGTATGAAATGGTCAAGGACCGCATTGATATACCTGCTGATGTTCCATACGAAACGATTCTTTCCAGGCTGCTCGACCGGTTTGCCAATGAAGAATGCTCTACGATTGACGGCTTGAAAGTAGATTTTCCGGATGGATGGGTCCATCTGCGCAAGTCCAACACGGAGCCCATTATCCGCATTTATGCCGAAGCAAGGACTACCGATGCCGCCCGCGACCTGGCAAATCTGGTCAAAAAACAAGTATTACATCCTTAAATTCCCGAACGCATGGTACCCAACAATGCAACGCAGAGCACCAAAGTCTCCGGAAGCCATCTGGAATCGTACTTCGGCTCATTCCGCCAGCTGGTAACCGGCGCTGATCAACATTTCCGTACCCCTTATGGAGAAAAACGGATCGTTTATGCCGCTCGGACCGCCCCTGGCCGGCTCTCTGC
>CAZGOT010000481.1:0-1991 GCA_964527495.1 uncultured Haliscomenobacter sp.
TGGTCTCTGCGCTGTAAAGCTTCTTCCAGGGCAAGGGTACGTTGTTGTGCTACCTGTTACCTTGCACGAAAAACGGTTCTTCATCACTTTTGGTGAAAGGATTTTAGGCGATGACGGCCAGGACGCGCAGTTTTAGGAGGTCAAACCCTGCGCGGCCATACATTTGGCGCTTGATGGTTTTCAGGCGGTTGACATGCCCTTCCACAGGGCCATTGCTCCATGGCTGCGTCAGAGCATTTTCGACGGCATCATAATCGCGTTTCAAGCCCTGTGCAAAATTTTTCAGCGCTTCTACGCCACAGCCGACTGCATCTTGCAACCATTCGTCCAGTTTGTCATGCTGCCGATCTGTAACCATTTGCTTGAATCGCCGGCTCAAAAGAGCGGCCTTTTCAACCAGGGGGGATGCTTGGTACAGGGCCTGCATGAAAATGGACTGTTCCTGGGTCAGTGCCTCGCAAGGTTTCGCCAACAGCATGCTTACCCGTCGGGCCGACCAGTACCGGAGTTCCATAGCCGGGGTTTTTACCGCTTGGCCCTGTGCCGATCCAAATTGGCGGCAGATTCTGTACACGGCTTGAAACGACCCACTAAACCCGAGTTCGACAACCTCCCTCCACAATTGGGCGCGATTGGATTCGCCCGCATCCCATCTGCCCTTGAGGTAAGTTGTATATTGGTGTACCTCGGACCGGTTTTTAAAGGATACCGATTTTATCGGGCAAACATCGCAGTCAAGGTATTTTTTGATGGTTTGTCGGTTCAGCCCAGTCTGGCGGGCAATAGCGCGGATAGGATAGTTTTCGGCCCGAAGCCGCTTTACCTCCTGAAAATTTGCCTGTTTTTTGGTTATCGTTTGTGGTTGGGCCTCTTCGCCCGAGGGAGCCGGATCCAACGGCTTGGCTATTTCTTTTTCCGGGTCTGGTTGAGCCTGCTTTGTGCGTGCGAGTTCCCGGACCGCTGTTTGTAATGCCGGGTATTGTTTATCCATTACCCGCTGAAGGGCTTCGCCCAGGTTGTTGAGCAGGTGGTAGCGGTCGGCGACCTGCATAGCTTCCGGGGCCGCTGTCTTTGCCGCCAATGCATAGGCACCCGCCCTGTCGCGGCTGATGACTTTTACCGAAGGGTGCTGTTCGAGCCATTGGATAACGCTGGCCGATTCTCTGTCTGGCAACAAATCGATGGGCCTGCCCGTTTCCAGGTCTACCACGATGGTACCATAGGTGCGTCCTTTGCGGAAGGCCCAGTCATCTATACCAATTACCTTTGGCGCTTGTGACGTTTCTACCCTGGACCATACCCGTACCTGACGCAGCACACTGGAGGCACTCCCGGGCAACCCGATGGTCCTCGCCAGGGCCGCTCCGGTATTTCCCCCGGCTATTAGCCCCACGACACCCAGTTGGCGGGCAGAACGACTGGTACGGCGGGCATAAGGTGGCATGTCGCTACCCAGTGGCTCTGTGAAAATTTTCCGGGAGCAGCCCTTGTTTGCACAGAAAAACTTGCGCACCAGGATTTCCATACACACGGGCACACCAGCCCAGGGCAAATCTGAAATATGTCGGGTATATACGCTGTGAACCTTCTTACTTTTGTGCCCGCACAGCGGACAAAGAGCCGCTTTCTTCCCAGCGGCCCGCAACAGAACACGCAACTGCCCGTCCCGCCTGGAGCAGGACTGGTAACGTAGGGAGGGGCTTGCAGGCAGTAATTGAGCTATTCTCATATCGGGACAATTTTGACTCGAACTGGTCGGGGTACGGCACGACGATACGTTTTCGCGACCCGTCGCCTGGGGGGAAGCCCTCAAAAAAGCCCTTTTCGCGAACGAGAAACGGCACTTTTTGTCATAGGCTAATCCAAGCTGTCAAAATTACTGATTGTCAATAATATATACCGATTTTATTCACCAAAAGTGATGAAGAACCGTTTTGGCTCTGTGTCAGGTACGGTGGTAGATCCCAAGCTCGTGTTCAGTGTAGCCCTAA
>CAZGOT010000482.1:0-1988 GCA_964527495.1 uncultured Haliscomenobacter sp.
ATCTCATTTTGCGAAGCAAAATGAGATAAAATAGTGTCCATTCAAAATTTCCTTTCGCTGCCGAAGGCAGCGAAAGACTTTTCACACAACCACTTATTTTTGAATCAACACTTTACTTGCAGAAAGTCCTTTCTCCGAGCGGATCATCAGTACATACATACCATTTTGGAACTGTTCTACGGAAATGACTGCCTGCTTTCCGCTCGCAGGCCAAACAGCCACTTGCCTGCCGCTAAAATCAAAGAGTAGGATCTCCTGTATCTTATCGGGGGCATTGATCTGCAATTCCGAAAACGCAGGGTTCGGGTATAACTCAAACCCGCCTTGTACAACCTGGGGAAGCGCCGTAACTTGTTTATTACCAAACTGCTGTACAATAAAACCGTTGCCAGCGGAGAAAGCCATTATCTGCACATTACCCGCAGCATCGGTTACTGCATCCAAGCCCGCGCTGGCATTGCCATTGGAAACCGATCCTAAATTTACGGAATGAATCAGGCGGCTGGCGAATCCTGCTTTGCGCATACTGGCAAATACATCGCGAATATTTGCTTTTTCATTGATATCTACAACATACAGGGCATTTTCTGCCGGACTGCTTTTTACATGCACATATCCCATCAGCCGTTGGCCATTGTACTGAAATACCTGGACATGCATCGGCCAGCTCGGGAAGAAGGTAGCGGACAAGGAATCGAGCAGGTTCATATTTTGGTCAAGCAGCATTATCCCAAAAGAAGGAGCGCTGGCCATATAGAGTTCCTCTGCTCCTGGTACGCGGGTTATGCGCCCAAAGTTTGTATTCGAAACAAAATCATACGTTTTCACCATTGGTGTTGTACTGCTAACGAAACCACCTTCGATAGTCCAGATATAGAAGCGCTTATTGCCATGGCTACTCGCAATCAGAAATGCCTTTTTTGCAGGGTCCCCTACTACCGTGATCGCATCACCTAAGCGGTCTGGTGCGGCAGGATATTCCAAAAGGACACGGGGCGAACTGCTTACTCCTTCCCAGTGATATACTTTGAACGTGCCTCCGGCAAGTACCATGTTGGACAAATAGAGGTTATCCCCTACTGCGGCAAGATCAGAAAGGGTGAAAGTCCCCCCGGAAACACTGCTGATATTCAATTCTTTAGGGGCGGAAATGGTATCTTTGACATCCCAATAATACACGTGGTTCCCATTTTGCCTCGAAGCTACAAACACATGTTTTCCATTGAAAGCAGCTCCACGGTTGTTACCGGCATTGTCAATCAGGGAAGGTTGTTTGCCCCTTGCCTGGGCTTTGTCCATGAGCATGGAAATTGGACTAAGGGAAGCAGGGGAATAGGGTCTTTCGTTGCCAAATTGCTGTACAAGGAATCCATTACCTGCCGAAAAGCCCATAATCTGAACATTCCCCAGGGTATCTGCGGAAATATCCAGACCTGCGCTTGCATTGCCATTGGACACACTTCCCAGATTGGCGGAATGCAGCAGGCGATCTGCAAATGGCACTGTTTTCAGACTGGCAAATGCTTCGCGGACTGTGGCTTTATCGTTGATATTGAGTACATATAACGCATTGGCAGCGGGACTGCTCCGCACATGTACGTATCCCAACATGCGAATGCCCTTGTACGTAAATATTTGTGCGTGCATGGCCCAACTAGGAAAGAATGCTGCATTAATTGTATCCACTAATTTCATTGTGCTATCGAGCAGCATCATTCCGAACGAAGGCGCACTGGCGAGGTACAGGTTTTCGGGCCCGGGCACCTGAGTGATTCGGCTAAAATTTGTGTTGGTCACAAAATCGTAATTGTTTACCGTAGGCGTTGGGCTTTTGAGCGCGCCATTTTCGATGGTCCAAAGATAAAAGCGCTTGTTTCCGTGGCTGCTTGCGATCAGAAGTGCCTTTTTCGCCGGGTCGCCGACCACCGTGATCCCGTCGCCTACCATCGACCATCGTGCCGAGAGATCGCAGCGATTCCACCGGGATC
>CAZGOT010000483.1:0-1975 GCA_964527495.1 uncultured Haliscomenobacter sp.
CAGAGGCGCCTGCTCGATCCGGGAAGTGGATGATGGGACAATTGCCCCTACCGCAGCTGCCGGTTCCCTTCCTTTTGCCCCGGAAATATGCCTGCCTGCCCTGAAAACCATGTGGGAAACCTACTACGACAACCTCGTGGACGATTACGGATTTAAAGATGCCTTTAATCCCACCTATGTCTGGAGCAAAACCGGCGAAAAAGGATGGTTCGACCAGGATTATATCGGCATTGACCAGGGTCCCATCGTCATCCAGATCGCGAATTATCAGTCTGGCCTGATTTGGGACCTCATGAAGAAAAACCCTTATATTAATGACGGATTGCGCAAGGCCGGATTCACCGGTGGTTGGCTTAAAACAAAATAGCAAGTGATGAAGCACCTATCTACCATTTTATTGCGGACTGCCATAACCCTGGGGCTATGTTTTGTCCTCATGGACCTGTTTGCCCAGGTAACCGTTAGTGGCATAGTCGTTGATGGGCAGAAATCCCCTTTAATCGGCGTCAATATCTTGATTAAAAATTCCACGGAAGGCACCAGTACGGACATAGACGGACGGTTTAGCCTCCAGGTACCCGATCTCACTGCTACCCTTATCTTTAGTTATACGGGGTATGAAGGGCAGGAGATCCCCCTGCGCGGACAAAAAGAAATCTCCGTTACGCTCAGCGAATCCTCCCTTTTGCTCAATGAGGTTGTCGTGGTGGGCTACGGTACCCAGCGCAAAAGCGACCTGACCGGATCTGTTGCCACCATTAAATCCGAAGAGCTTCAAAAAATTGCGGCGGCCAACGTGGGACAAGCCCTGCAAGGCAAAGTTTCCGGAGTACAAGTGTCCGCGGGCAGCGGAAGACCAGGCGAGGCGCCAGTAATCCGCATCCGTGGAACAGGTACACTAAACAATGCCAGCCCTATTTTTGTGGTAGATGGCCTCATCCTGGACAACATAGACTTTTTAAACCCCCACGAAATCGAACGGATGGAAGTACTCAAAGATGCCTCCTCCGCAGCGATTTACGGTACCAGAGGTGCCAATGGGGTCATCCTGATTACTACCAGAAAGGGTACCCGCAGCCAACGGGCCCGTTTTACCCTAAATGCTTATCGTGGCGTACAGCAGGTGGATAAAAAAATTGCGCTGGCCAATGGCACAGAATACGCACAGCTCGTCAATGAATTTAGCAAAAATATCGGTATCCCCGCCCCATATCCCAACCCTGAGGCATTTGGACAAGGTACGGACTGGCAAGGGGTAATCTTTCGGGATGCCCCCGTTGAAAATTACAACCTCAACATCAGCGGAGGATCTGATGCAGTCACATACAACGTAAGCGGGGATATTTTCCAGCAGGACGGGATTATCCAAACCTCTTATTTTAACAGGTATTCCCTGCGGGTCAACAACGAGTACAATCTGATAAAAGGATTAAAACTCGGCCACAACCTCGCGTTCATCTCTACAGCAAGTAACCGGGAACCCGGCGGCATCGTATTCAACGCATACGCCGCAGACCCGCGCATCCCTCCGGTAGACAGCCTGGGCAGGTACGGGAGTACGGCTTTTACCTCCAACGTCAGCAACCCTGCAGCACAACTGGAGTACAACAGCTACAACCGCAGCAATGGCCAGCAATTCAATGGCAACCTGTTTACAGAAGTTTATCCGCTCAAAAACCTCACTTTACGCTCCAGCCTGGGATTTAACCTGATCAACAACCGCGGCAGAAGCTTCGAACCAAAATTTGAGGTGGATAACCGGCAGCGCAACCCCAACAGCAGGGTATTTGTGGAAGCATCGCGCTTTTTTGACTGGCAGTGGGAAAATACGGCAACCTACACTAAAGAAATTGGCAACCACCGGTTCAATGCCCTTGCCGGGTTTACACAACAGTCGCGTAGCGGTGAAGTCATCGGTGGCTCCCGACTGGATCTGATTGGCGATACCGAAGATTTTTTCTACCTCAATTCCGGC
>CAZGOT010000484.1:0-1967 GCA_964527495.1 uncultured Haliscomenobacter sp.
TTGCAAGGAACTGCCCCCGCTAAATTCCCAGCGGTAATTTACCCCAGGTAGTGGGGCACTGATATTGTAGGTCTTTTCCCCCAAACAATTTGCCGGCTCGCCCAGGATGTTAAAAAATGCTCCGGGTTTATTGGTTACTGTTACGTTATTGGAAACAAATGCGCTGGTATCTTTTGGAGCACTGGATACGATCCTGAAACGGTATGTATTCCCGTCCGGAACAAACGATGGGATTGTAGCGGTAATGGTGTCCCCTGTAGCGCTGATTATGCTGCCAATATTTACCGGATTATTAAAATTATCACTAATCGAACTTATCTGAAGGGTAAAAACGTTATCCGGTGCCAGGTCGGTATTCATCGAAAAGGGTACTTTAAATGGCGTGCCGGTACAGATTGCCCTGGGGTAGTTCAGAATGGAGATCACTGGTTTGGTTGTAGGCTCGACAAAGAAAGAACTGGACAGGGTGATCCCCCACTTGCCGGACTGGTCTTTTGCGCGCACATATAAGTAATGCGTCCCTACCCTCAGGGTACTGAGATCAACAACCAAAGCCAGGTCAAGGGTATCATTGGGGGAAGCAATATGGATTGGCAAACCTTTCCCAAAGCCCGGGTCGGTATCAATGAAGTATTCTGCCTCAACAATTTTATTGGAGAGATTTCCAGGTGGGATTTCCTCCTTAAAAAACTGACGGGAATAGGTATGCGACCACCGCCCCTGCGCATTTTTAAAGCGCACATATACCTTACTAAACCCATTCGGCACGTTTTCCAGGGGAACAATGAAGGGCAGGGAATCCAGGTGCGCAGACGGCATCAGCGAAATGGGTATGCCGCTCCCCAAACCAGGGTCCTGATTGATAAAATACTCCCCGGCAACAATCTCCGGGGCCGTGGATTCAAGGATTACTACCTCCTTATAAAATTGTCGCTCGACCGTATGCGACCAGCTCCCCCCGGAATCCCGGAAACGCAGGAACAACTTGCTGACCCCGCCAGGCACCTCGTCTATCGGCACAACAATGGATAAGGATTCCAGGTGATTATTTGCCACTACAGATATTGGCTTACCCTTGCCGAAGCCCGGGTCAGAACGGATAAAATACTCCCCACCCGTGATTTGTTTGGCCGTAGCAGGCAATGGGATTTCCTCCTTGTAAAACTGTCGGGAGAAAGTATGGGACCACCCGCCCCTGTGCAGCACGGTATCACTGTTAGTAATTGTATAGTATGGCACGTAAGCCCGTACATACAGTTTATGAAACCCATTGGTAAGGTGGATAACATCCGCCTGAAAGTTTAGTTGGAGTTCTTCCGAGCTGGTCAATGCGACAGAGATACCATTGCCAAAGCCGGGATCCTGGTCGAAGAAGTACTCGACCCGGGTAATTTGCTGGCCTGCCAGATAACCGTGGCAAAAAAAGCAGAGCACAAACCATCCAGATGATAGAAATTTCCGGTTCATTTCGATTGGCGTATTCAGTTTTATTAAAAGCACACAACAGTCCTAAATCACACTGAATAGCTTTTTCAATTTCTGGAAATGACCTTTACCCGGACATCCAGCGGGTCGGCGTTACTACCCACGGGTTGATGATCAAAAACATAAATAGAAGGAATAGGTGGAAGGCCAGATAGCACGTAAGGGTATGTACCTCCGAATGCCCCGCAATCCACTGGCTTTTCGCTCGTACTTCCGAAACCCGCCCCCTTTGCCGGTGAATCAGGTCTTAGTTGCCATCTTCCATCGGTGGATATCCCCTGTGGCAGGCTGAGCCTTGGCGCAACCAGAAAGACCGTCCCCAAGTCCACGTTGATCTGGTTGCCATTGTCCGCAGGAAAAGTGTTTGCATCGGTGATGTTATTGGAGAATAAGTTGGAGTGGCCTGAAAAACTACGCCCTTGAAGATCGAAGATATTGTTGTAAAAAAATGATCCTATCGCATTTATGCCACTGCTAAAAAC
>CAZGOT010000485.1:0-1960 GCA_964527495.1 uncultured Haliscomenobacter sp.
CCGGAAAGCGCACAAAGAAATTACCTACCACCTCCGCTACAGTGCAGAGTGGATGATCCGCCTCGGCGATGGGACAGAGCTGAGCCACCAGAAAATCCAGGGCGCAGTGGACGATTTGTGGAGCTTCACGGGTGAACTCACCCTGCCGGATGAACTGGATACTCAAATGGCAGCACTGGGCCTGGCTCCTGATCTTACAAAAATCAAGACGCTTTGGGATCAAAAAGTGGTTGCTGTTCTACAGGAGGCTACGCTAAAGAAACCCGAAGATACCTGGATGCAGCAAGGTGGCAAAAAAGGGATCCACACCGAACACCTCGGCTACATCCTCGCCGAAATGCAGTTTTTACCGCGGGCGTATCCAGGGGCGGCATGGTAAGCCGGTACAGTGCCGGAACATGCCCAATGTACCAGATTTATTGCAATGGCTATGACCGGCAAAATGCCTGAAATCCTGCTTTATTCGCCACAGGAATCCCCCAGGGTTTCCTATATCGCCCGTATTGTATTCGAAGTCTTCCGCTCCCTGCCTTACCGCATAGTCCATTCCACCGAGACCTTCCTGGCTTATCAGGGGCCTAAAATCAACTATAGTACTGCTGCAATAGCCGGACCAGACAGGGAAATTTTCCTGCCTGCAACCGGGCTGTTGTTCGAAACCGGCTGTGGGGCAAAAAAGCCGGAACCCACCCAGGGGCTGCCCTTTCCGGCATTTTTCCCTGCAAATACCCCAGGTGCCGACTTCCCTTTTGATTTGCCGGCCATGATTTTCTACTTCCTCAGCCGCTATGAGGAATACCAACCCTTCCAGGCAGACCGTTTTGGCCGCTTTCCCGCCACAGAAAGCCTGAGCTACCGACACCATACCCTGGATTTGCCCCTGGTGGATATCTGGCTGAACCGCCTCTATGATGCCCTGGAATCTAAATGGAACATTCCACCAATCCCCAAGACTCCCTATCGCTTTTTACCTACGTATGATGTGGATATTGCGTGGGCCTACCGCTACCGGCCCTGGTGGCGGCAACTTTTGGCAAGTGGCAAGTCCCTCTTATCCCTTGAATTCAACAGTTTGGTAGCACGGGTAAAGAGCTTGTCCGGCTACCCCGACCCGTACGACCAGTACGCGTTTTTGGACGGGCTGCACACCACATCGGCCTTTCAGCCCTTGTACTTTTTTTTACTGGGAAATTATGCCCGTTTTGACCGCAATATTGATCATCAGATACCGGCATTGCAGGCGTTGATCAGGGCAAAGGGGTCCAAGGTGGGTTTGCATCCTTCCATGGCCTCCAACTTCAAGGCCGGGCGTTTGGCCCTTGAAAAAGAGCGGCTCGAAACGATAACGGGAATCCCGGCAACGCAGACCCGGCAGCATTACTTATTCCTTTCCTTCCCGGAAACCTATCACCGGTTGGAGTCTGCCGGGTTCAAAATAGATTATTCGATGGGGTTTGCCGATCAGCCCGGGTTCAGGGCGGGTACGGGGATCGCTTTTCCCTGGTACGACCTCCTGGCAGAACGCCAGGCTACGCTATGGGTACAGCCCTTCCAGGTCATGGATGTCACCCTGAAAGATTATCTGGGATTAAATCCATCAGCGGCAGCCAATCGCATCGCGCCTATCCTCCAACAGTGTAAAGTGGTGGGCACTACTTTTTGTACCATCTGGCACAACAGCTCCTTTTATGCTCCAGATGGGTGGAAAGCATGGCCGGAAATGTATGTTAGCCTGATACAAGCGGCAAATAATTTGTTTTCTTTGCGAAAAAAACCGTAAATTAGGAAGTCGTTTTTCCGGTGCCCCTTCAGCGCACCTTTCACCTTAGAAAAAATACACGTCCATGATATACAATTTAAGCCAGCATGCGCACATCGCCAACAAATACGTTGCAGACCTTCGCGATATCCATAAGCAACAAGACAGGATGCGTTTCCGGCAAAACGTCGAACGCCTCGG
>CAZGOT010000486.1:0-1944 GCA_964527495.1 uncultured Haliscomenobacter sp.
CGGTAAGCAGAATATTCCGTCCAGGCTGCACTGCCCTGTGTTGACATGCATCATCGAGCAGGATGGCCTGGGTTTGTGGGTAATAGCTTATAATCTGGGGTATCCCCAGCACCCGGCTTTCCGAAACGGCCACGGCGATATCCGGGAATTTGCGCTTGAACTGCAACGGCTCATCGCCAGCTTCGCGCGCACTCATTTCCGGTTGCACGAAAAGGAAGCCCAGGGTCTTGCGCCGATACCCCCGGCTTAGTGTAGCTACGGAAATATAGGGCTTAAGCAAGCGTACCAGCCATTCAATATGGGGGGTTTTACCTGATCCACCCATGGATAGATTGCCGATTGAAATGACCGGAATACTGAACGAAACGGCTTTTAAAAGACCCGAGGCATAGGCAAGCTGGTGCAAAGCGACAATTAAGCCATAGAGCAAAGAAACTGGCGCGAGCAATATTTGAAAAAGACGATGCTGAATCATATTTTTTGGCGCTTGGACAAATATAAAAATTCCGGCAGCAAATCCTCTTTTCAATACTTACCTTTGTTTACATAACTTCTTGTGAAAGTAATCAGCCAGGTAACGAAAATGAGCTTTTTTATGCCCAAAATATTGTTTGGGAAAAATAGCGCGCAACTACCCGTGGTGATCCTTCCACAACAAGTCTGTTATCCGGAACGATAATACGCATTTCCATGAAAGCCATGATATTTGCCGCAGGCTTAGGTACCCGAATGCAGCCACTTACCGACCTACGGCCCAAAGCCCTTATAGAGATTGGTGGAATACCCCTGCTGGAGATTGCCATCCGGCGCCTGAAATTTTTTGGATGTAAAGAAATCATCGTCAATATCCATTATCGCGGTCAGCAGATCCGGGAGTTTTTGGAGAAAAAAAACAACTTCGGCCTCCATATCGAAATTTCCGATGAAAGCGATGAGATCCTGGATACCGGTGGAGGCTTGAAAAAAGCCGCCTGGTTTTTAGAATCAGCACCTTTCCTCGCGCTTAACGTGGATATAGTCTCTTCCATTGACCTTGCTGCCCTATACGCTGCCCACATGCGCGAGCAGCCTCTGGCTACCCTCGCCGTCCGCCACCGCGAAAGCTCCCGCCAACTCATTTTTGATGGCGAACAGCAGCTCTGCGGCTGGCGCAATACCGCAAAAAAAGAGCAGATCATCGTACGTGCTGCCCCCGAGCTAAACCTCATGGCCTTTAGTGGAATCCAGGTTATCAGCCCTGAGCTTTTCGCTTTTTTCCCTCCCCGCCAAAAGGTCTTTTCGACCATTGACGTTTACCTCGCTGCTGCAGTGCAGGGCCGTATCCTCGCTTATCCGCATGATGGGGATTTTTGGCTCGACGTAGGGAAACCAGAACAGATTCCCAAGGCGGAAGCAGCTTTGCCTAACCTTGCGCTTGGATAGCCTGCGGCCATATTTTAAAGCCCCCTTCAGGCTTTTTTCAGGATATCGTGCCCTATCCCACATCCCAGGCATTTAAAATGGTCGCAGTAACCCGTTTTGAGTTGGATCAGCCCCTGACTTTGCGCAGCATCCTGGGCCTTTAGTCCAAGTTCCGCCCACTTGCGGGTAATGTGGTTGTCTTCCGCAGGCAATGCCTGAAGCAGCTCTATCGCTTTCTGACAATGGCGGGGGCTGTGTACAACCGTGCCATACAAAAAAAGAAAAGGAGCAACGGCATTGATCAGCAAGTTGTGTACCGCCGTTTTGCCAAGGCTCTTGTTACGCGGATGTGAAAGGTGACCAAACGTATAATGCGTCCTCCAGTACTGCGAAACCTCCACTTCGAACATGTGCTCCCATTCTCCGGGACCGGCAGCAACCATGGCCTTATCAAATAAATCCTCCCCTTGATATACCAAACGCGCCAGTTGTGCAATTCGGACCGTAGGAAAATTGGCAGGACGCATCCGCATAAATTTCCAG
>CAZGOT010000487.1:0-1942 GCA_964527495.1 uncultured Haliscomenobacter sp.
GTTTAAAGAAATTTTATTGCACAATCCACACCCCGCTATTGCACAATGAGCACTTCCCCCTTCGCAATTTCGGAAACGCCATCTACATATTCCAGTTCGGCAGACCATACGAAGAGTCCTTCCTGCAGGAATTCCCCTTTGAAACGGCCATCCCAGCCGAGGGAAGGGTCATTGGCGAGAAAATCCAGGCGTTCGAAAACCAATTCTCCCCAGCGGGAAAACACGCGCAGGGATTTCAGTTTTTTAAGGGCGGGACCGGCAAAAACGGTAAAGCTATCATTGGCGCCATCGCCATTAGGAGAAAAAGCGTTGGGTACAAAAATGGGGCGGTATTTCAACAAAGTAACGGCGACGCTGTGGGTGGTCACGCAGCCATCCGAAGAGGCAACCGAGAGGGTATAGACTGTATTTTTAACCGGACCAGCCTGGGGCTCCAGGCAGTTGGTGCAGGATAAACCCTCTGGGGGCGACCATTGAACGGTTTTAGGAACGAGGTTAACGGTGGCTTCCAGTTGTAGCGTGTATCCCAGTCGGAGTTGGTAAGGGCCGACTAAAGCAATTTCCGGGATGGCCGATGCCAGGATCTGCGCAGCAGTGTCGGCCTGGCATCCGTTGGCATCTTTTACCAGTAGCCTATACCTGCCTTCTCCCAAACCGGAAAAAACGGCGTTATCCTGGAATAGGCCATCCGAAAGGGCAAACCGATAAGGACCTACCCCACCCCGGACATTTCTTACTGATGCCTTTCCCGTATTGGGACCCGTACAATCCGGACGTACAAAAAGGGCTTCGAATGCTATGGGCGTGGGCTCCGTGAGGGTTGATTCCCCGGAGGTTGTGCAATCGTTTGCATCTTTTACCGTCACTGCATAACCTCCTGCAGAAAGTCCCCTGATATCCGATTGCTGGCGTCCGTCGCTCCACCGAAAGGCATAAGGAGGATTTCCACCGGAAGGCTGGGCACTGAGCGTTCCACTGGATCCACCCTGGCAGGCGATATTAAACCCATTGAAATTTGAGGGCTCCAGACGGAGTGCCAGGGGAGGCGGATCTGCTATGACCGTCTGGAAAATGGCGTCGTTGCCGAAAGTATCACGCACGGTGACGAGGTAACTACCAGCAGGCAAATTACCAATCTTAATTTCTCTTTCCAGGGTATCCAGGTTGCCCGAACCAGCAGGATTACCTCCCAGGCGTTCCCGGGTGTAGGTAAAAGGCGGCGTACCATTGATGACATGAAAAGACAACACGCCGGTATTTCCGCCGTGGCATAAAACGGGCTGTCCCCTTGCAACGCCGGTAATTTCGCAAATAATCGCCCTCAGCGTCAGGTTGATCAGGCTATCGCAACGGGTGGAGGAGGGCTGCACCTCCACATATCTGCCTGGTGGACGGTACCAGGTATCGCCGACTAGCACGCTGTCCGTCGAACATAGGTACACATCCAGAAAGGAAGAAACCACAAACCTTCTGACGACGCTCACCCGGACGATGCTGTCGCAGCCCCGGCTTGTTTGAAATCGAAAAGTATAATTTCCCGGGTCGCAGATTTTGGTATTGTTGATAGTCACACAAGCCCCTTCACAAATTTCTTCTATGAGGTTAGTGGCCTTATCTTCATGGACCATGACAGTCAAAAAAGCGGCATCAGCGGTATCGCAGACGTTATAAGCTGCAACGGCCAGTTGGTGCAATCCGGCATCGGGAAAGGCGATTTTGACCTGCCGTCCCTCTGCGACCAGTTTCCCATCCAGGCGCCATTGGTAGAAATTCGCGCCATTGACAGCGGGCACCGAAAATGCCACACTATCCCCCTGGCATGTCTCAGCAGGTCCCTGAACCGCACCTGTAGGCGGCAAAGGCGGCACTTTTGCACTACCCTTGGTCACCCGGATGGTATAGTTGCATACATCGTTTCCATTGCCATCCATGACAAAGTAAT
>CAZGOT010000488.1:0-1927 GCA_964527495.1 uncultured Haliscomenobacter sp.
TGCAGACAGATATTCCTGATGAGCCGCGATGCTAAAATGACCTATGCCGAAATTGCCGCTGCTTTGGACCTCAGTGTCAAAACGGTAGAAGCACACATGAGCAGGGCGCTCAAAACCCTGCGCGAACGCTTGCAACGCACGGGATATTTTGCCTGATAATCGCGTCCGTCCACTAGATTTTCATTTATAAAAAAACGGAATGTCCTGTTTTTTTATCCCTACTTTTACCCTAACCATTAATCAATATACCACCAATGCCATTTCTGGACGATAATTTCCTGCTACAATCCACAGCCGCCAGGGAGCTCTACCACGGGTATGCAGCGCCTATGCCTATCATTGACTACCACAACCACCTCTCCCCAAAAGATATTGCCCAGGATACCCGCTATGAAAACCTCACGCAGATCTGGCTGAACGGCGACCACTACAAATGGAGGGCGATGCGCGGCATGGGCTTGGAGGAAGCCTATTGTACCGGCAATGCCAGTGATTGGGAAAAATTCGAAAAATGGGCCTTTACGGTACCTTACACCCTTCGAAACCCGCTTTACCACTGGACCCACCTCGAACTGAAGCGCTATTTCGGGATTGAAACCCTACTCTCCCCCAAAACAGCCGCAGAGATTTATGCACAAGCGAACGAAATGCTAAAAGGTCCGGAATTTTCTGTCCGCAATCTGCTCCGCAGGATGCATGTCCGTTTGCTTTGCACCACAGATGATCCAACAGATACGCTGGAGTGGCACCAGCAGATCGCCGCCGACCCGGAAGTTGGATTTGCCGTTTTACCCGCTTTCCGTCCAGATAAGGCCATAGCCGTAGAAGATACCAACGCTTTCAATTCCTGGACAGATCTCCTTGCCGAAAGAAGCGGCGTAAGGGTAGATACTTACGACGATTTCCTCACTGCGCTCAAGAATCGGCACGATTTTTTCGCACAAAACGGCGCTTGCGTCAGCGACCATGGGTTGGAGCAGATGTATGCCGAACCTTACACCGAGGAAGAAATTGCACTCGCCTTTCGCAAACTCCGCGATGGAAACGCTTTAGAAACCCAGGAGGCACTGAAGTTCAAAAGTGCCTTGCTCTATACATTTGCTCTTTGGGACTGGGAAAAAGGCTGGGTCCAGCAATTCCACCTGGGTGCCATGCGCAACAACAACACGCGGGCAATGCGCACTTTGGGACCGGATACCGGTTGGGACAGCATAGGCGACTATCCACAAGGCAGCGCGCTCTCCAGGTTCCTGGACCGCCTCGACACCGACAACCGCCTTGCGAAAACCATTTTATACAACCTGAACCCCCGGGATAATGCCCTGCTAGCCACCATGACCGGCAATTTCAATGACGGCTCGGTAGCCGGAAAAATCCAATTTGGCTCCGGATGGTGGTTTCTTGACCAGAAAGATGGCATGGAACAGCAAATAAACAGCCTGTCCAATATGGGGCTCCTCAGCCAGTTTGTCGGCATGTTGACCGACTCACGTTCATTTCTGTCCTTTCCCCGGCACGAATATTTCCGGAGGATCCTTTGCAACCTCCTGGGTGGAGAAATCGAGCGTGGGGAATTGCCCTCATCGGAAATGGAATGGATTGGCATGATGGTAGGCGACATCTGTTATCGCAACGCCAGGCGGTATTTTGGATTTGCCCCTATCCTCGGAGAGGCCCTTTAACCAATAAACCTAATATAAGATGCTCCAGCACCTTCAAAACGCTCCAATTATACCTGTCTTTTACCATTCGGATGCCGGATATGCAACAGACATCCTGGCAGCCAGTTACCAGGGCGGACTGCGCGTTTTTGAGTTTACGCTTCGGGGCACAAGTGCTTTCCAGGTTTTTGGGGCATTAAAAGCGTATGCCGAAGCCCATTGCCCTGGCCTTTTGCTTGGTATCGGCACGATTTACACTGCTGCTG
>CAZGOT010000489.1:0-1917 GCA_964527495.1 uncultured Haliscomenobacter sp.
CAATGAAAACAGTGTTCGTTCAAAACTTTCTTCCGCCGCCGAAGGCGGCAAAAGACTTTTATACAACCCCTATCCCGGCAGTCGCCACCCATTCTGGTAATTTGCTTCCATGAGCTGATTTGCTTCCGTGTCATGCAGAAATCGTTCACTTGAAGCGTCCCAATATACTTTTCTGCCGAGGCGCTGGGCGATATTGCCAATACAGGAATTAATGGCCACGTTTGCAGCTTTTCCGGCGTATTGTTGGCGATACAGTCCAGGAAATTCCGCACGTGCAGAAGCAGGTAGTCCACATTGGCAGGCTTTTCCTGGTCGGGGAGCTTGTCGGAGCGGTAGCGCAGCAGGCCATCTTTTCCGGTTTCCTGCTCGGGCAAAACTGCCCAACCCTGCCTGTTGACGACCAGGGTGGCATCATTGCCAATGAACGCGATACCTTCGGTGCGGTTATACGGTCCGCCACTTATGCCGAGCACATGCTCCCAGGCGACGTTACAGCGGTCGAAGGTATAGATGGTTTGCATGGTATCCGGGGTCTCTCCGGCAGAATCGGGGTATCCAAATTTGCCCCCGGAGGCCATTACCGACTGTGGTGCCTGCAGGCCGAGGCCTTCAAAAGCAATATCGAGCTGGTGGACACCCCAATCGGTCATCAGCCCACCGGCATAATCCCAAAACCACCTGAATTCGAAGTGGAAGCGGTTGGGGTTGAAGGGGCGTTGCGGTGCCGGACCTAGCCACAAATCATAATCTACACCCTCGGGTACCTGGCCATCAGGTTTGGGCACCAGCGGTTTTTTCCAGCCTACATACGACCAGGTTTTGACCATACGCACGTTGCCGATTTTTCCACTCTGCAGGTAATCCAGTGCGGCACGGTAATGTGGACCGCTGCGCTGCCATTGCCCCACCTGAACCATTAAACGCGGATGGCGGACGGCATGGACGCGCATGACCTGGCATTCCTGAATTGTCCTTCCGAGAGGTTTTTCGCAATAAACGTGCTTGCCCGCGTCGAGGCTGTCACAGAGGTGCAGGCAATGCCAGTGATCCGGTGTCCCGATGATCACTGCATCGAGTTCTTTCATCTCCAACATCTTGCGATAATCATTGAAGAGTTTTGGCCTGGACCCCTGGAGCTTTTGCGCATCAGCGGCCCGGCGTTCGCGCACGGACTGGTCCACATCAGCAATAGCGGTGCATTCCACCCCGGGTACCTTAAGAAATGCATTCATGTTGCTCCATCCCATACCGTTGGCTCCGATCAGCCCCACCCTGAATTTCTCCCCGCGGTAGAAAATTGGGCTACCCGCCCAAACCGGGTTGGTGGACAAAAGACCTGCGCCAGCTCCAAAAGCAAGGACGTTGGTTACAAATTTTCGTCGGTTCATGATGGTTATGCGTATTATCCAAAGTCATTAGTACGGTTTCCAAATCTTTCCTCCTGCCTGGATATCCTGCTTTTGCTCGTCGAAGGTAACCCGTTGTCCTGTCCGGTAAGCAGCAGTGGCCATGATGTTGGCAATGGAATGCTGATAACCTGCTTCAATAGGGGCGTTGGGCTCTTTCCTCGAGCGTACGCACTCCATCCAGTTGCGCACGTGGTTAAACGTATGGGTATCGCTACCGGTGTTGGCATCGTAAATCACCCGATCGCCTTCCAGCTTCATTTTTGGCAACAGGTTGGGCTGTAAACCCATTGCAGCAGCTTCCTGCGTGCGAAGTCCCCCATTATCCGAAATTTCATTGGTGTCGAGGTTGATCATCCCTCCGTTGGAATAATACAGTTCTTTGGTTTCACCAGCGGAATTGGAGAAACGGGAGGTAAATTGTACCTGAAAGCCGGTTGTTGGGTCGTTGAGCGGTCCATAATCAAAAACGACAGTCAGGGTATCGGCGATTTGCCGCCCGTCTTTCCAC
>CAZGOT010000490.1:0-1915 GCA_964527495.1 uncultured Haliscomenobacter sp.
TACGGGCTAATGATTCTTCCCAACTCTTCATTTCTGTGGATTTTAACCTCCTTAGCCAAATCACCCCAACGTATCAGGGTACCAAACAATATCCTGGTAATTTTCTTACGGATATTACCCAATCAGATGCCATTCCACTCGCCCACTTTTTTGCCCCGGCAACTACTACTGCTTCAATAGGTGTTGATTTCAAACCCAATTCCACTTTCTCCATTTTCTATTCCGCCGCTGGCGCCAAATTTATCATCGTTACCGATGACAACATCGCTAAAAAAGGCGTTCATGGAAATCCTGTCACAAAAAATGCTGCCGGAACGGTAATTACGTATAAAAACGTAGATGCCCAGATCGGTTCCCTGTGCAAAATCAACTATGCCAATAAGTTTATGGATAAAAAGCTGACCCTCACCTCCCAGGTCATCCTGTATTCGAACTATTTGCGCAACCCCCAGAATATTGATGTGGACTGGAACAGCCAATTAGCTATGTCCCTCGTTAAACGCCTGCAAATTTCCCTGATCGCTAATGTTTTTTACGACGATGACGTGCGGGTACAAATTACCGACTACAACGCACCGGGTGCAGTCGCAGGACTTGGAAAACGCGTGAGTTTTACCCAGCAGTTGCTGATGAAATATGCTATTAACCTATAATTGCCGCCGGAACGGTATTTCCGTTTAAAAATGCCTCTACCGCTACAAACAACGCTTCCGGCGCATCGGCATGAACCCAATGTCCGGCACCCGGGATGGTTAGGAGCTTGGCATTGGGAAAACAAGCGTGAATGTGCGGCCAGTCGGAGTCCAGGATATAATCAGAACGCCCTCCCCGCACAAAAAGGGTATCTCCTGGGAAATATCCCCGGGCTACCGGAGGGCCCATGATTTCCTGGTAGTATCGGTATAATACCGGCAGGTTCATTTTCCACTCAAAATGCCCGTCTTTATTCCTGGAAAGATTTTTTAGCAAAAACTGCAGTGTCCCTTTTTCCTCAATAAAACGGCCCAGTGCCGCTTCCGCTTCACCCCGCTCATCAATAGCGCTGAGATCTATGGCCATAAGCGCCTGAAAAATGTGCTCATGCCCTCCCGTGTATTGCTTTGGCGCAATATCCACTACAATCAGCTTGTCCGTCATCTCCGGATACTGCAGGGCGAATTCCATTGCCACCTTCCCACCCATCGAATGCCCCAGCAAATTGGCAGACGGCAACCCTTGTTCTGCCATGAACGTACATACATCTTCTGCAAGCGCAGGATAATCATGCACCGGTACATGAGGTGAGCGGCCATGGTTGCGCTGGTCAATCAGATAAACGCTGAACTGCTCTGCCAGCTTTTTACCAATGGACTGCCAGTTGTCCAGGGTGCCAAAAAGACCGTGAAGAATAATTAAGGGCGCTCCTTCGCCCAGGTGCTTATAGTTGAGTTCCATCTTGACGGGCATTTTCCAAGGGATTGTCCATTGTTCCCTCAAAATGATAAGGACAGAAGCGGGCAAAAAGCTCTTCCGAATACCAACCCAGTTCCCGGGTTTTACGGACTACGTTCTTATGGTGGTTGCTTTGATAGGCATATTCGAGCATCGCTGCAGGATTGCGCCAGATACTGAAAGTTGCCTGCTGGATCAAGGGGAGCTCCCCTACCCCGATTGCCAGCAATAGCTTTTTGCGATGCTGGTGTATGGATGCGCTCACTGGCGGCACATAGGTCCAGAACCGCCATAAGTGCCTGGTAAAAATCGTGGCACGCGTGAGTACCGCTACCGGCTTTTCCTCCTGCATATCGGTTCCGGTTTCAAAAGGGTTCTGCCCTTCCCAGACCCCGTGGGCCTTTATGGTGCGCATAAAAAACGTCTGGTAGCCGGCCCTTTCCTTGTAGGATACAAACAAAGGATGCGTATCAAAGAACATCCT
>CAZGOT010000491.1:0-1909 GCA_964527495.1 uncultured Haliscomenobacter sp.
ATTGCCAAAGTACCTGGAACGAACTGGATGTCTGGGTCAACCAATTCAAATTCGATCCTATGTACGCCATCAAAGCTGCTACCTACTGGCCAGCAAAAGCCATGGGGGCGGATAAAGACTACGGCACGATTTCCGAGGGTAAATATGCCGATATCATCGCTGTTAAAGGGGATGTTTTACGCTATATCTCCCTGTTGCAGGATGTAAATATGGTTATCAAACATGGAAAGCGGGTAAAATAAGCGGATTTTCAACGGATGAGCTGAATATTACCGGAGAATGACTCGATGGCTTCATCCAAAAAACGAATCCGTGCAAGGTAGGCGTAGTTTCCCTCGGGCAGGCTTTTGCCCTTCACCTGACCGTCCCAACCCAGAAGCGGGTCGTTAGGCGGAATGTCCAGGCGTTCGAAAACAAGTCCGCCCCAACGGTCGAAAATCCGTAGCTGCTCGATGCGTTTAACATTGGGGATTCCCGCGAAAATGGTAAAATAATCATTGCTGCCATCTCCGTTTGGGGTAAACGCATCCGGGATAAAAACCTTCCGGATTTTATTGACTTTTATGTAAATGGAGTCGGTTGCGATACAGTTTTTATCCGACTTTGCGCTAACAGAAAGGATACCCGATGCGATGGGTAGCCACTCCAGCATGCTGCAATTGGGGCATTCTATCGGTGGGGTGAATTTCCACTTGTACTCGACTACAGGTCTGTTGCCCCGGGCGCTCACGTTGAGCGTTTCGCCCAAATCTATTACCTGGTCGGCGCCGATTTCCACCTCAAAAGGCAGTGGGCTTTCCAAATTTAGTACGGTATCAAAGGTACACCCGTAACGATCGGTGATGCGGATACTTTGGTCACCGGAACGCAAACCATTGGCCTGATTAACGGCCCCCAAGCCCTGGCCATTAATTGTAAACGAGTAGGGGAACGTACCGCGTACAATGCGTTCGATCTGGATAGATCCCCCGTTTAGTAAATCGCAGGTGGGCCCCCTGGCAATAAAGGCGGCAGTAATTCCGGGATCCGGCACAACGGTAAGACGTAGGGTAACGATACTGTCGCAGCCAATCGTAGTTTTGAGGCTATCCACATATACACCACTTTCCGAGAATGTCCTGTTTCCAAGTTTGGAAGTAAGTCCACGGCAAATCGTATCCGTTATAGTATAAAACTTGGGGACAACATATACGATTTTGATATTGGATACAATCCGGCACTTCGCATTTTGTAAATTCTGCAAGCTATTGGCAATCAGGTAGCGGTAATAATAATAGCCACCTGAAAGTTTGGTATGGGTATAAACAGAGTCCCTTGCTCCAGGGATATCCCTCCACTGGACGCCTCCATCAAGGCTTTCCTGCCACTGGATTTTTGGAGCGGAGTATTCGTCTCCGATCACGGTGGCTTTGAGTGCAATCGGAGATCCATCTTCGCAGATATTGGCAATTTCGGTAGGTAGGATAAACGAATTGGGGCCGCAGGCACGGAAGGAGATATTGTCCAGCGCAAGATCATTCCCGTTGCCGCCCGGGGCGTTGTTGCGAAGCGCCAGGGTTATGGATGTCTGGCCCGGCGCTGTGGTAAATACAAAACCATAGGTATTCCAGCGCTCATTTTCCGGAACGTTGCCTGTCGTGAATACTTCCTTTCCATCAAGCAGGAAAGAAACGTTTGGTTTTATTTTGTTTTTTCCGGCAGGGAGCAGGTTGAAAACATCCACCGAAAACTCAAAGCGCGAGTTTTCACAAAGCCCATCTACTTTTTGCTCATAGAAAAGCCCTGGCTGAAAGCTGGCGTTCACGACCATCATGTAGCCATTAGGATCCTGGCTATTATCCTTTATCTTGACCCAATCGAAAGCGGATGCCCATTTGCGCATATCATTGGTAATCGTGTAGAACCCATC
>CAZGOT010000492.1:0-1907 GCA_964527495.1 uncultured Haliscomenobacter sp.
GAATATATGTTTCCCTGGAAGGTCCAGGAAGGATTATGGAAATTTCGGCGCAATAGCTGTTATAATCCGCATTCCATTAACGATAAATCAACACCTCCTCTCGCTGAGCGCAAAAATCAGGATATCCTTCCTGTTCGATGACAAGCATTTCCCGGAGCGTCCCTTGTTGTTCTACCCATTGTCTTGGTTTGTCACTTCCATTGAGCAGATCAACGGGTAGGCGGTCGTGGATATATTCAAAAGGTGGTTCCCGCCAGGAAAATTTTTTCCCCATAAACGCAAAGATGGCGTGCAACAATATTTGTCCGAAGATCCATGGTTGGAAAACGGAGGGATCCAGGACGTGAATCTGGAATCCGTTACAGGCCTGGCCTTCATATTTATCAAAGGTTGGCTGGAAAGTAGCCGGGCGCAGCACCGCACCTGGTTCTGGTAGCGATTGCAGTATTTTTTGATGGAAAAAATCAGCAAAGGCATAGGCAGACAACTCCGGGTGTCCGATGAGTTCGAAAGGACGGGTTGTACCTCTGCCTTCGGAAAGGTTAGTCCCCTCGAACAGGACCGTACCTGGATATACTTGAGCAGTATCAGGGGTTGGGAAATTTGGTGAAGGGAGGACCCATGGCAGCTGGCATTGGGCAAAGGTCATATTCCTGTGCCAGTTATTCATTGGGATAACCTCTAATTGGACCGGGACATTCCAATGGCGTACAGCAAATGCGGCTACTTCTCCAATCGTCATCCCATAGCGCATCGGAAGGGGATTCCAGCCAATAATAGACCGAAAATTCAAATCTGAAATGTTGCCTTCTATGCGTTCGCCTCCCAGTGGATTTGGGCGGTCGAGGACCACCACCTTTATCCCGGCATGGGCACAAGCCTCCATAGCGAGTACCATAGTCCAGATGTAGGTATAAACCCGTGTGCCATTATCCTGCAGGTCTACAATCAGGGTATCTATTTCCGAGAGCATTGCAGGCGTGGGAATGCGCGTTTCCGAATAAAGGCTGTAAACAGGTACCTGAAAATAAGGGTGAAAGAAATGGGGAGACTCGATCATATTGTCCTGTGCATCGGTCGCGAAACCATGCTGCGGCGCAAAAATCGCTTTTAGCCGCTGCCCGAATACGGCTTTTATCCCCTGCACGCCATGCCTTGCCCGCGCATCTACGGATGCGCTATGGCAAAGATAGCCGATTCGACCCGCGATCTTTTTCTGTAAAGTCTCTTCGTTTAACAACCGATCTAGTCCACTTTGCAAGATAAGGTATTTATATGGTAAACAAGGAAAAGATGCCAACGCTGCATGGGTTAATCCTGGGTATTTAGGGATTTTCTCAAATAGCTTTCGATACCCAGGAAGATTTGCTGGGCGAGTTGCTGACGAAAAGTAGGGTCAGCGAGCTTTTCTTCATCTTCGGCATGCGAGAGGAAGGCCAGCTCCACCAGGATACTCGGCTGACTACTCATGCGTGTAACATGGTAGTTGAAAGCGCCCACCATGCCAAATTCCTTTAGGGGCAACTGCAGTAGGGATCGGTAAACACTTTTGGCAAACGGTTCCCAAAGGGGATTGTGATAGTAAGTGCTGACCCCATTTGCTCCCAGAAAACCACCTGCTCCGGAATTAGAGTGGATACTGAGGTGCAGATGTGGGCGAAATCGCTCTGCCATACTGCGTTTTTCCTCGAGTGTCATATAGGAATCGTCCGGGCGTATTTGCAAAACTTCCATGCCTGCTTCCCTGCAAAGGGCTTCCAATCGAAGGGAAACATCCAGGTTGACATCCTTTTCCAATAATCCTGATAACCCTTCAGCTCCGGTATTCCATCCCCCATGACCTGCTTCAATAGATACCTTCAGACCCTTCCAGGACTGAATATCCTCTTCCCGGGGAAGGGTAGGGG
>CAZGOT010000493.1:0-1903 GCA_964527495.1 uncultured Haliscomenobacter sp.
TGAGGCAAAACGTCGTTCATTTAAAATAACATTTGGCGGCGCAAGCCGCCAAATGAAAAGCCTGGGGCTATCCGAAAAGTCTTTGGCGGCGCAAGCCGCCAAAAGACTTTTCGGATAGCCTTCAAAATCCTTTGGGTAAAAGTGTATTTTTGCCCTGGCCAAACATCAAAACACACCAATGAAGACCAAAACCTACTTTGCGCTTGCCTGCGCCCTTGCGCTTGCGCCCTTTTCAAAAATTGCAGCCCAGTTCGATACCCTTGATCTGCCGGAAGTGGTGATTGCCGACAATCGGATGGATATTCCTTTTTCGGCGCAGTCGCGTAGTATCCAGATTATCCGGAAAGCAGATATGTTATCTGTGCCAGCGAACAGTGTGGCAGAGTTGCTACAATACGTACCGGGCGTGGATATCCGGCAACGTGGGGCTAACGGGGCGCAGGTGGATGTGGGTATCCGTGGGGGATCCTTCGACCAAACATTAATTTTACTCAACGGTGTAAAGATCAGTGATTTGCAGACGGGCCACCATTCCATGAACTTGCCAGTGGATTGGGAAGCGGTGGAGCGCATTGAAGTGTTAAAAGGCCCTGCTGCCCGGATTTATGGGCAAAATGCCTTTGCCGGGGCGATAAATATCGTTACGCGGGCACCACAGCAGCAATTTGCCAGGGTTTCCCTTCAGGCCGGGGATTTTGGGTTGGGTAGGGTAGCGGCGGGGGTATCGCTTCCCGGGAAGAAAAGCCGTCAATACTTTTCTTACGCCCACGATTTTTCCAGTGGATACCGCTATAATACGGATTACCGGATGCACACGGCTTCTTTTCAACAGGAAATACAAACTTCAGGGGCGCCAGTACAAATTTTTGCCGGATGGAGCGGGCGCGATTTTGGCGCAAACGGTTTTTATGGAAGTCCTTCGTTTAAGGAACAATATGAACGCTTGCACACGACCCTGCTGAGTATAAATACGCGAAAGACCCTGGGGGCTTTGGTCCTGCTTCCAAGGGTTTACTGGCGTTTTAATCAGGACGAATACTTGTTTACCCGCAGTAACCCCCAGGCATTCCGGAATTTCCACAAGACCCAGAATTATGGTATTGAGCTCAATGCGCGTTATGCATCGGGTTTGGGGGTATCCGGTTTTGGAATAGATGCTGCCCGTCAACTTTTGTTCAGCAACCGGCTTGGAAACCGGGAGCGCACGGCTATCGGCGTATTCGCAGAACACCGTTTTGAGTGGGGAAAAGTGGATTTAACGCCAGGGGCGCTGTTGAGCTATTACAGTGATTTTGGTGCCCGCCTGCTGCCTGGGATCGAAGGTGGATGGCAACTTTCCTCCTCCTGGCGGGCTTACGGCAATGCAGGGTACACCTTCCGGGTACCGACATTTACCGATTTGTATTACCAGGACCCCGGCAATATAGGGAACCCTGATCTACGGCCGGAGTCGGCACTGTCTTTTGAGGCAGGGCTGAAATACCTCCGTCCCGGACTGCTTGCATCTGTGGCGTATTTCAACCGCCGAAGCGAGGATTTGATAGACTGGACCAAGTTGCGGCCCACCGACCGTTGGCAGACCCGCAACCTTGGTAATATCGTCTTCAATGGCTGGGAACTTGCTCTGGAAGCTTCCCCAACCCCCAAAATCGCTAAAGTGTATCTTTCCTATACCTTCATCGAGGCCACCCAGTCGCGGGATGCCGCTTTCCTCTCCCGCTATGCACTCGATCAATTGCGCCACCAGTTGATCGGCGGTGCAGACCTGCGTTTGGGCGCCCATCTGAGTGCCGGTGCCCGCTTCCGTTACCTGGACCGCGTCAATCTCGACGATTATGCCGTCGCCGACCTGCGCCTCCGCTGGCAGGAAAAAACATTTGCCCTATTCGCCGAAGCGACCAAT
>CAZGOT010000494.1:0-1874 GCA_964527495.1 uncultured Haliscomenobacter sp.
AGCCGCCAGGCTTTTTACACACCCCCAAACTTTCTCTCGACCCCCCCAGACTTTTTAACACCCCCGAATAATTTATTTGCAAAAAAGAAAAAACACCCAATTTTTTTTCGAAAAAAGTAAAAATGCAACATACGGTATCATTTTTTCGAAAAAAACCCTATATTTTTGAAATTGAAAACCTGCCGGATTTAACCATTACGGGCAGGAGTACCTAAAATTAAATAACCCGGCGGCCCCCTGTGACCACCAGTCCGCCCCACCTTGACCCTATGCTAACTGAAACCAGCCAGCTGACGTGGCATGCCCTGTACGTCATGCCGAGGAGCGAGAAGAAAGTCGGCAAACAAATTAAAAAGCTGCATCCGGAAATAGAGGTTTGTGTACCTGTCCAGCAGCAGTACCACCAATGGCACGACCGTAAGAAACTAGTCGAGGTCGTGCTGTTCGACAGCTACGTATTCGTTGGGCTATGCCCTGGCGATCGAGGTAAAGTCTTCGACGTAGGCAACGTATTGCGCTATGTACAATTTGATGGCCGTCCTGCCGTCCTCTCCAGGCAGGAGATTGCTGCTATTCATCAATTGGGTTCCGCAGAGTACCCGGTCGAGATCGTCACTGGCCCGATGGCCACCGGCGATCCGATTGAAATCACCTCTGGTAAGCTCAAGGGGTTGTACGGGTATGTCCTGGCGATGAACGGTACCGCGCGGATATTGGTCAGCATCCCCAGTCTTGGTTGTTTTGCCAAGGTGGAGTTACCGCGTGGCGAGCTGAGAAGGGTAGGGGGGTGAGCGTTTTGGCGGCGAATGCACCTTTTTACACAAACTCAAGTAGGAGGCAACCCCACTTGCCCCCTCGAACCTTAAACAAATTTTTTCTTAATGTTCAAAAAAAAATGTAATTTTAAATGTAGTATTCAAAAAATATCCGTATAATTGTATTCAAATCGCCTTAAACGGCAAATAAAAACTTTTTGACTTCCTCTGTATAAACCCTTTTTATTTTATGTCCCTTCCAAAACCAACCTGGAAGGCTTGTCTCTTTTTGCCCTGAGGCCGTCCTTGTTACTCAGCAAGGCGTAGCTGTATCCGGGGGTAATTTGATCCATCTTTTGATATTTCCTGCACACAGACGAGAGCGACAATAATCGCTGCGTGAAGAAAGTGCTTGTTGCCCGAAACGCGGTTACAGGGCAACAAGAAAGTTGATACTTCGAGATATGAAGCGCCTGTTCCTGGTTTTCGATTTAATCCTGTTGGTTCCCGTCATTCTGCTGTACGGTCAGATATCTGAGCCATGGCGAAGTATCGGTAATATTGCCCGTACCGATTCCATGTACGTAGAAAAGCGGCCTGATCCCCTATTGCTCAGCAAGGCTTATGGGTACGCAATAGGAAAAGAAATTATGGCCGGGCGCATATCCAAAACGTATCCAGTGCTTGAGCTAATTGCACAAAAAAACTTTTCGAGGTTTATGGAGTCTTGGGGGATGTCCATTGCTAGGATCAAATTTGTGCTGGAGCGATATACCAAGATGCCCTTTCAGGAATTTGATTCCCTGCTGGTAGGCCAAATGCAGCCGATGCTGGAATCCCAGGAACTCGATTTTGTCTCTGCCCTTGAATTCATAAACCAATTGGATACCATCTCAAAGGGTCAAAATATAGAAGCCTCCATATTTGAAACACTTTTGGCCTATCGCTTTCCAGCGGCACCTAATAACGAAATGCATGCCGGTTTTTCTTACCTGTATGACCCGGGAGAAAACCCTGTAGCCAGAGGATTATCTTTCAATCTGAGGTTGCCGGTAACCTGGAAAACAGAAGCGGGAATATCGCCCAACGTGGTAGATATGTTTATCAGTGAGCAGGGCA
>CAZGOT010000495.1:0-1856 GCA_964527495.1 uncultured Haliscomenobacter sp.
CGTAAAAAAAGGCAGATTTTTGGACTGTTCTTTTTCACAGAATCCTTTTCATTTTCAAAAAAGGATTTATCTTTCATCCCATGGATTGGTTGCAATATTTTTTTTGTGGCTGGGCGCTTGCATTTATCGGGGTTGCCATCCCGGGGCTGGTGAATATGACGGTGGCCAACCAGAGTATGCGCCATGGGTTCAAAGCGGGTTTAAGGGCCTGTATGGGGGCATCACTGGTCATTTTTATCCAGGCGAAAATCGCAGTGGGGTTCAGTCATTACCTGAGTGTACATGCCGAAGTGCTGACCAATATCAAAATTGCAGGTATCCTCATTTTTCTGGTGTTAAGTGCGGTGTTTTTTTACCAGGCACTGCGTCCCAGGCATCATCAAGGCAAAACCTATAAAGCCTCCCCTTTTCTGCGGGGTATAGCTGCTTCAGGCATGAACGTATTGAATATCCCTTTCTACTTTACGGCAACGGCCTATCTCGAAGCGCGTGGGTTAATTATTTTCCGGCCGTATTCGGGGTGGTGGGTCGCAGTGGGAGCAGGTGTAGGGGCATTAGCCATTCTTTGGATATATGCGTATCTGGCCGGATATCTGACCCAGCATGCCCCTGCTATCAGTAAAGGGGCCAATTATTTCCTAAGTATACTGTTCCTTTTTCTGGCTGTGGTTCAGTGGATTCAACTCTATTTTGTATGAAAAAAATACTTGTGGCAACGGGCGGTGGAGATTGCCCGGGGTTAAATGCGGTAATCCGGGGGATTGTGAAGGCGGCACAGATTGAAAAAACCTGGGAGGTACGGGGTAGCATTGAAGCATTTAACGGGGTTTTTCCAGCCCCCCCGGAACTTATTCGGCTTACGTCTAAAAAAACCGCAGGGATTCATATCAAGGGAGGGACCATTTTGAAAACGACTAATCGAAACAGCCCCCTTGCGTTTCCTGTCTTGCAACCTGATGGATCGTGGAAGACGGAAGATCGTACCGCGGTACTCGCAGACCGCCTTAGGGCCCTGGGTTTTTCTGCTGTGATCAATATTGGGGGAGATGGGAGCCAGCGCATTTCAAAGGCCCTTATGGAAAAGGGTATTGCTGTAGTGGGGGTTCCCAAAACTATAGATAATGACCTTATGGCCACAGATCTGACTTTTGGCTTTTCAACGGCAGTGCAGATTGCGACAGAAAGCTTTGATAAGCTGGTAACCACCGCAGAAAGCCATCACCGGATAATGATCATGGAAGTGATGGGCAGGGATGCCGGTTGGATTGCATTGCATACCGCAATTGCCGGGGGCGCAGAAATTTGTCTCCTTCCGGAAATTCCGTTTGATTTTGACAAGATCCTGGAGAGAATAAATAAGCGCTACCACAAAGGAAAGGGATTTATGAATATCGTTGTGGCGGAAGGAGCAAGGCCGGTTGGCGGAGAGGTGGTTGGCAGGCAATCCAAAGAAGCAGGGGATACCCACATCAAACTGGGGGGAATAGCTAATTTTGTCCAGATGGAACTGGAAGCACGGGATTGTCCGGCACAGGTGCGCACTACCGTACTGGGCCATGTCCAACGCGGTGGTGGTCCGATAGCATTTGACCGCATCCTGGCTTCGGCAATGGGGGTTAAGGCGTATGAGCTTGTCCGGGATGGCGATTTTGGAAAAATGGTTGCGTATCAGTGCAATAAGATGGGGGCAGTCCCTATCGAGGAAGTTGTTAAAGGCAACAAACGCGTAGCTCCGGATCATTACCTGATTCAGGTTGCCCGCTCTTTGGGCATCAGCTTTGGGGACTGAGGGGGTTGCGGAAATACGCTTCCAGGTATTGCAAAATCGTATGGTTGACTTGCATTCCCGGAAGGCT
>CAZGOT010000496.1:0-1845 GCA_964527495.1 uncultured Haliscomenobacter sp.
GCCAAATGACGGCCTCCGGCCTTATTACACAACCCCAGGCACCGTTTGCACTGAAAAAAGTCTTTCGCCGCCGAATGCGGCAGAATACTCCCTCAACCCCATTCAAAATTGTATTTTGCCGTCAGAGGCGGCAAAATACTTTCGCCAATAGTGGCGGATTTGCGGTAAATAACCGCGGGCGAAGTCTTGTATGCGGTCGAAGTTTACGTGGGGAGTTTTCACCCGGACGTGCAGTAATTGTGGCTGATCAATGGGTTTACCAATTTGGGAGACAATCCATACCTGAGCAGTTTCGGCCAAACCTTCCTTTACAATAGCCCTGGCGAGATCGGGGGCAAAGCTGTTGTAAATTTTGCCTACGTGGTTCACGGGGTTTTTGCCTGCCATAGCTTCAAGGCTCATAGGGCGGTATGGGGTGATGAGCCCGTTGCCCCTGTTTCCTCGGCCTACCTGACCATCGTCCGCCCCCTCTGCACTGGTACCCGACACGGTGAGATAAAAGCTGCCCTTGGCATAATCGTCGGCAGCGTTCAAGGCAATCCGGCCGCTGGGAAGGCCGAATTTATTTTCAATGGCTTCCCGGATGCTGCTTACGGCAGCGATATACGCTTCGGCGTTAGTTAGAAAACGGTCTATCATCGCAATAGCTATGGTGAAGTGAAATTCCTGGCCGCTGCAAACCCCCATAACCTTAGTATCTTCTCCAAGAAATGGCCAGCGCGACTTTACTTCGGGGCTTTCCAGCCAGGCACTCAAATCCAGAACTTGCTGTTGAAGCGGGGAAAAAGGATAAAACCCTGTTCCATAGGACGTATCGTTAGCCGGGGGCACGTCATTAGGTCCAAAACGGCTGAATAGCTCCACCAGCTCCTGGCTTCCGGGACGTATTTTTGAAAATATCTGCAGATGGTGCTCTGGATCCAAAAAACGAAAATGCCCGCTTATCCATTTCCGGATTGCCTCCAGCGCAATCTCCTCCATGGGGACCCTGTGCCCCCCTACAACCTCGGTGCCCCTCCCGGCAAGGTAAAGTTCGATAGGCAATTCTATGGTGCCACCACCAAATTTTGGTACAGACCTACCAGCTACGAGTAAGGCCTTATCCACGTTGTGGTGCATTACCCGGCCAAATTCCCGGTAATAATAGTGGCATAAAGCTGCTGAAACAGCTTCGGCGATGCCATCACACACCGTATCAGGATGACCAATGCCTTTTTTTTCCACAATCTCCACGGGGGAACCGGGAAGATCGTCAATGATAATGTGGTTAGCCATGTCTAAAAGCAAAAGTTGAAGCGAATAAAGAATAAAATTGCGATATTCGCAAATAAACCTAAGCACAGCCTTATGCTTTCTGCAAAAACCCAATACGCTATCCATGCCCTCACTTACCTCGGCGAACACTTCGGGGAAGGGCCTATTCCTATCCACCAAATCGCCGAAAACCGGCATATACCCAATAAATTCCTGGAAGCTATCCTCCTGGAGCTCCGCAAAACCGGTATTCTGGGCAGTAAATCAGGAAAGACCGGGGGCTATTATCTGCTCAGGCCTCCAGCAGAAATTCCAATGGTGGATGTCCTCCGGCATACCGAAGGTCCTATTTCCCTACTCCCCTGCGTAAGCAAAAAATTCTACGAGACCTGCAGGCTTTGCCCCTATCCCGAACCAGATTGCAAAGTACGCTTGTTTTTCCTGGGTGTGCGCGATGCAACCCTGAAAGCGATCGAAGATAAATCGCTGAAAGACATGCTTTGAAATTTTATTTCGTCGCCTTCGGCGGCGAAATAAAATTTTAAACAGACGTCGTTTTCCTTGATTTTGCGAAGCAAAATCAAGGAAAAC
>CAZGOT010000497.1:0-711 GCA_964527495.1 uncultured Haliscomenobacter sp.
AGGACCAGGATGCGGCCTTATCTTATCTCCACAAAACCGGGGAGGTGATATATTTCGACAGCGAAGGGTTAAAAGAAAAGGTGTACATCAACCCTGTTGCCCTTACCGAAAGGCTGTACAAGCTGATAGAAGGCAATGATTTTCTGGAAGAACATCTGGGAGAATTTGATACGGCGTATGCCGAAAAAGTGTTTGACAGTACCGACTGGCGGGAACTGCTTGGATTATTGGAACATTTCGCGCTCATATTCCGCAAACCGGGCAAAGAAGCAATATATATCGCCCCACAGTATCTTCCCGATTTAGCGGATACTAAGAAAGTTAGTGTCAGAGACCGAAAATTGCGCTTTACCCTTTATTATCCCCATATTCTGCCCGAAAATGTGATGGTAAATTTATTGTGCGTTTTTGGGCCCTATGCCATTGATGCGGTATATCGCAATGCCATCTATTTTGAAAGGGAAAATGACACAGAAGGTTGCGTGATCCTCGCAGACGAAGAAAACCGGCAGATCGAGGTTTACACAGATGAAGATTCGGGTGGGGATTCCCTCGCAAAATCCGTCTTCGAAAAATTTAAGGAACTGAGCAAAAAAGCCGAAATACACATTGCCGTCGAAAAAGACAAATGGATAAAGGCCAACCTGTTAGAGGACAAAACCAGAGAAACCTACCCCACCGCCGACGGCAACGACTCCGTAAAAGCCGGAG
>CAZGOT010000497.1:721-1529 GCA_964527495.1 uncultured Haliscomenobacter sp.
GTTCCGGTTTTTGGTAGGGGATAGGGGTGAAATCGAAATAAAAATAGAAGATATGACACCAGAAGAAATTAAAAAACTAGTACAGGACCATATCGGTTCGGCCAGGACAGGAGAGGCCATAAAGGTTTTCAAACAATGGGCACAAGCTCGTCAGCAGTCCACCCTGCTGAATAGCCTGCTCATGGTAGAAAGTGACTGGAACAAACTGAAAAGTGAAAAAATGGGTGGTATAATTTCCTGGAGTGATGAGAACCTCAGGAACGGTCAGATTACCCACCGACTACTTAGCCTTGTGGGGGAGATTGAGGAGGCGGGGGTGGTTTTGCCGCAAGAGATATCTGATAGTAGAATAGTTTTGCCGCCACCTCCACCCCCAACAATACCAAGACCTGGACCGGCAAAAATCTTTCTCTCTTATGCGCACGAGCTTTTTAACGAAGCAGAGCGGCTTAAGACACATCTCGCCGTTCAAAAGCGAAACGGGAAGATAGAATTCTGGCATGATCAGGCAATTCGCCCTGGAGAAAACTGGGATGAGACGATCAAGGAAAAAATAGGGGAGGCAGATATTTTCATCTTGTTGTTAAATCCCGATTTCTGGGCTTCCGATTATATACAAACGGAAGAACTACCGTTGATAGAAAAACGCAAAGGGGAAGGTGCGAAAGTCTTTTGTGTGATGGTCAGCGATAATGATTTTGAGGATACGGCATGGTCTAAGCTACAAGCGGGGCCCCGGCATGAGGGTAGGTTGAAGCCTATTGAGCTCTGGGATAATCAAAATACAGCCTGGAAATCCGTTGTAGAT
>CAZGOT010000497.1:1539-1838 GCA_964527495.1 uncultured Haliscomenobacter sp.
ACTATTATAAAAATAAAGTTGTCTTTTTGATTTGCTGCGAAGGGATGGTTGATGGTAGATTTGTTGTGGTATAGCCCCTTATAGTAGGTTTCCGGGCTGAGCAAAAGGTATTTTGCCGCCTTTCAGCGGCAAAATAAAATTTCAAACAAAAAAACAGGCATAACATCGTTCGGTCTCGGGAATTTTCGAGGGGCCACAGCCCCTCGAAAATTCCCGAGACCGAACCGCTAAATCCACCGCGCTTTATGAAAAATACCGTCGAAGAACCACCAATTACCAGCATCGGGCAGCTCGACCCG
>CAZGOT010000498.1:0-1437 GCA_964527495.1 uncultured Haliscomenobacter sp.
GGCGAAACCTTTGTGACCCGGAAAATTACCCGCGCCGTGGCCAAAATCGCGCTTGGCCTGCAGGATAAACTGTATCTTGGCAACCTCGATGCCCGGCGCGACTGGGGCCACGCACGCGATTATGTAGAAGCCATGTGGCTGATGCTGCAACAAGATACGCCTGAAGACTTTGTTATCGCCACAGGAATCACTACCCCTGTGCGGGAATTTGTGCGGATGGCCTTTGCCGAGGCCGGTGTAGAAGTGGATTTTTATGGAAGCGGAAAATCCGAAAAGGGTATCGTGGTCAAATGCAGCGATCCCGGACTCCAGATTTTGCCGGGAACGGAAGTGGTAGCAGTGGATGAGCGCTATTTCCGGCCTACCGAGGTGGAGCTGCTTATCGGCGACCCCACCAAAGCAAAAGAAAAGCTGGGCTGGTCACCGCGTTGTACACTACGGGAACTCGTCCGGGAAATGGTAATTTCCGACCTGGAGCTATTCCGGCGCGATGCCCTGCTCCGCGAACATGGCTTTGAAGTGCGCAAAGAATTCGAGTAAATCCGTCTAAAATCTAATGAACTCAGCGGCTATGATGCCATCAGATAAAATATATATTGCAGGGCATACGGGTATGGTGGGATCTGCCATCGTCCGGAAATTGCGTTCGGAAGGCTTCGACAATCTGCTGCTGCGCACAAGTAAGGAGATGGACCTGCGGCGGCAGGATGCAGTGGAGGCCTTTTTCCGCGAGGAAAAACCAGACTATGTATTTTTGGCAGCAGCCAGAGTTGGAGGTATTTTGGCCAACAATACGTACCGCGCTGAATTTCTCTACGATAACCTCATGATTCAGTCTAATATCATTGAGGCTGCCTACCGCAACGGAGTAAAAAAATTACTGTTCCTGGGGTCTTCCTGTATCTATCCCAAAATGGCCCCTCAACCGCTCAAAGAGGAATACCTGCTCACCGGACTGTTGGAACCGACCAATGAACCCTATGCGATTGCCAAAATCGCAGGGATAAAAATGTGTGATGCCTATCGCGCCCAGTATGGCTGTAGCTTCATCTCCGTAATGCCCACCAACTTGTACGGACCAAACGATAACTACGACCTGCTTCAATCCCATGTGCTACCTGCCCTGATCCGGAAATTCCACGAAGCCCGTCGTGAGGGAGCCCGGGAAGTTAGCATCTGGGGAAGCGGTAAGCCCCGAAGAGAATTTTTACACGTGGACGACCTCGCTGATGCCTGCTTCTTCCTCATGCAATCTTTTGACGAAGAGGGGCTCGTAAACATCGGCACAGGAGAAGATATTGCTATCCTCGACCTCGCCTTGCTCGTCCGGGAAATAACTGGTTTTGCCGGTACCATCCGCCATGACCTTTCCAGACCCGATGGTACCCCACAGAAGCTGCTCGATGTGAGCAAACTCCATGCGCTGGGGTGGAAACA
>CAZGOT010000498.1:1447-1834 GCA_964527495.1 uncultured Haliscomenobacter sp.
CCCTTGCCGGACAGTCCTGGTATTAGCGAATCGGAATTTGGGAACGCCAACGATTATTTCCACTACCCATCCAAATTTTACCTGTTTTTCAATTTATTACGTAAAAAAACAGGAATATTTTTTAGCCAAACACTTGCATAATGCAAAAAAGCCGATTACTTTTGCATCCGCTTTGGCGCGGGAGTAAGGGAAATGTTCTTTTTACAGGCCCCCTACAGTCTTGATTGCCAATAAGCAGGGAAATCGAAATTAACCTTTGATTCAATCATTAAACAGAAAATATCGTGGATACGCGGAGCTACAAAACGATCAGTGCAAAAAAAGAGACTGTAGAGCGCAAGTGGTATGTCATTGATGCGGAAGGAGAGGTCGTAGGCCGCCTCTGTT
>CAZGOT010000499.1:0-1834 GCA_964527495.1 uncultured Haliscomenobacter sp.
GCTGATTACCGTGGGGATCAGGCTGGCACACCCCAGGGAGTTTGTCCACATTTTCCAGATTGGCAAGGAGCAGTTGTCCATATTTCTGGCTACTATCGTATTCACGCTGTATGTAGATCTCCTGGTTGGGATTGCCGCAGGCATAGTAGTGAAATTAGCCATTCACCTGTTTAATGGTGCTCCGGTGCGCAACCTGTTCCGTACGCCGGTCTTGATATCATTCAATGAAGGGCAATACCTGGTCCAGGTCGAAAAAGCAGCCGTTTTTTCTAATTATCTGGGGTTAAAAGCAAAATTAGAGGCAATCCCACCTAAAATGCACATCACCCTTGATTTCTCCCAGGCCAATCTGGTAGATCACTCGGTAATGGAGAATATTAAGTATTTTAGCCATTCCTACGAGGAATTAGGGGGCTCCTTCAAAGTAGTTGGCCTGGATGGCCATAAGACGCTATCCAGTCATGCACTTGCGGCAAGGAAAAAGGTAAAAGAGAAAAATGGCAGTTCAAAATTTTAAAAAACAGAAAGTAGTATGAAGAAGGGAATTTTCATTTTCGCCGTTCTGATTCAGGCAATGACCGCCTTTGGGCAAAGTAACACCTACCACCAGTATGCCAATAACCTGAACTCCTGGTGGATGTATTTTGGAACCCATAAGGTAAGCGAAAAATGGGGGTTTCACCTCGAAATGCAGGTGCGCAGAAATGATTTTCTGTCAAATCCGCAACAATTTCTTTTCAGGCCAGGGCTAAACTATCACCTCAACGGCCAGGTCATGTTTACGGTGGGATACGCATATATAAAGACCAATCCGTATGGGGATTTTGCCTCTAAATCGGAATTCCCTGAACACCGGTTTTGGGAACAGATCCAGATTAAGACCCCATTGGCACCGTTTGAGTGGGTAAGCCGTTTTCGACTGGAACAGCGCTTGTCCAACCTGCCAGTCCGGGATGCTGCCTCTGGTACCTACGCCCCAGGGGATGCCGTCTATACCAACCGTTTTCGGTTGCTCAACCGCTTTTCCCTGCCGTTTAAGGGGAAAGTAATTGCCGACAAAACTTTATATGCCAGCGTATACGATGAGGTTATGCTGAATTTCGGCAAAAATGTGGCAGCCAATCTGTTTGACCAAAACCGCCTGTATTTTGCCCTTGGGTACAAAATTCCCAAAGCAGGTAAACTGGAGATCGGCTATATGCTACAGACGATCCAAAAAGGCGATGGAGTTAAAATTGAAAGGAACCATAATCTCCAAGTGGGCTTTACTTCAACGATAGATTTTTTCTGACCTGGCCTCTGTAAAGTTTTAAATCAAAAAATCATCCAAAATCAAAATTTGTGGTAAGCACAGAAGAAACGTTCGATTTGTCGCAGGTAATCCATGCATTAACGCATTACCTGCCGACACAAACGCCTATTAAAGATTTTATCCATCACAATACCCTTCATGCCTTCCAGGATATGCAGTTCTATGATGCCATTTTTCGGGCATCAAAAATTTTTGGCTATCAGGTGACTTTGGAGCTGGAGGACTTTCGCGGCCTCTTCCGGCAAGGCCGGATCCGGGAAGATGTGCTCCAGCGCATTCTGCTCGAACGCAAAGGGGAGGAACTTATGGAACTTTGGGCCTACAGGCTCATGCACAAGGAGTATGATCTCCACATAGAAGCAAGGATCGGTCGTGTTCGTGCCAACTGGAAGCGGGCCTACCGACTGGACCTCGACAACCTGGTGCACCCGCTCCTTTTCCGTATCCTTGGAGCCTACCTGGACCAGGGGATTTCCCTCTGGCATTTCCCCAATGTGGATAAAGGTTTTCTGGAAGCAGTCC
>CAZGOT010000500.1:0-1827 GCA_964527495.1 uncultured Haliscomenobacter sp.
TTCGAAGAATTCAATGATAAAAACGACCGGGAAATCAGCTTTTCTTTTGCTTTGAGGGAAAAGATCGGCCACCACGTTTATGGCGGTATGTGGGCGTCCAGTATCAAAGCTGCGATTCTGGAAAATGGATGGTTGAAGCGCCCTATCCACATCGTGAGTGCTAACCTGCATAGTTTTATGAACTATCTCTACGCACCAGCTGCCCTGAAACGCCTTGCTAAACCTGTTCCTTTTGAAGAACTCGCCAAGGAACTAAGCCTGGAAGGGAATGCCCCGCTTAGGGAAAGGGTAAAAGAGTACGCGCTGCGCAACGGAATGTTGCAGCTCGATGATACCAGCGGGACCAATATCTCCGTCCAGCTTTTCGACCTAGCCCGGATTGATCCCGATTCCCTGCACCCCGATATTCAGTGGAATACAGAAAAAATTCGCGAGCAGCAGCCTATTATGCTGGTTATGGATTATGCTTTCGGCGAGCAAGCCTACGAATCCTTTGATGAACTGTTTAAACCCTTCGAAAAGGAACAAGGCCGGCAATATCTCAATATCGCCTCCTTGAGTATTATGGGAAAAGCTGGTATCCTGGAAGGCGGTAAAGGAGATCTTATGGTTCCTACCGCCCATGTTTTTGAAGGTACTGCCGATAATTATCCCCTGGACAACCAATTCTCAAAAGCAGATTTCGAAGGCTTCGGACTGAAAATTTTTGAAGGTCCGATGATTACCGTTCTCGGCACGTCCCTCCAAAACCGCGATATCCTGAGCTACTTCCTGAACTCTTCCTGGAAAGCTATCGGCCTCGAAATGGAAGGTGCCCACTATCAAAAAGCTATCCAGGCAGCATCCCGTATCCGGAATAATATCCGTCCAGATGTCCCCATCCGCTACGCCTATTACGCCTCCGATAACCCGCTGGAAACTGGTGGTACGCTGGCTTCAGGCAGCCTCGGGGTAGAAGGGGTCAAACCAACCTACCTCATTACCCTTAAAATCCTGAACAGCATCCTCCAGGGAGAATAAGCCGCCCTTCCTTTTCAAACTTTAGAGTTTGTACAATTTTGAAAGGAACGGCTCAGAATCGGCATTGACCCATCTGCATGCCTCTTCTTTCGGTACCTTATCGAAACGTGGATTGGGCATCTTTAACGTGTAGAGTAAGGTAATCCAGGCATCGGCATTAGCATTATTTTCCGGGCGGGTAATGCCCCTTGGCATACTTCGGGTGGGCCTGATGAGTAACGCAGGATCTGCCAGCGGAGGTTGCTCCAGGGAGTCAACGTGGAATTCCTGGCGGGAAACTATCAATTTGAAGTAGGTTACGCTGTCGGGATGGTTAAAATACTCAACGGCTTCTTCATAAAGCAAAGGGATAACACTACCGTCAAAAACCCACACAGCTCCATTATTTGCCAGGGGTTCGAGTTTTTGAACTTTCCCGGCGAACAGCTCTCCGACAACATCGAAGGTGCTGCCCAGGTAGAGTAGGCTTGCATAAACAGGAAAGGGACTGCGGTTGCTGACTTTTATGCGGATACCGCCTCCGAAAGGCCGCTCTTCACCTTGCAGCGCATCAAAGGTAGTCCGCACCGTACCGTCGCCATCGGGGAGGATAGGAACTTCGCGGCTGTCTGGTTGTACTTTAAAAAACTCAATAGCCACAGCGTCCAGAGGCAGACGGTTAGAACCATCATTGTTGAGGGTTTTGGCGTATTCCCACTGGGAGATATGCGTCAGGTCCGGGACGGTTTCTTTAGAGGAAGTATCAGAATACCGTTTGCGCGGTAAAACAAGGGGCCGCAAAGGGTCGCCTGGCCGGGTAATTACGCA
>CAZGOT010000501.1:0-1821 GCA_964527495.1 uncultured Haliscomenobacter sp.
CTATCTGGTCTGTTTTGTGCTGATGGGGATTCCACTGTTGTTCATCGAATGGTCTATGGGGCGTTTGGGAGGCAGGCATGGGCACCATAGCACACCGTTTATCCTGGACTCCATGTCTAAATTTGCTTTCTGGAAATACATAGGCGTTTTCGGTATCTTTACCAACCTGGCAGTTGCTGCCTATTATTGCTATCTGGAAAGTTGGGCGCTAGGATATGTCTGGCACTCCCTGACCGGCGTGTTCGGCGGCCAGACGAGCGACCAGGTGGCACAGTTTTTCGGGGATTATACCAGCCTCACCACAGCCCAGCCAATTATTTTCTGGCTGATTTGCCTTACCCTCAATACCTGGATCCTCTCCCGGGGCTTAAGCGGAGGGGTCGAAAAAGTGGCCAAAGTGGGCATGCCCTTGCTCATCCTCTTCGGTATTATCCTGGCTATCCGCGGGATTTCGCTCAAGGCAGGAAGCGATGGGGCTATCTTTTCTGGTACGGAAGGACTTAATTATCTCTGGACACCAAATTTCGACACGATATGGTCGGGCAAGGTATGGCTCGCAGCAGCGGGGCAGATTTTCTTTACCCTCTCCGTGGGTATGGGCAGTATCCAGTGCTACGCCTCCTACATGCGCTCCCGGGATGATATCGCCCTCAACGCGATGTCTGCCGGCTGGATGAACGAGTTCGTGGAAGTCGTCCTGGGCGGAGCAATCGTCATTCCGATTACGGTTGGCTACTTCGGGGTAGATGGGATGATTGAACTGGTCAACAAAGCAGGTGGGCTCGGACTGGGCTTCCGCACCCTGCCCTATTTGTTCCAACAGTGGGGACCTATCCTCGCCGTTTTTGCCGGAGTGATGTGGTTTGGCCTACTCTTTTTCGCCGGCATCACCTCTTCCCTTGCGATGGGTACCCCCATTATGGGATTCATGCGGGATGAATTCGGTTGGAGGCGCGAACGTGCCGCATGGCTCTTTGGTTTCCTTATCCTGTTACTTGGCCTTCCTACTGTCATATTCTTCAATTATGGCGTATTCGATGAATACGACTATTGGGCTGGTACAGTCTCGCTGGTCGTATTCGCCCTCTTCGAAACCATCCTGTTCGCCTGGATCTTTGGAGTCAACCGCGGATGGAAGGAGATCACTATGGGCGCGGATATCCAGGTGCCAGGAATATTTAAGTACGTCATCAAATTCATCACGCCGGTAATCCTGGGGGCAGTATTTATCGGTAGCCTTCCTTCTATCCTGGATACCATCAATAATACCGCCGTTTACGAGCAATTGGAAAAAGCAACCGACGAAGCGACGATTTCAACACTGAAAAAGACGATTTTATTCAAAAATATTTCCCGGCTTTTGCTGCTCGCTATGTGGTTCGGTATCGCTGCAATGGTAGCTATAGCTTACCGGAAACGCCAACGGGAAGGCAGGTTTATAAAAACTTCCTGATGGAATGGCCCTTTAATGAAAAACCGATCGAATCGAATTTTATCACTAGTCATGCCTAAATCCAGGTACACAACATGACTATAAATGCATAGAGATGAATATCGCTGCTCTTATTATGTGGCTCAGTTCTATAACTATCGTCACTGCCTTTACAGCCTATTTCTTCTACAAAGTACTGGTGACACCGCCTTCGGCCAAGGAAGAGGATGAACAGCCTATCCCACCGGTAAAATCCTTCGACGTGTTCTAATCCGAGGGCAGCCTCTTCAAAGCTTTATGAGGTTGTGTAAAAAGTATCTCGCCGCCTTCGGCAGCGAAAGAAAGTTTTGAATGGACATCGTTTTACCTCATTTTGCGAAGCAAAATGA
>CAZGOT010000502.1:0-278 GCA_964527495.1 uncultured Haliscomenobacter sp.
GTTTTCATCGAACAGGAATTTTAAAGGTGGATGCTGGCAGTTGGGCTCCATTATAGAGGTTGCCCTGGGAGAAAGGCTGCCATCCGTAGAAGACAAAGCCGGGTTTTTGTGGGGTAAGGATCCATACTTTTTTTCTGGAAATCCTGGCTATAGAGGGGGTATGGCCATCCAGGGAAAAGCCCGTGAGGACTGCCTTCCCACCTGTATTTAGTTTTTTGTTGTAGTCAAAGGAAATTTTTACGATCCCTTTTTGATATTGCGCGTTGCGCGGTAAAGGT
>CAZGOT010000502.1:288-1812 GCA_964527495.1 uncultured Haliscomenobacter sp.
TTCTTTGAATAGGTAGCATTCAAGGCCAATCGCGCCAGGCGTTCCCCAACTACCTTTTTATTCGTAGGGTGTACATCGTGCATTGCCCCCACATCGCTGCTCACCGCCATACCGGAGTAAGGGATCAGTGAGGGTATGACGCGTTGCATATCCCGGAATTCCGGCCAGAGCTGTCCTTTGTACTTGATCGTATCAATGGAGGAGAGCTGAACAAAATAGAAGGGAAGCTTTGGATTCCCCCATGCTTTGCGGAAGGTGTTGACCATCAGCGTGGATAAGCGGCCGTACTCCTCCACGCGTGCGGGTTCCTGTGCATTGCTTTCCCCTTGATACCACAAAATTCCCTTGATGGGAAAGGGGAGCAAAGGAGCGATACCTGTGGAATAGGCAAAGCCAGGCTGGAAAGGATGCGCGGCTGCTTCCTGGCTGCTATCCTGTCGCCCTGGCAGGTTCTGAAGGCCGCGTTCGCGTACCCAAACGGGCAGATGGTCATTGACCAGCCAGTTTCCGCTGGCCTTGGGTGCGAATTCCGGATCTGAGGCGAGGGCCGATAAGGGTATAAAGGTCTCGATAGGTGCTCCGCCAATGGATAGGTCAATCAAACCGATCGGGAGGTCCAGGGCTCGGAGGAGATTTCTTCCGAAGTAGTAACCCACGGCACTCATGGTGCGAATGCTTAGGCTATCGGAAATTTCCCATCTGCCATTGTAGAAATCTCTGGGATTCAAACGCTTCAGTACAGCTTCCGGGAATGGTGCGTTGAAGATGTGCTCACCGGCATAGGTTGGATTGAAAAAACGCAGGTTAGGCACACTACTACTCGGTATTTCAGACTGATAATGCATTTCCCTCTGCACAGGCCACTGCATATTCGACTGTCCCAGGCACAGCCACACATCCCCGCTTAGGATGTTGCGGATTTGAATTTCGGTCTGCCCCGACTTCAGCGTCAAGGTCGCAGGGCGTTGATCTCCCGGATGTGGAAGAAGCTGAAATAGCCATGTAGAATCCTGCTTGACAATTGTTGTTTGAATCTGGCTTCGGAATGTGCCTTCCACTATTTCCCCCGGTACCCCTTTGCCCCAAACCGGAATGGGGATGTCGCGCTGAAAAACCATTCCATCGCTGAAAATAGGTGCAGGATGAAATTGGGCCATGCCCCAAAGGGGGAGTAAAAGCAGGACGACCTGGATTAAAATTTTCACATCAAACAGATAATTGTTGAAGGATTTGCATGCAATACCACTCCTGCCGTGGGAGATGGAAAGGGCCTTTGAACATATTACCCTTGGCGGTTTGCGCAATAGCCCCATCCCTACGGAGATACCCAAACCATTCCCCGTGCTTTTTGTCATGGAAACGCTGGTAAGCATAATCATGTACCTGCCGATGCCACTGAGCATATTTTTCCTTTCCGGTCATCAGATAAGCCAGCAAGGTTGCAATAATGGCCTCATTATGCGGCCACCAGAATTTCATGTCCTGCCAGTATTCCTGAACAGGCTTCCCATACACATCCCTGAA
>CAZGOT010000503.1:0-338 GCA_964527495.1 uncultured Haliscomenobacter sp.
CGGTGGCTGGGCCGCGAAAGAGCTCACAGAAAAGGGGCTCAAGGTTTTGTTGCTGGAGCGTGGTCGGAATGTTGAGCATATCAAAGACTACGTTGCTGCCGACAAAGAAGCCTGGGATTATCCTTACCGGGGTACAAGGACCCAGAAAATGATCGAGGAGTATCCGGTTTTGTCCAGGGATTATCCCTTGAACGAAAAGAACCTCGATTTCTGGGTGAAGGATTCGGAATGCCCTTACACCGAGATCAAGCGCTTCGATTGGTTTCGAGGATATCACGTAGGCGGCCGTTCCCTGATGTGGGGCCGCCAGAGCTACCGCTTTAACGAAATGGATTTTG
>CAZGOT010000503.1:348-1804 GCA_964527495.1 uncultured Haliscomenobacter sp.
GCGGTGGACTGGCCGGTGCGTTATGCGGAAATAGCCCCCTGGTATGATTATGCGGAGAAATTTGCCGGGATTAGCGGTAACCGGGATGGGTTGCCACAGCTTCCCGACGGGCAGTTCCTGCCCCCAATGGAAATGACCTGTGTGGAAAAGGATGTCGCCGCACGCATCAAAGAACACTACAAAGGCAAGCGCCATATGATTATTGGCCGTACTGCCAACCTCACTGCACCACATGAAGGTCGTGTCAACTGCCAGTTCAGGAATAAGTGTTGGTTGGGCTGCCCCTTTGGCGCCTATTTCAGCACCCAGTCGTCCACTTTGCCGGCAGCAATGAAAACTGGCAACCTTACCCTGCGCCCATGGTCTATCGTTACACAAATCTTATACGATAAAGATAAAAAAAGAGCCACTGGCGTAGAGGTATTGGATGCGGAAACAAATAAAACGTACACGTTCAGCGCCAAAATTATTTTCCTCAACGCATCTACACTTAACTCAACCTGGGTCCTGATGAATTCTGCCACCGATGTATGGCCCGACGGGCTTGGCAGCTCGAGCGGGCAGCTGGGCCACAACCTGATGGACCACCACCTTGGTGTCGGTGCCAGTGGCAGAATGGAAGGCTATGAAGATAAATATACCTATGGCCGCCGTCCGAATGGAATTTATATTCCTCGATACCGGAATTATGCCGGCGACAAGCGGGATTATCTCCGTGGGTTCGGTTATCAGGGCGGAGGAGGCCGTGAAGGTTGGGGCAGAGAAATCAAAGAACTCACCATCGGTATAGGTCTGAAGGAAGCCCTTTCTGAGCCAGGCCAGTGGACAATGGGCATCGGGGGATTCGGCGAAATCCTGCCTTACCATGAGAATAAAGTCACCTTGGATAAAACCAAAAAAGATAAATGGGGACTCAACGTACTTGCAATTGATTGTGAACTCAAGGAAAATGAGCTCAAGATGCGCAAGGACATGATGAATGATGCTGTAGAAATGCTCACTATGGCCGGGGTAAAAGATGTACAAGGCTGGGATGGCGACGGGACACCAGGCAGGGGTATCCACGAAATGGGTACCGCACGCATGGGTAAAGACCCTAAATCTTCGGTCCTCAACAAGTTTAACCAGGTCTGGGATGCACCCAACGTTTTTGTAACCGATGGTTCGTTTATGACTTCTGCTTCCTGTGTCAACCCTTCTTTGACCTACATGGCATTTACCGCCAGAGCGGTAGATCATGCAATTTCCGAACTCAACAAACAAAATCTCTAATTTTCAAACGCGAAATACAAATGAACAGAAGAGATGCCATATCGCGCGTAGCCCTTATCCTGGGCGGTACGATTGTCGGAGCAGAGGCATTTTTGGCAGGGTGTAAACCCAAGCCGGAAGCCTTTTCCCTTTTTGAAGAGTATGATATCTTGTTGCTCGACCAAATTGCCGAAACTATTTTGCC
>CAZGOT010000504.1:0-969 GCA_964527495.1 uncultured Haliscomenobacter sp.
GGAATATATCTTCCAGGTGCGTTCTGTTTGTGCCGATACCTTTAGTGCCTGGTCCCCGGAACTCAGATTCACCCTGGATGGCTGTGGGGATACGTATTGCTATTCTTATGGTTCTGCTTTTGGCGACTGGATTGCCCGCGTTTCCTTTGCCGGGATTTCCCAGGTTTCTTCCTATGATTATGGGTATATCAACCGTACGTCAGTGCGGGGTACGGTGACCGCAGGCACTACCTACCCATTATCCCTCATCGGCGGTTTTGACAGCGACTCCCAGGGTTCGACCTATCACTGGAAAGTATGGATTGATTTTAACCGGGATAATGACTTCCACGATACGGGTGAACAAGTATTTGCCCAATCTTTCTCCAGGTCCGCATCGGCGGGCGGTATCGGAGGGGACATTGCGATTCCCTTAACGGCAAGCCCCGGCATAACCCGGATGCGGGTATCTATGTCCCTGGATGCCAATGATGGCCCTTGTACAGCAAGTGCAAATTATAGGGAGGTGGAAGATTATAGTCTGGAAATTCAGGGCGGTGCCTCGTTCCTGACTGTTTCCCCGAATCCAATGAGCTTCACCTCCAATGGAGGCAATCAAAATCTGACTGTCCAGTCCAACACTACCTGGACCGTTTCAGATACAGTAGGCTGGATCAGTCTTGCTCCTTCTTCCGGTGCTAATAATGGTACGGTGGTGGTTACCTGTACGCCTAACACGGCTACGGTATCAAGAAACGCCACCATCACGGTAACCGGAGCAGGGGTAGAGCCGCAGACGATCACAGTTTCCCAGTCTGGTGCCCCATTGAGCCTGAGCATTAGCCCTACTACGTTTAACTTCACTGCTCCAGGGGGAACGGCTACCCTTTCAATTGTTTCGAACACTTCCTGGACCCTTATAGATTCACTTACCTGGATTAATCTTAGTCTGGATAATGGCGCCAATAATGCGACCATCACGGTTACCTG
>CAZGOT010000504.1:979-1792 GCA_964527495.1 uncultured Haliscomenobacter sp.
AATACTTCAGCAAGCTCCCGCAGCGGCACGATAGTTGTCTTTGCCACTGGGGTCCCCCTGCAATTTATTACCGTCACCCAGGCTGGAGTTAATGCTGGTCTTTCGGTTGCCCCCACGGCCCTCTCGTTTGTTGCTGGTGGTGGGACACAAAGCCTTGCCCTGGCTTCCAATACTACCTGGACGGTATCGGACACGATGTCCTGGATTACCTTTTCTCCCGCTTCCGGCAGTGATAATGCAACGATACAAGTTGTTTGTGCTGCCAACAGTAGCACCTCCCCGAGAAGTGGCAATATACTGATTTCCGGTACCGGAGCGGAGAACCAAACGGTATCGGTCTCTCAAAGTGGGCTATCCGAAATCCTGGAAATTTCTCCTGCAACCCTAAGTGCAGGTCCCCAGGTGGGGGCTTTGCCACTTTCCATCGTGAGTAATACTACCTGGACGATTTCTGAAGCGGTGGACTGGATAAGTCTGGGTAGTATTGCCGGCAGCGGAAATGCTACCGTAACGGTGAATTTCTCGCAGAATTCGGCCGCACAGCAACGGACGGCAACCATTATCCTGGTTTCTTCCAGTGGTGCTATAACGCGAACGGTTTCCGTTACACAAAGGGCAAGCGGTGAAGTGCTTCCGGCTTCCTGGAATTTCAAGCGTACGGAAAATAATCATACCCTAATCCTGCCCGAAAACCTGGTTTCCAGTATCGCAGGCCAAGCTCTGGCTCCTGGTGATTATGTGGGCGTATTCTTTACCTTCGCAGGCTCAGATGTGTGTGCGGGGCATGGGCCCTGGACGGGCAGCAATACTTCT
>CAZGOT010000505.1:0-1790 GCA_964527495.1 uncultured Haliscomenobacter sp.
ATAAGTAACCGCAAATCAGCCGGCAGACCCGATTCATTCTCCGTGTAGATACCTGCCAAAATATTAACTGTACTTTCAGCATACCACCTGTATAACCGCCATGCAAGTTCTGCCACTTTGGAATTAATTATTGGCACCATTGGATTGTGTGCAATGGCAATCAGGTGACAGAACCGGAAGTAATACGCTGACATTTTCGCCTCTGTACCCATAACATAGTCCTCTGCCTTATTTTCGTGCCTTTTATTGGCATCTATTCGCTGCTGTCGGTAATACTTCTCCAAAATGGGTATCGCCTCATCTGTTATAACTATTTTGATTTGTGGGGTATCTCCTTTGCAGTATAGCTTATTGCGTTTGTAGAGTTCGAAAAGCAGGTCTTTCCACTCTTGGCACATTTGCCTGGTTTCCGTAAACGGGGATACATCTTCTTTGAGTTTGAGATAGTCAGACTGAACAAGCAGGAAACGTGAGGCAAACCCTGACTGGATGCGATCTGCCCCGAATAGGTTTTTTAGCCGGGATGGTTGCGTACCCATCAGCAGCGACATATTAAGCGATTTCACTACACGTTCCTTTGTTCTGTCTGCCCTAATTTGAGTGTACCGACCTCCGGAGAATGCTTGGGTGAAAAAGGATATGGCATCGTTATTCGCTTTATGCGCTCCTGCATTTAGTATCGTTTCGGCTTCATCATGGTATATCCCCATCCCTGCTGACTGGTCCTGCATTAAGCCGATATAGCCCTCTGTTGTACCATCCACGGCAAATGGTATAAACCTTTTGGGGTGTGCTTTGTTGAATGGTTGCTTGTTTGCGTTGGCTTCTGCCCGTTCCTTTGTCCATTGCTGCACTTCTGCCTCATATTCTTTGTCCTCCCTTGCCATCAGGTCTTTGAGTGGGTTTTCACACATCGTTTTGAATGCAGGTGTTTTACCAACGCTGACCGGGGCAATCATTATGGCAAAAATGATGTTTTTCGTTTCGTCCGGTAAGTCGGAAGTATAGCAGTTCCCTGCAAGTGATGCGATGGTGAATAGTCCAGCAGTAGCAAGGAATTCGGGGTGTAGTGATTTTTCCATTGCCACCTCTTGTATCGACTTTTCCACAACCTGTGGAAAAATACCAATTGGATAGCCGTTTGCTGCATCTTCAATGCCTATTCGTTTCAGTACTGCTTTCCAATCCCTATTTAGGTGGTAGAATAACAGGAACGATGGCGGCAGTGACCATACGGGGTATTCGTGCCTATTGTGCCAATTAGGAAAGGAGTGCATTGATGCAGAGAATATCATTACCCTCCTGGACTGATAGTACACCTTTGCGGATATGCCGGCCGATTCACTGCCTTTGCGCCTGTATGCTTGAAATTTGTCCTTCTTTGAATATCGGTAGTTATCTACGGGAAATAGTCCGATTTCATGCAGGATGGCATCAAATTCATCGTCTGTGAGTTGTCCGTCATATTCGGACAACTGCAGCTCATACCCTACCGGATAACTTACGGCTTTCTTATTCGGGTCATACTTCGGCTGATATTCGTTAAAATACTGCGAAACTTCTATTAGGTAGTTGAATTGATGATCTGTTAGTTCTACCACATCCGCCATTGATTGGTGCCATTCGGTATATCCGGGTGTTGGGTAAGTATAAACTACCGGGCCATTTGAGTACAGGGCGATTACTTCGCTGCCCTCCGGTGATTCTGCAAGTGCGGTCTTTGTTGGGAGATTGTCGTACTTCATCCATACATGATACCCTTTGTTCCTTGTTTGCTCTATAAATAGGTT
>CAZGOT010000506.1:0-562 GCA_964527495.1 uncultured Haliscomenobacter sp.
TGAAAAATCAACAAAACCGGCGTTCTAAAAATTTTATTCTACCGCCGAAGGCGGCGAAATACTTTTTGGACATCACCTTTCAAAATAATTATTGGCGGCACAAGCCGCCAAAACACTTATACAGCACCCACCTGAATCACTAAAAATAGCCCGATATGCTGAATCAACTCTCCACTATTGACCTCGTTGTGATGGGCCTTATGCTCCTGATTATGCCAACGGCAGGTATTCTCGTCGCCTTGCGCAAAAAAAATGCCGAACAATATTTCCTGGCAGGTCGCTCGATTCGCTGGTGGACTGTAGCAGGGTCGGTATTCGGTTCCAATATCAGTTCCTTTCACCTGATTGGCATGCTGGGCGTAGGGTACTCCATTGGATTTGTGCAGGCCCATTACGAAATCGTTTTCCCTGCGGTACTCTTGCTGGGCTATGTATTTTTAGCCTCTTACCGGAAATTAGGCCTGTTTACCCTCTCCCAATATATTGAAATCCGGTACAATTCAACTGCGCGGCTCTCTTACACCATATTACTGGTACTAATTATCCTGGTTCAGCTCGTTGG
>CAZGOT010000506.1:572-1788 GCA_964527495.1 uncultured Haliscomenobacter sp.
GCCATATCTTACCCGGCAGGCCTCCTGCTCATCGCCCTGATTACGTGTAGTTATACGCTATGGGGAGGGATGGAATCCATCGTCATCACCGATACCATACAAACCCTTATGATGCTTGCCGCGGGGTTGGCGGTTGCTTTTTTTACTTTCGCCCAACCGGAAATCGGGGGATTCGGCGGGATGCTGGCCCTGGATGCAGCGCGGCCGCTCGCAGAACAAAAAATGCACCTGTACCTTCCGCCCGACCATCCCAAGCTGCCCTGGACGGGGATTTTTACCGGGCTGATGTTGCAACATTGTTTCAACTTTTCTACCAACCAGTTTTTAGTCCAGAGGACGCTGGCTGCTGCTTCCGACGAGGACGCACGCAAAGGGATTATTGCGAGTGGTTTTTTAAAGCTTTCGGTACCCTTTTTCTCCATAGCCACCGGTGTAGCAGCCTATTATTTGTTTGAAGCCCGTTTTGACGGCGGGGATTTCAACTCTGACAACGCATTCCTGAAACTGGTAGAGACGGTCGTACCGCACGGGATCGGACTCACCGGGCTCATTCTGGCAGGGCTCACCGCGGCCACCTTTTCCTCCGTGGATTCGATGATGAATGCCGCCACTACCCTACTCACCGTGGATGTCTATCAAAAATACCTCAACAAGACTGCCAGCGACAGGCAGATTGTTACTTTTGGCCGGCTTACCGTGCTGATGCTCGTCATCGCCGCAGCCGGAGTAGCCTGGCTAACTTTTACCCCTGACCGTAGCAACAACTTTTTCCTTCGCGTATCGGCGCAGTTGTCTTATTTCACCCCGGGCATAATGGCTGCCTTCTTCTTCGGTGTGCTCTGGCCTCGGGCGGGCGCACGCGGGGCGGTTGCCGCAATGATTTTGGCCCCGGTATTTGGGCTCAGTGCCGAATACACCTGGGAGGCCTTTTTCGGTGTTCCGCTCAATTTCTTACACCGCATTGCCTTTACCTTTGCATTCAGCTCCGCTACCATACTTTTATTTTCAGAAAAAAAGCCCTTTGCAGACGGGCAGGATGGACAGCTCCGGATCGGCCTTTCGGCTGCAGTTTTTGCCCGCCCCCTTGTCCTCTTTGCCCTCCTGCAGTTACCCGCGTTGATTCTTGTTTTTCTGCTCGGATGGAGCCCCGCCCAAAGTGCTCCAATTGGGGCCGCCGGGGCTTTTGCCGTATTTGTGCCGTATCTGGCAAAACGCG
>CAZGOT010000507.1:0-1783 GCA_964527495.1 uncultured Haliscomenobacter sp.
TCCACGGCTATATTTGATAGGGACAGGGTTGCCGAGCAATTAAAAATGGTTGCCAACACCATTGCCGCCAGAAAATTCCTGGGTGTCAAACGGCAAATCTTTTTCGTCCATATGGGAGGTTTTGATCACCACGATTATTTACTCGATTACCACACCCGCGACCTGAGAAGGTTGTCAAAGGCGATTGGCGCTTTTCACGGGGCAATGAAAGAACTGAAACTTGAAAAGCAGGTAACCCTGTTTACGATCAGCGACTTCGCCCGGACGTTGACTTCCAATGGCGATGGTACCGATCATGCCTGGGGCGGTACTGCAATGGTGGTTGGGGGCTCTCTGAATGGAAACAAATTCTATGGCAAATACCCAAGCCTAAAGCTGGGTAGTGCACTGGATGTCGGAAACGGCGTATTTATCCCGACCACCTCCACAGATGAATACTTCGCTGAACTTGCCCTTTGGTTTGGGGTGAGCCGCAACGAGCTACCGACCATCTTCCCGGGCCTCAAAAATTTCTTTTCACTATCCAGTCCTAATTTGCCCCTTGGCTTTATGAAAATTTGACAATATGAAACCTTTATTCTTTTGCCTTTTTCTATTGGCGGGTCTCTCTTTAAAGAGTCAGTGCTATCCGGATCAGCACAGCACGGACTGGACATCTGCGTGGTATGCCTGTAAGGCTGCTGCAAGCCCTAATAAGGTCAGAAAAGATGGCCACTGGCTGATGATAGACCTGGGAAAGGTGAGAAAAATCACCAAATCTCATTTTTGGAATTTCAACTATCCCGACCAGTTGGAATCCGGTATTGCCAAAATGGAGATTGATTATTCCGTTGATGGGGCTAATTGGACTTTCTTCAAACGCATTGAGCTGCCCAAAGCCAGCGGCTTGCCGAGGTACGAAGGGCTACCCGGGCCGGATTTCAACGTAGAAGCAAGATATGTACTGCTGAGCGTCGTTGAAACCTGGGGCCATCCGTGTGCCGGACTATCGGAAATTTCCTTTGTTACGGAACAAAGTGCCCAGGTTACCCCCATCAGGGAAGTATTCAACGACCCTATTTGTCTGTCTGCCTCCGTTTTTCCCAACCCCTTCATGGATAGGGTCAATCTTTCGGTTGAGGGCAATTGTCAGGAACCCGTATCCTGGATGTTGACGGATGTAGCTGGCAGGTTGTTGAAAAAATCTACTTTGCCGCTTTATCCGCCGCAGGTGCTCGATCTGGACTTTAAGAACCTGCAGCCAGGGGTATATTTCTTTACCCTTTCAAACGGTAAGACTATGCGGCAGGAGAAGTTAGTCAAAATAGAATAAGTATATCCAACTAATGAAAAACAGGAGGCTAGCGCTCCCATCAGTGGCTGCTCTAATGGGCATGGTTTTTTTGCTGTTAGGCAGCAGTGGCGGGGTCGGTACCTTCCAACGGGAAGACCGGACCGGTTCGCCCCTCTCATTGAATACGACCTGCAGGACCTGTCATTATGGTGGAAACCAGACAGCTTCCCTTGAACTGACCCTCCTGAAAGATTCACTACCGGTCCAGAATTATATGCCTGGTACGGATTATCTGGTGAAGGTAAGTATCAAGTCAGATCCACAAGCGAAGGTGTATGGTTTACAAATGGTCGCTTTGCAAAGTGAAAATAACCAGCAGGGAGGAACATTTTATAACCTTCCCGATTCTTTGAGGGCAGTACCCCTATGGAACCGGTCGTACATTGAGCAGAAGCGGCCTGTCGCCACGAATACTTTTTTTGTGCCTTGGCGGTCGCCCGGGAGCAATGT
>CAZGOT010000508.1:0-1778 GCA_964527495.1 uncultured Haliscomenobacter sp.
CGCATCGTTTCGATAAGTACCGAAAGGTGTAGGACGCCTCGGCCATAAACCCTCCAGGAGTCGGAGGAACCTGTATCTTCTACCCGAAGCGCCAGGTTCTTTTCCAGCTCTTTATCCAGGCGCTCCCGGACGTGGCGGGAGGTGACAAACTTGCCCTCCTGTCCAAAAAACGGAGAGTCGTTGATGGTAAAGAGCATACTCATCGTCGGTTCGTCAATAGCAATTGGAGGCAATGCTTCGGGATTCTCCGGATCGGCAACGGTATCGCCGATTTCAAAAGATTCCAGGCCAACGAGGGCGCAGATATCTCCCGCCTGGACTTCGCTGACTTTTTCTTTTTCAAATCCTTCAAAGAGATATAAGCCGCGTAGCCGGTTTTTTTGTACCGAGCCGTCTTTTTTGCAAAGTGCTACCATCTGTCCCTCGCGAAGCGTTCCGCGGTGCAGTCGGCCAATAGCGATCCGGCCAATATAGTTGGAATAATCGAGAGAGGTGATGAGTAACTGTGGGGTACCTTCTTCTACCTTGGGTGGCGGCACATGGTGGATGATCGCCTCAAGAAGAGGCGTGATATCATTAGTACGGACACGCCAGTCTGTACTCATCCAGCCGTTTTTGCCAGAACCGAAAAGGGTGGGGAAGTCCAACTGGTCTTCATTTGCGTCCAGGCTGATCATCAGGTCAAAGATGCCTTCCTGGACTTCGTCGGGTGTACAGTTTTCTTTATCCACCTTATTGATAACGACAATAGGCTTGAGCCCAAGTTCCAGGGCTTTCTGTAAAACAAAGCGGGTTTGGGGCATAGGCCCTTCAAAGGCATCCACCAGTAGCAGGACGCCATCGGCCATATTCAGTACCCTTTCGACTTCTCCGCCAAAATCACTGTGGCCAGGGGTGTCAATGATATTGATTTTATATCCTTTGTACCGGATGGAGACGTTTTTGGCCAGGATAGTGATTCCTCGCTCCCGTTCCAGGTCGTTACTGTCCATAATCAATTCGCCCACTTGCTCGTGGGACTTAATTAATTGACCGGCGAGGATCATTTTGTCTACCAGGGTAGTTTTGCCGTGGTCAACGTGGGCGATAATCGCAATGTTGCGCAATTCCATAAGCTGTTTTTGATTCAGGGCGCAAAGGTAGCGATAATCAATGGACTATTCCAGAAAATGATGTTAATCTGGCGTAATATTTGGAAAGGCATCCATTTAGCCCTGCTGTCAGGGGAAATGGCAGCAAGGTTTTCCCATACCTTAGGCTGCAAAGCGGATGGGTTCGGTAATCTGAAAATGCTCAAGAATCTGGGTTTTAGAAACGGGATTAGTGATTACGCCGACACGCAGGACGGCATTTTCGTAAAAAAGGACAAACTGCTGATATACCTGCTGTTCACTTAGGGAAGAAACCTTTTCCAGGTCAATGCTCATAAAGACGCCGAGCTGATCCTGGAACCCGTACAATAATTCCAGGATCCCCTTAAGGACATTCCCGGAGGGCATGTTCAACAGGCCAATACTAAGGGCCAATTTGATTTGTCGGATGTTCATGGTTATGATATGGGTTTGGGGGATATATATATGCATGTATAACTGAAATATCGGGGCGTATGTTGCTTTGTTTTTCTTAAAATAATGTTAATCACGCCGCTTCTTTTACTGTCGGTAGTAATGGGTTGTCCAAAGAGTATTCCGCCGCCTAGAGCGGCGAAAGAAAATTTTGAATAAACGATGTTTTGCCTCATTTTGCAAAGCAAAATGAGGCAAAACATCGTTCATTTA
>CAZGOT010000509.1:0-1752 GCA_964527495.1 uncultured Haliscomenobacter sp.
CGGGAAGGTGGGGGTGGATCGGAAAGGTATTGCGACAATCCTGGCCATAGCCTACGCCTGCCATCTGTGGAGTAGTCATAAAAACCAGAAAGTGCCGATTTCCCCGAACGCCGGTGTTTTTCCAGCATTTCGGCAACCAGGTCTGCTGCGGGGTGCTTGATGTATTGTGGCCCGTAGTGCATAGCGGCTTGCTGCTCGTAAGTCAACACCAGTTCCATGCCCAGCTCGTCTGCCAGTGCCAGTGGGCTCCGCGGCATACCGGCCTGACGGCTCAGATTCTCGATCAGCGCGGGGGGGTATCCCTCCTGCAGCAAGGAAATACCTTCCAAAAGATAGGTGTTTTGTACACGGGCCACATAAAAACCCCAGTCATCCTTTACGATAATCGGTGTTTTTTTGAGCGCCCGCACAAAATCAAAAGCTTTTGCGATGGTCTCTTGCGAGGTCGCGTCTCCCCGCACAATTTCAACCAGCGGGACAGATTCCGCGGGGTGAAAAAAATGCAACCCGATGAAATTTTCTGGTCGTCCGGATGCGGAAGCAAGGCGGGAAATAGGAATCGAAATGGTATTGGAAGCCAAAAACGCATACTCGTCGAGATATTGGGCCGCTTCCCTGGTCACTTTTTCTTTTATCGGCTGGTTCTCAAAAACCGCTTCGATCACCAGGTCGCAATCGGCAAAGTCCCGGGCATCTTCTGTCGTACGGAGGGCCTGGACAAAATCCTGCCCTCCCAGGGGCAGGATGTCCCCATTCTGCAGCCCCTCTTCCAAAGCCTGCGCGACAAGCGCACTGCCCCGCCCCGCGATAGGCCTGGAAACGTCCTTAAGCACTACTTCCATACCATTTTGCACACAAGACAAGGCAATCCCGGACCCCATCAACCCGGCACCGATAATTCCGATTTTCCTGGGCCTGAAGCGGCCAAAACCTTTTGGCCGCTCCATCCCTGAATGGATTGCATTGGCATCAAACCAAAACGCCTGGATCATGTTTTTACAGGCCCTACTGAGCACCAGCTCGGTATAATAACGGCTTTCCAGACGGCAGGCGGCATCGAAGGACACCTTGGAGCCCTCGGCCAGGATATGCAGAATGGCCCGGGGCGCCGGATAATTGTTATAGTACTGGCCGCTCAGTGCTGCAGAACGCTCCATGATTTGCTGACCCACTTCGCGCTCATTCGCTGTACCCCCGGGAATAGACCTGCCCTTCATATCCCAGGGCCGACGCCCTTCAGCGGTACGCAGGAGCCATTCCTTTGCCTTTTTCATCATCTCTTGTGGGGATGAGGCCAGCTCGTCCACAATCCCGGCTTGCAGTGCGGCACGTGGCGAGTAGTGCCTTCCCCCGGAGAGGACTGCATAGGCATCCATAATCCCCAGGAGCCACATCAGGCGGACGATACTCCCTCCAGAGGGGATTAGCCCCACATTAACTTCCGGAAGCCCCACCCGGATATTGGGGTCATCCAGTACGATCCGGTGATGACAGCCCAAGGCTACTTCGAATCCTGCTGCAATGGCATCCCCATTGATTGCCGCAACGACTGGTACACCGGGGCTTTCGAGGTCGCGGAGAAATTTTTTCAGTCCTTCTGCCGCAGAAAAAATCTCCCCTGCATCCGTAGCCTGGAAGAGATATTCCAGATCGCCACCTGCCATAAAGGTTTTCTTTGCAGAGGTGAGAATTACACCCCGCAGCATTCCTCTGGCTTTTTCTTCTTTGAGATGAGCGAGCACAGGGATGAAG
>CAZGOT010000510.1:0-1740 GCA_964527495.1 uncultured Haliscomenobacter sp.
TGCATTTTCTTTTTAAATACATTTTCCCGGCTATGAAGAACCTGGTTTATTGTGCAATTGTCCCTGTTTTCTTGTTGTCCGCTTCCTGTGGCCAAAAAAAGGAAATACCTGCAGCGGGAAAGGAATCAAAGGCGGAAACCGCCAGGATTGAAGTGGCCGTAGTGTCGGAACAGGAAATTGCTTTCCCCGTGCGGGCTACTGGCCTTGTCATTTCAAAAAACGAGGCAAAGCCGTCGTTCAAAGTAGGCGGGGTTATCAAGCGGACCTTTGCTGATGCCGGAGATAATGTGTTCAAAGGCATGTTGCTGGCTACCCTCGATATGTCAGAAATCAATGCCCAGGTGGCACAAGCGGAAAATGGACTGGAGAAGGCACGCAGGGATCTGCAGCGGGCTCGCAACCTGCTGGCCGATAGCGCTGCTACCCTGGAACAGGCGCAAAATGCAGAAACGGCTTTCCGCCTCGCGGAAGAAACCCGCACCATCGCCGTTTTTAACCGGCAGTATGCCGAGGTGCGTGCCCCTATCAATGGTAAGGTGGTGCAGCGATTCAGCCGGGAAGGGGAAATTACTGGTCCGGGTATGCCGGTGTTCTACATTGTTGGTACTGGATCTTCCGACTGGCGGATTAAGGCAGGTGTAACGGACCGCGACTGGGTACGCATCCGTATCGGTAATCCGGTAACGTTGAAGTTTGACGCTTTCCCAGAAGAGGAGTTTCCCGGTGTAGTGAGTGAAATTGCCCAGACAGTCAATCCGCAATCCGGTACTTTCGATATCGAAGTGGAACTCAACGGAAAGCCGCCACGACTGGCAGCCGGGATGGTGGCCGCTATCGAGATTCGACCCCGTACAGAAGGAGCTGAACTCGTTATTCCTGTGGATGCCCTTATTGAGGCGGATGGGGAAACTGGTGCGGTTTTTCTTATAGATGACAGCCTTCGGGCCATCAGGCGTCCGGTGCGCATCAAAGCCATTACCCAGGATGGCATCCTGCTGAAAAGCGGGTTAAAAGTCGGCGACCGGGTAGCTACCACCGGTGGGGCATTCCTGCAACAGGGGAGCAAAGTTTCCATTATCGAATAAGGGCTACACATGAAAGCAGCAGAATTTTCCGTTAAAAACTATCAGTTCACCATCATCCTGTTCCTGCTGGTATTGCTGCTTGGATTGAGTTCCTTGTTCAATATGCCGCGTGGGGAGGATCCTCCGTTCAATTCCCCGATTTTTGTGGTAACAGCCGTGTTACCAGGTACAAGTCCGAAGGATGTCGAGGAACTGGTGGCAGAGCCGCTGGTGGCTGTTTTGTATGAACTGGACGATGTCAAAAAAATCGCTACCGAATGCAACGATGGCATCATGGTGATGCGGGTAGAATTTTTTTACGGGGTAAATGTCGAGTCGAAAAATAATGATGTGGTGCGGGAGGTAAACCGTCTCGAGCCACAATTGCCCGAAGATCTGGCCCTTTTGCAGGTCACCAGGGCTTCTTCTGCGGATGTTGCCATTCTGCAGCTTGGGTTGGTTTCTGAGCGTGCTGCTTACAAAGATATGTTTGCCCAGGCTGAGCTGCTCAAAAAGCGGCTCGAGCGCATCCAGGACCTCCAGAATGTCGAGATCCAGGCATATCCGGAACAGGAAATCGAGGTGCTGGCAGATTTACCCCGTATGGCCCAGTACCGCATCGGGGCAAACCAGCTCATCGGCGCCTTGCAATCGAATAACCTGAATATTCCCGGCG
>CAZGOT010000511.1:0-1734 GCA_964527495.1 uncultured Haliscomenobacter sp.
GACGTGTTCGTGGCAGATCACCCAGCGGCCTGACAATTTTTTCAGGACAAAAGAACCCCGGAATACCTGTTCGAAAGCCCTTTCCTTTATGCACACCCGAAGCCGGATGATTCCAGCTACCCAGGCCATTTGTTCTGTTTCCTCATAGAACGGGCCTTCTTTCCAAAAAATGGATTCCAGGGAAATAGGGGATTGGACAAAGTCTCCCCATCCTTTTTTGATTCGGTCAAAGCCCAGCGTACTTAAGCGGGGACCCTCCAGGATGACGTAAGTTCCGGGCGAGGGGTCATAAAACGACATGATCGCTTCGGCATCTTTAGCAATGATTGCCTGAAAAAAATCATGGACGGTATTGTCTGGCATCATGAAAAAATTAAAGAGATTCGAGTTCGTCCGCGATTTTTTCCAAAGGGATATTATTCTCTGGATGTGCCATGGCTTCCAATTCCTGCTGGACGATGCGCAGCACCCGTGCAATGTATTCGGCATGCCATTGCTGGCGTTCGGCTCCTGCTGTCTCATCAGGCACGAAGGCCTCGATGGCGGAGCGGTCCAGCAACCCTTTCTCGGCGAGCAATCGCTCCAGGGTATCCACCCTCTCGCGCATGACGGCAAGTTCACCTGCAATCGCCATGGTGATGTTCAGCACGCGCTCTACGGCGGGGTCCTGAAAGAAATAAGGGCGTCCGCCTTTTGCTTTGGCGCCGGCCAGTTTAATATAATCAACAGGTTCCATTGGATTTCGATTTTAGGTTTTGCTATTTTTTCCAGGCGCCAAAAACATTCCATTTTGGGCTACGGCCATGATCTTCGGGCTCGTCTTTGGGTTTTTCTCCTGGATTGGCCAGGTCGTTGACGGCTTTTACCCCGATTTGCATAAAATCTTCCGCACGGAAACCCGCATGGACCATCAGGTCACAAGGGTCAATATCGTGCATTTTAGACCAGAATGGCTCGTTGTTGTAATACGCATCCCAGTCGCGGATGAACTGCTCATACAGGTCCATATCCGGTGTGTACTGGGGTTGTTCAATATGCAGGGTCAGTCCACCCGGACGCAGCAGGCGATATACTTCGGACATAATCCTGAAGATGGCTTTACCCGCTGTCTCGTGGAGGAACATCGTACTCTGTACCCAATCGAAAGACCCGGCTTCAAAAGGGGTGGATTCGCCATTCATCTGAATAAAGCGCACATTTTTCACGCCCAGGGCTACTGCGCGGGCATGACCGTAGCGCAGCATGGGCGCACCGGTGTCAATGGCAATCACTTCGGCTTCGGGAAAAGCCTGGGCAATGGGCAGTACATTGTGCCCCAGTCCACATCCAATATCCAGGATGCGTCTGGGTTTAAAATCCGGATACGTTTCCCGGACATAGGCGGCAATTGCCTTTCCCCCACCGTCATTCAGCCTTCCGAGCATTCCGGCTGTTGTCACAAAGAGGCCCGCATCATAGTTAGCGGCGTTGGACACGTCGCCCTCGAACAATTCCCCGTGATAACTCCCGGGCATGAGGTGGTTGTCCATGATGGTCATATACGGGGGCAAGGGCATTTCCGGATGGAGTTCCAGTGTTGCTTTGCCGTTGTTCAGGGATGCGGCGCGCTCTGCCAGTTCGTGCGCCTGGCGCAATACCAGGGAGCGGCCTGCCTGCTGCCGCATTTCCATAGCCGACCTGCGCAAGGCGCTCCAGGCCTGGTAGTGTGGGTCAGACTTCATCGCTTCGCGCACT
>CAZGOT010000512.1:0-1726 GCA_964527495.1 uncultured Haliscomenobacter sp.
ATCAACTGTTCGAGCTGGGCAATACCGAGGTTTGCATACAAGGGCAGGTCGTTGCCCATAAGGTCTCGTACATCGAAATCGGCAAGGTAGGTGTCGCTGTACAGGAGCTGTCGGCAGGAACCCAGCCCCATCCCCATACCAAATTCGCCACAGGCCCTGGCAAGGTTAAAGTTGATGGTGCGGGCCAGTGCAGTGCCCCCCGTCATGCTCGATACCCAAAGGGGAACTTTGAGGGTCTTACCCAGAAAAGGGACCTCAGGCCAGGAACCCGGTGAGGGGTGGGCCGACAACAGGGGTTCATAATAGAAACGGCTATCCAGCTCAGACTTATCCACCTGGGATTGAAAAGCCATCTGGATATGGTCTTTTTTTCTTTCTGAAGCCGTTGGATCCGGATCGGCACGGAGATTGTCCGTACTGGTATGTTTTTCCTGCATAAGAAGTTCCTGCATCGGGATAATAAATTCCAGTGGTCTGCACCGTCTTCCCCAGCTATTTCGTGAAATATCGGGCTGGCTGTGCATGTACCGGCAGCAAACAAAAAACAATACCCTGTTAAAAAGGTTCTGGGCATACATCTAAGCAGAATAATGGCTATATTTCCAGCAAAACAAAAAACAATATCTATGATTTTCCCGATCGGAGATGACAACATCAAAGGCGGACATTTTCCTCTGTTCAGTTATGTCATCATCCTGGCAAACGCCCTGGTATTTATCTGGCAAAACTGGGAGGTGGAGGATCCCTGGGCATTTATTCAGACCTTTGGCGCAATTCCTGTTGATATTATTCGGGGAAGGGACTTATATACACTCATCACGAGTATTTTCCTGCACGGTGGCCTGGCGCATTTTCTGGGAAATATGCTTTTTTTATGGATTTTTGCCGATAACATTGAAGCGACTATTGGCAATGGGCGATTTTTGGCGTTCTATTTTCTGGCCGGTTTAGCGGCACATATTGCACATATTGTCCTGAACCTACATAGCGAAATACCTACGATAGGAGCAAGTGGCGCAATTTCCGGGATTATGGGCGCCTATATGGTTATGTTTCCCGGATCGCGCATCCGGGTATTGTTCCTGGTTTTTCCTTTTTACCTTCCGGCAATCCTGTTCCTGGGTTTGTGGATATATTTTCAGTTTCAAAGTGGGTTGGGCGAACTTCAGGCAGCTCCCGGGGAAGGGGGTGGGGTAGCCTACTGGGCCCATATCGGTGGGTTTGTATTTGGGATATTGGCAGGTATATATTACCGGACACGCGACTTACACCGTCCACGCAAAATGCGAGACCATGTTGTCTGATATTACCCTAAAAACGGTGACTGGCAAGGCAGACCTCCACAGTTTTATCCACCTGCCCGCGCGTATCCATGCCAGGCACACCAACTGGTTGCCGCCTCTTTACCTGGATGAGTGGGATTTTTTCAATGAAAAGAAAAACGAAGCTTTTTCCTATTGTGATACCCTGCTGCTGCTGGCCTACCGCTCCGGTAAGCCCGTGGGGCGGATAATGGGGATTATCCACCATCCATATAATACCCGCACAGGGGGCCGCACCGTCCGATTTTCCCATTTTGATTGCATGGAGGATGAAGCAGCGGCACATGCGCTGCTGGGGGCGATAGCTGACTGGGGCAAGGCGAAGGGTATGTCGGAAATCGTGGGCCCTTTTGGTTTTTCAGATAAAGACCCGGAAGGGCTCATGATCCAGGGGTTTGATACGC
>CAZGOT010000513.1:0-1718 GCA_964527495.1 uncultured Haliscomenobacter sp.
AATCGAAAGCGGATGCCCATTTGCGCATATCATTGGTAATCGTGTAGAACCCATCACCGGGAGGGACCTGTCGTGTATATGCATACCCGGGCGCAATACGGGGGTCATCTGGCAGGATATTGAAAAAACCAGAGCCAAAATCACCGGCAGTGAAGATATTCTCCCCAAGATTCCCCCCACAGATGGCGATCTGGGCGCTGGTTAGGACAATTTTTGAACATAAAACGAGGAGGATCAGGATTGATCTGGTCATAGGTGCTTCCTTTCTGCTCGTTATTTCCGCATAATCATGTAATCTACCGTCAGGTTACACAACATACGGACGCCGAGCTTCATCCCGCTTTCGTCAATGTAAAAGTCGGGGGTATGATGAGGTGCCGATTCCGTTGGGTTTTTCCCTTTCGGCATACCTCCCAGGAATAAAAAGAGGCCGGGAATTTTATTGGCAAAGAAGGAAAAATCCTCCGCCCCGGTTACAGCGCGGGTTACGACGACGTTATCCTCTCCAGCGACCCTTTTCATGGTCGGGCCCATAGCCTGGGTAAGTTCCAGGTTATTGTATGTTACGGGAACATAGCGTTCGATTTCTACAACGGCTTTTGCTCCGGAGGCTTCTGCAATATTAGTGGCCGTTTGCCGGATTTTTTCGTGGATCATATCCTGCATCTCTGGGTCCAGCGTGCGGATAGTGCCTACCAATTCTACTTCTTCCGGGATAATATTGTTGCGCACCCCGCCGGAAATTTTCCCCACACTGATCACCGCGGGTTCCTTAGTCAGCTCCGTTTGTCTGGAAACGATCATCTGGAGCCCCAGCACAATCTGTGCCGCTACGGTGACCGGATCAATTCCCGTCCAGGGCGTTGACCCATGGGTTTGTTTGCCTTTCACGGTAATCACGAAACGGTCGGCAGCAGCCATAGTGCCACCTGGCTTGAAGCGGATCATGCCCACTTCGGTTTGGGCATTGATGTGCAACCCAAAAACGACATCGGCTTTGGGATTGTCCAGTACGCCTTCTTCGACCATAAGCCCTGCCCCACCTTTTTCACCAGGAGGTGCGCCTTCTTCTGCGGGCTGGAAAATAAATACCACGGTACCTTTAAGCTGGCTTTTCATATTGACGAGGATTTGTGCTGCACCCATGAGCATAGCGACATGGGTATCGTGGCCGCAGGCGTGCATTACGCCAACTTCCTCGCCGAGGTACTCGCCACGGGCGCGCGAGGCAAAAGGGACTGGCGTGCGTTCTGTGACGGGAAGGGCATCCATATCTGCACGGAGGGCCACTACCGGACCGGGCCTGCCCGTGCGCAAGATGCCGATGACCCCCGTTATCGCAACACCGGTCCGGACCTCAAGTCCCAGGGATTTCAGATGTGCCGCAATCTTTTCAGCCGTTTTGAATTCCCGGTTACTCAATTCCGGATTTTGGTGGAAATCACGTCGCCATTGGATAACCTGGGCCTCCACCTGGTCGGCCATTCGGTCAATATCCGGGTAGGCACCGTTCTGGGCATTGCCAAACGAAAAGCATACCAGCAGAATTGCTGCTAAAAAAAGGTTTTTTTGCATTGGATAGATGCTTGTATAAGGTTAGATATTATGGTGTAAAAATTACGCCGCCTTCGGCGACGAAAGAAAGGGGTTGTGTAAAAAGCCACCGGCTTTTCGTTTGGCGGCTTACGCCGCCAAATTTTATTTTGAATGGACACTGT
>CAZGOT010000514.1:0-1717 GCA_964527495.1 uncultured Haliscomenobacter sp.
AATTTTCATAGCCTCAGAGGCGATAAGGTTGACGAGAAAGACTCCTGAAATAGTGGAAGGAGGACCTGCCAGGCACCCGCCGATGCGCAGCAGCCCATCCCCATCGGGTACACGGTTGTCGAGCACGAGATCTGCCAGTTCGAAAAGTTTTTTGCCGGAAGGGTGGCGCGAAGGGTATGCCGCCGTCTGGATAAGAGAGGTGATCGCAATCACCCTCAAACCAGCCTCTTTTGCTATCATCGCCATCTCAATGGGCATGGCATTGCGACCGGAGTTGGAAGTGACTACCAGAAGATCCTGCGAATCTATCCGGTGTTGGTCCCAGATTATCCGGGCCAGGCCGGGCACACGCTCGATCTCGGCACTCCGCCTGGCACCTTCCGAAGTCATCACCGTACTATCCAGCATCGCATTGACGTTAGCGAGCCCTCCTGCCCGTACAAACAGTTCCAAACCCATCATGTGCGAATGCCCGGTGCCAAAAGCATGGATGATCCTGTCCCCGACAATACATTCTGCAAACCATTCCGCCGCCAGACGAATTTTTTCTTCCTGTCCTTCGACTATACGCCGAAGTTGATCCTGTATGCGCTCGTAGTATTCAAACATGTATTTCGTTTTTTAATCTGCTTAATAATTATTGGCGGCGTAAGCTGCCAAAGGATGGCCTCCGGTAAAAAGCCTGGCGGCAGCACTTTGGCGGCTGACGCCGCCAAATAATATTTTGAACGAACACAATTTTAACTGATTTTGCTTCGCAAAATCAGTTAAAATTGCGTTCGTTCAAAACTTTCTTTCGCCACCGCAGGCGGCGGAATACTTCCGGCTTTTCATTTGGCGGCTTGCGATTCCAAATGTTATTTTGAATGAACGACGTTTTTTCTCATTTTACTTTGAAAAATGAGAAAAAACGTCATTTATTCAAAATTTTCTTTCGCCGCTGCAGGCGGCAGAACACTTCCGGGTTTTCATTTGGCGGCTTGCGCCGCCAAATGTTATTTTAAACAGGCGTCATTTTCATTGATTTTGCTTCGCAAAATCAATGAAAATGACGCCTGTTTAAAGCTTTTTTTCGCCGCCGAAGGCGGCGGAATACCCCCCAACACCACCTTATAACTTAATAAAGATCTTTTTCCGAAACAGGATATAGACCGGAATAAAAATAACTGCCACATATATAACCGCATACAGCAAAGAAGACAGCGGCGCTGGCAGACCCAGGCTATTGCCCAGGGCCATAAATTGACCATTTAGGCCCTGGGCAATGAGCTTGTCGTTGTAAAATACGACGGTGAGTATTCCAGCCAGGACATAAGCCGTAATTGCATTCGAACCAAAGACCTGTGCGGGCAAAATCCATTTTTTCCATCCGCGGACGTCCACCAGATACACCATTGTGGCCAGGGCGAGCGTCGCCATACCGGCAAGCAAAGTCGCAAAGGAGCTGGACCAGATATTTTTATTGAAGGGGAAAAACCATTGCCATAGGTCCCCTACCGCAAGCAAGGCGAAGGCCATAGTAAAAAGACGCACCAGCTTTTCATGGATTTCGGTCTGCAGAAGTAGGATCCTACCGGCCATCAGGCCAAATATTCCTGTACAAATAGAAGGAATAGTGCTTAGCAGGCCTTCGGGATCCCAGGTTTTCTGCCACATCACCCCAGGAAGCAGGATGCTGTCGAGATAATGGGCCCAGTTTTTCTCCGGTACGCTCAGG
>CAZGOT010000515.1:0-1715 GCA_964527495.1 uncultured Haliscomenobacter sp.
GTCCACCGTCTACCGTCCACCGTCTACCGTCCACCGTCTACCGTCCACCGTCTACCGTACCACCTCTATCTTCGCCGTTTTTACTCCTGTCTTACCGCGCAGCGTCACAAAATACCAGCCGGCGGGCAGGCCGGATGCTGGCCGCCACTCCAATATATTAGGCCCTTGCTGCGCCTCGTAATCTCTGCGCCAAACTTCCCGGCCCAATGCATCTGTGACCAAAACCATCAACGGCTGCGCTTCCGCCATGCCAAATTCGAGGAAGGCTACTTCATGTGTTGGGTTGGGGTATACCTTTAACACCCCTTCCAGCCCTTGCAATCCTTCAACTCCCGTCGGAGCGGCAGGGGTGAGCACCAGCGGTACATCTGCAAGGCCTAACAGGCTGTTGCTCCGGAATACCGCAGTCTCCTGCAATTCGTATACTTTACCCTCCGTGGCATTGAAGTAGCGGAACCGCAACTGCTCCCCTTCCCGGTTGGCATATACGGTCAAAAATACCAGATAGGCTTTCAAACCTTCTACGTATATCACCTGACTACTTCCGCGCAACTCTTCCCGCATAAAGGCTCCAACCTCATCCCCTTCTCCCAGTATATTCCCTTCTCCTTTCCGCTCTACTACTGCAATGACGTTCATGCTCTGTTCATACGCTTCAGGCTTTACTTTCCAGTGACTGTAAGGAAGCTTATCCTGCAGCACAGGGAATTTTCCTTTCTCCAGTTCCCCTTCCTTCGCCAACTCTCCGCTTACTACAGCAGGGTACACCAGCGTGCCCGCATTGCTTAGCTTCAACAGATAGCCATTCGGGGAGCTCATGTACGACAGGTTTCCTATCCAACCCAGGCCTGCTACATACTGTGCAAAGGTAAACTGCCCTTTTATCAGGTCTCCATTCAACGGCGTCAGGGAGCCCAGTGCTTCTGATACCCGCATACCCCGCTGTGGCAGAAATCCGATCCAGTTCCATCCACTCACCACCGGAATTGGCGTAGAAGGATCCACTGGCATACCTAGCAATAACAAGGAATCCACTGATGTTGATTTGTACTGGTACATCGTCAGGTGCGAAAGGTTCTTTAGGTTACCCGCCCAGCTCTGCAACGTATTCGAATACGAACTGAACGCCGTCTGGCCTTTGATCAGGCCGCCCTGTGGGCTGCTCAATGACATCAGCCCTTTGTTTACTGCCGGGTCTGGCAAACCCACATTGTAGGATATCCAGTTCCAACCAGGGTTGATAGGTATTTTAGCCAGCAGCATATTGTTCGTGCGCAATACCTGCGGCACCAGGGGCGATCCGACCAATCCATCCGCCTGGTAAGGGAAGGTCTCAATGGTCGAACCGTACAATTTGCACGCCGAGGCGTCCCACACCTGGAAGGTCACCGTCTCCCCTACCGCCTGGTTGCTGTAAACCGTCAGGAACACCAGGTGCTTCTTCAGCTCGGGGCTGTACTGGACCTTACCCAAACCGCGGAGCTCACGGCCCACAAAGGCGGCGATAATATCTTTAGCATCGCCCGATACCGTCCCTTCTATATTCAACTCAAGGGTCATGTTCATCGAAAAGCTGAATCCTGCACGGTTCAGGGCCCACGATGGCGGTGGGCAGGCAACGCGTAGGTCAAGGTATATTGGCTCCGCACCAAGCGGTCCATCGGCAAAAATGGTATCTTTATACCGCCCCAGTGCAGTGGCATTATCAAACGTGA
>CAZGOT010000516.1:0-1710 GCA_964527495.1 uncultured Haliscomenobacter sp.
ATACTGAAAAAGCCAGAGGCCTGCCTCAAAGGCGATGCCGACGAATAAAATGTGGAAGAGCACAATATTTGCCCCTAATACTACAGGATGCCTAAATAGATTTTGCTCTTTTTTCATTGTACAATGTATTTGGGTGAATAATTTTTTTGAAACGCCGATTTTATACATTGTTGATTATAAACAAATATAGCTTTTTTAATCCAGATTTGCCAGCATCACCAGGTAAAAGCACAGAGAATAAAAAATGCCTGATTTCGGATATATCACGTTAGGATAATTGACAGGGAATACCTTTATTTCGAAAAAAAAATATGCCTAAAACACTTTTCCTCCTGCTCTTTTTGGGTGCATCCGGTCTCCTCTGTGCCCAGCAAACCGTATCGGGAACCGTTAAAAATGACCAGGGCGAGGTACTGGTCGGCGTAACGGTTCAGGAAAAGAATACCTGGTCCTGGATTACAACAAACGCAGTGCCTCCAGTGGCTTCCGGGCTCTCGTAGCAGCGAATTTCCAGAAAATGACGATTAATAAAATCAATATCCCCGACCGGCTGAACAGTTCCCCCAACCACAGAGCAACTTTCCTCAGCGACCGCGAACAAAAATTTATCCTCGCTTCCGCGCCTCCGGTTAAAATATCTTCCAACCTGGAGTACACGATTAAGTCTGTCTCCATCGGTGCCCGCCTCAACTATTTTGGAGAAATCGTCCTGTTGGGATATGGCGAAGATGGCCTGGGTATTGCCCCCATGGTGCCTACTGATGCCGATGAAACCAAATACGTAGAGGATAAATTTGTGTATGGCGCCAAGCTGGTACCCGACCTCTACCTGGCTTTCCGGCTCAGTGAAAAGGCCTCCCTCAACCTGGGCGTGGACAACCTGACCAACGTACACCCCGATTTGGGTTTTGCCCCGGGTGCTGCAGGCTGGGCTTTCAATAACGAAACCGGCGGCCCCTGGGATGCTGTACAAATGGGAGGAAATGGCCGACGCTTTTTCACCCGCCTGGCTTTGAATTTTTAATACGCTTACACACCCTGCCAATCGGATGCAAAGGCGATGGCTTCAGGAAAGAAGTCGTTGAAATCCTGGTTGGTAGCATCGAAGTAGCGGTTGTGGGTGTCCATTACCCCCACCAGTTGCTCAGGCTTGCTCATCCGGGACTGGAGGCGCAGAAATGCGTACTCCAGTCCCGGAAGATGGCCATAGCTGTGCAGCCACCCCCCGGAAACCATGCGGGGCAGACGCTCCTGCAGTCCTTGCGGCAGGATTTCCCGGTACTCCAGGAGGATATCATAAACCTTTTGCACAAAGATATCAAAGGATTCTTCCGAGTAGCGCTCCCAGTTGTGGATCAGGAAAAAATCAAAAAACACATCTATCACCACAGGAGCATATTTACCATGCAAAGGATGTAACCGCTGTGCACACTGCCGGACCAACGGATGCCGGTCAGTAAACGCATCAATCGAGCGGTGCAGGGTCACCCCCGCCCGTACCGCCTCCGGAAGTTCAGCGATTTGCGCGTTGCGGAGGTAGTCGGCTACAAAATTGCCTACCACCCAGGCGGGTTCGCGCTTCGACAGAAAGAAATGCGCCAGAAAATTCATGCTTAATAAAAGAATATTGAATTTTTGCTTTCTGGGGTTGTGTGAAAAGCCCCCGGCTTTTCATTTGGCGGCTTGCGCCGCCAAATGTTATTTTAAACA
>CAZGOT010000517.1:0-1700 GCA_964527495.1 uncultured Haliscomenobacter sp.
TCGCCGCCGCCGTGGAGGTGGATGATGGTGCAAAGCGGGAAGCGCTCACCGCGCCTTTGTCGGAATTGATTTTCTTTTTTGCAGAAAGTGGCCGCCGGCCGGAGCTGGCGTGTGAAGCAGCAGGCCTGCTGCTCGGGTTGGGTCAGGCAGAGCCGGTTGCTTTGTTGCTTGGACAATGTGTCCGGGAAAATTGGTCGTCGCGTACACAATTTACGCCCTTACTGGCTGCCCTGCCGGAAGCTGTCCTCCTGAAATCCAGATACTACCCCGTAATGGCAAATGTGCCGCTGGGAAAGGACGGGGTATTCCAGATGGGGAGCGGCCCATCGGAATGGGGGCATCGAAGCGATGAACAACTGCACGAGGTAAAATTGTCGCTGTATCAAATAGGGGTTTATCCGGTAACTTTTTATCAGTTTGCCTTATTCAGCGAGGCAACAGGCCGGGGACTGGCGAGCCGCACGCCCTACTGGGGGCGGTTCGGTGATCACCCGCTGGTTAACGTGAGCTGGTATGAAGCAGCAGAATACGCCAACTGGCTGAACGAACAGCAGGGGATACCGCCATGGTATGAAATCCATAAAGTGCGGGGAAGTGATCTGGATAATACCGCGGAATACGATTATTTAAAATGGAAAGTGGAAAGGAAGCCGGGCGCGTGGGGGTTTCGGTTGCCTACCGAGGCAGAGTGGGAGCTGGCCGCACGCGGCGGTGCCGGTACCCCACGGCATCATTTTGCCGGAGGGGATGTGCTGGGCGAAGTAGGCTGGTACTGGGAAAACTCCGGGGATGAACCCCTCTCAGGCGACTGGGATTTAAACCGGATATACGACAACAACGGTCGCACCCACCCAGTTGGCCAAAAACAGGCAAACGAGATTGGATTGTACGATATGAGCGGCAATGTATTCGAATGGTGCTGGGATTGGTATGGGAAGTACCCTTCAGGCCTCCAAACGGATCCCTTTGGCCCGGATTCAGGCTCGCACCGCGTGTACCGCGGCGGCTCCTGGGACGACTTCGCCGCCCTCTGCCGGGTGGCGCGCCGCGACTTCAACCACCCCGACTCCCGGTACGATAACCTGGGCTTCCGCCCCGCGTTCGTCCCCCAGTCTGGCGGTTAGCCAGGGGCCATTCCTTTGGGGAGGGGAGCGAGTGGCCGGGAAAAAGGCAAAGGCGGTGAGGGACGAGCCGCCTGTGCCTTTTTCCCGGCCACGAGCGGAAATGGGTACCGGTTCCGCAGGCTTCCCGGGGTGGAGGCTCATGATAAAGCGAGGTACCCCATCGCATAAATGCCGCTCATTTTTTATATAATTACCTTTTTAGCGCCTGTTTTTTTATTTTTACTTTAAATTTGGCTAAATTGCGCTTAAAAATAAATTAAAATGCCCGTAAGCGCCTATTTTTCTAATAATGCGCCTATTAGTTATGGAATAGCAAAACCTTGTCCTGGATGGATAGTGGGATATACGGCAATGATTGAAAAGTTGAAACTGCCAATTCCATTACCTGCGGTGAAAGCAATAGTTTCGGAGAAATATCGAAGGGCAAAAACGGAATCCTGGCTAATTTTCCCTTTTGCCTATTTGCCTCAGGACGATTCGGGAATTTCCAAAATTGAAGCGTTGTTCAACCATTTGGTTTTTGCACTGAAATACGAAGGTGTAAATCTTTTGGTATTTGCGAAGTTACAAGAAGTG
>CAZGOT010000518.1:0-1695 GCA_964527495.1 uncultured Haliscomenobacter sp.
GGAATTCCTCGATTAGCCCAAAGGAGCTTCTCAATGCTTCACCACGCCTGCTCATGGCCATCCTCCTCGGCTTTACGATCTCCGCACCGCTGGAAACGGTTTTGTTCCAAACGGAGATCCAGCGGGAATGGGAGGTTACCCTATACAAGATGAGTCAGATCCGGCGCAATGAGGTTAAAGCAGAATTGGCGCTTACTGGAGAGGTACGCGAGACCCAGGCTAAAATAGACTCTGCCGGGGCCCGGCTTCAAAATTACGAGGGGCTTCTCACCGAATCCAACAAAATGATCGAGAACCTGGTCAACGGCGTCGGGGTTCCGCGTTGTACGGGCGGGCGCGAGTGCTCCAATATGGCACACCGGGAGCTGTATGCGCAAAATGACCTGGCCAAATCCAATGTAGATCAGACCCGCGCTGAAATAGATCAACTCAAACAACTGCTGGCGGGCTTTGAAAAAGCAGCAGTAGATCGTATCAACGAAGAGGCCAACAAGGTGTTGCAAAAAAAGCCCGGCTTTCTGGATCAGATTATGATGCTGGAAAACCTTGCCCACCATAGCAAAGAACTCGTGGAATATGACCCTGTGACTTTCCTTCCAAAGGCTGATGGCAAGAAGGAAGTAATTTATGGAAGTGCAGGCGGTCCTGTCTGGCTTGTGCGTCTCCTGTTTATGATCGTGGAAATCGCCCCGGTCATCCTCAAGCTCATGCTGATCAAAGGGCCTTATGATTATATGTCCGAGAATGTAAACCAGATCCTCGAGGCCAAACAGGGCATCAGTATCCACCACCTGACGGATGAGTATTCCAAAGCCCACAAGCTTAAAGAAAATCGGATCGCCAAACGGATCAGCGGGGTGGTAGAACACCAAAACCTGAAAGAAGAAGAAAATGCCAAGGCGGCTATTGATGCCTACGCAGAGAAAGAGAAAAAAGCCATTCAGGAAAACCCCGAGCAGTTTATCCGCGATAGCGGTCCCGAACCAACCGTGTGACCATGGCCAGCACACAGGTGATGACCGGACGTTTCGAGGGGTATTATTTTACGCGGCAGAAAAGACCGCTCGATATATCGGAATTCCTCCCCTCTGACGATACGCATAAAGCAAATGTGTACCGGGGTGAACTCTTTGATGCCAGGCCGGATGACCGGGAGCGCCCCCCAGGAGATCCGCCCCGCGATGCCTTGCGCTTCCCCGAATTGAATAATATCCAGGTGCACCCGGTTGTAGGCTCACCTTTCACAGTGGCTTTTGTTACCGGGTTCCGCAATGTGGTGTTGCTGGATATCGAAGTGGTAGAGTCCTGGGAGCTGAATGGCAAAATGTACGGCTTTTTCAAAGCAACCTTCATTGGGGAGCTGTTGCTGAAAGAGAAGGATAGGCCTGAGCCCTTACCTCCAGGGACAGGGATTGGGACAGGTATAGGTACTGCTACTTCCTCTACCGTCAGTACACCAACAAAAATGACCGGATCCGGGCGCGGTAGTGCCCTGTTTACAGGCCCTAATTTTCGTAGGACAGCACAGGGGCGGGACGATGGGAACTGTCTATATTGGATGGGACTAATTTTCCTGTTCTTTTTTTTACTGTTTCTGATAAACCTGTGCAGCAGTGGCGACGCAGGAACTGCGGACAATACAGAGCTTGCAGCGTGCGAAGAAAAAAATAAGTCGCTTAAGCGAGAGAACAAAAG
>CAZGOT010000519.1:0-1686 GCA_964527495.1 uncultured Haliscomenobacter sp.
GGCATCGGCTGCTGCAGTTCCGGGCTTTTGAAGGTTAGGCAAATAAAAAGTGAACGTAGTGCCTTTTCCTATCGTACTCTCCACCGTGATATCTCCTTCCATCCAGCGGGCAAGTTCCAGGGAGAGGGTCAAACCGATGCCTGTTCCTGCATCTCCTCCCATACTTTTCACCTGATAATACCGGTCAAAAATCCGCTTCATATCTTCCGGGGCAATACCGATACCTGTATCGCGCACCTCCACTGCAAGCAAGCTTTCGCTGAAAGTCGGTTTGCGCAAAGGCCTTGGCAATCCTGGTGTATCCCACGATATACTTTGCACATACACCTCTACGCTGCCCCCTGCAGGGGTAAACTTGATCGCGTTGGACAACAAATTGCTAAGCACTTGCTGGACTTTTTCTGCATCAAAATCAATTTCCATCGAATCTACACTACTGGAAAAGGATAAGTCACCGCCGCGTATAGCCGCAAAGGAAGTATAACTCTCGGTAAGGTATTTCAAAAACAGAATCCCGTCGCCACGCTGCAGATGGGTTTCCAGATGGCCACTCTCCAGTTTGGACAGCTCCAGCACCTGGTTAACCAGCTCCAGCAAGCGGTTGCCATTGCGGCGGATCATCTCCATGGCTTTGTCAAAATGCTTTTCCGGATTTTCTTCTGCTTGTCCTACCATTCCCAGGATAATTGTCAGCGGAGTGCGAAATTCATGGGTGATATTGGTATAAAAACGGGTTTTGAAAGCATCTATTTCGCGCAAACGGTCGGCCTCGGCCATCTCTATCTTTCGCTTCAATTGAAAGCGATAAAGGAGATAAATCCCAAGGGTTAATAGCAAGGCATAAATAATCATTGCCGGCCAGCTCAGGTACCAGGGTGGAAGGACGCGGATGGGCAATCGGGCTGCCTGCAGCGCCTCCAACCCCTCGCGGTTGCGTACCTGCACCTCCAAAACGTAGCGCCCAGGGGAAAGCGCGGTCAATTCCACACTGCGCTTGGCTCCGTTCTCCACCCAATCCCGGCTATACCCGCGCAGGCGATAGCGGAAACGAAGATGTTGCTGCTGCGGCAAAGTAGCACAAGCATATCCAACAGTAAGGAAATTCTCCGAATAGCGGAGGCGCAGGTTTTTTAACGATCCGTAGGGATTCATCAATAACCGCTGTCCTTTCACCCATATCCCGTCTATCTGTACATTCGGTGGCCGGGTATCCGCTTTGCGCATACTATCCGGATGAAAGACATACACCCCTGCACTGCCCAAGCCCATTATTATACGGCCATCCGAAAGGCGACAACCATTATTAGGCACATCAGAATAGCTGTCCGGAAGCCCATCCTGACTGGAATAGCGCACCACTTTGCCCGTGAGGGGCGACCAGCGCACCACGCCTGTTAAAAAGGAGACCAACAGATCATCGCCACTGCGAACTGCACTTATTACCCGGGAAGCCAGAGCTCGGGAATTTTCCACCTCCCCAAGTATTTTACGCTTCTTGTCCAGCCAGTAAACATCGCGCCCATACACCAGCATACTGTCCTGCCCCCAGGATACTGCCCCCGTACTAAATTCATACCCTGTACCAGGTTCGAATTCCGTTTTTCTGGAGAACCGCACCAAATCCCAGGATCTTGTGGGCGTATGGTAATGCAGAATCTGATCTTTGTACACCAACCACAGCCAACC
>CAZGOT010000520.1:0-1679 GCA_964527495.1 uncultured Haliscomenobacter sp.
CCGGATCGCTCAGATCGACTACCCGGGGGCGCCGGCCCTGCAGCTTGCCGGGCAAACGGCCTCAGGCTATAAAGCTCCACAGTTCACCGATACAGACAGAATGGCCAAAATCCGTGCCGCTATTCCCGACGTCGAAAATATCTTTAAAGCCTTTGCCCAGAACAACCAGGTCCCGGGATATGCCTATGGAATTGTCGTGGATGGACAACTGGCTTTCAAAGGCTCCGGTGGCATGGCTAACCTACAGAAAAACCACTCCGCTACCCCAACTTCCCTCTTCCGGATCGCCTCCATGACCAAAAGTATCACTGCAATGGCCATCCTGCAACTGCGCGATGCAGGAAAACTATCGCTCCACGATCCGGTAGCTAAATACCTGCCGGAACTTGAGCGCATTGCCCCGCTTACCACCGATGCCCCGCCCCCAACTATTTTTAACCTGCTCACTATGACCGCCGGCTTCCCCGAGGACAATCCCTGGGGCGATCGCCAATTAGAAGATTCGGACCAGGATTTTCTGGATTTTTTGCGCGAAGGCATTTCTTTTTCTACTATCCCTTCTTCAGGATATGAATATAGCAACCTCGGATATGCTATGCTGGGCAGCATTATCGCCCGCGTTACCGGTATGCCTTATCAAAAATATATTAACGAAACCATCTTCAAGCCCCTGGGTATGAAAGATACCTACTGGGAATATGCAGGACTGCCGGAAAAAACCCTCGCCCTTGGCTACCGATGGGAAGACAAGCAATGGAAACCAGAGCCCATGCTCCATGACGGTGTTTATGGCGCCATGGGCGGCCTCATTACGACTATTGAAGATTTTGGCAAATACCTGGCCTTCCATCTTGCGGCCTGGCCAGCGCGAAATGACCTGCAATCCGGCCCCCTCAGACGTGCTTCTGTAAGGGAAATGCACAAAATGACCGAACCCCGGCTCAACGCAGAAGCGAAAGACAGCGGTGGAGCTCCCTGCCCGGTTATGGTCGCTTATGGCTACGGATTGCGCATACAGAAAGATTGTAAAGGAGTGCTACAGGTAGCCCATAGCGGAGGCTTACCGGGTTTTGGCAGCAATTTTACTTTCCTGCCGGAATATGGGATAGGGGTAATCCTCTTTGCCAACCGGACCTATGCCCCGGCCACTGCGGCCAACAATCTCGCTATACAGGCCATTCTGCGCAGCGCAAGCCTGGAACCCCGACGCTTACCTGTCTCCGACATCCTCGCCCTGCGCAAAAATCAGGTCTTTCAACTGCTCCAAACCTGGAAGGCGGGTGGTGAAGCCGATTTCCTTGCAGAGAATTTTTACCTGGATTCCGACCTCGAACACCGCCGGCAGGATGCTGCTGCCATTTTCACCAAGGCAGGAAAACCCCTCGAAGCAGGTCCCCTCGTCCCGGAAAACCAACTCCGCGGCACCTTCCGCATACGCTGCGAACAGCAGTCCGTAGAAGTCTTTTTCTCCCTTTCACCGGAGAAAAACCCAAAAGTCCAGGCCCTTACCTTAAGAATAGTAGAGTAGTAGAAAGTTTTGAAGAGGCTGCCTGAAAAGTATTCCGCCGCTTGCGCCGCCAAATGTTTTGCGAGTCAGCCTCTTTTAAATTTTATTAGATTGTGTAAAAGTATTCCGCCGCCTACGGCGGCGAAAGAAAATTTTAAATGAACGACGTTTT
>CAZGOT010000521.1:0-287 GCA_964527495.1 uncultured Haliscomenobacter sp.
ATCTTGTAAAGCGCCGGAGACGTGTTCGTGGCAGATCGCCCAGCGGTCTACCGATTTTTTCAGGACAAAAGAACCTCTGAACACCTGTTCGAAAGCCTTTTCCCTGATCACCACGCGCAGCCGGATGATTCCGGCCACCCAGGCCATTTCCTCTGTTTCCTCATAAAATGGTCCCTCTTCCCAAAAAATGGATTCCAGGGAAATAGGGGATTGAACAAAGTCCCCCCATCCCTTTTTGATACGGTCAAAGCCAAGCGTGCTAAGGCGGGGGCCTTGCAGGATGACAG
>CAZGOT010000521.1:297-1677 GCA_964527495.1 uncultured Haliscomenobacter sp.
CCCCGGGGAGGGGTCATAAAACGACATGATCGCTTCGGCATCTTTAGCAATGATTGCCTGGAAAAAATCATGGACAGTACTGGCCGGCATCATTGTATTTTAAAGGGCTTCGAGTTCGTCAGCGATTTTTTCCAAAGGGACATTATTTTCCGGATGTGCCATAGCTTCCAGTTCCTGCTGGACGATGCGCAAAACCCGGGCGATATATTCGGCATGCCACTGTTGGCGTTCTGCCCCTGCTGCCTCGTCGGGTACGTAGGCTTCAATAGCAGCTCGGTCCACGAGGCCTTTTTCGGCGAGCAGGCGCTCCAGGGTATCTACCCTTTCACGCATGACGGCCAGCTCCCCGGCAACTGCCATCGTGATATTCAGCACGCGTTCTACGGCAGGGTCCTGAAAGAAATAGGGCCGGCCCCCTTTTGCTTTGGCACCGGCCATCTTAATATAATCAACAGTTTCCATAAAATCCAGATTTAGAATTTGCTATTTTTTCCAGGCGCCAAAAACGTTCCACTTCGGGCTACGGCCGTGGTCTTCGGGCTCGTCCTTGGGTTTTTCTCCCGGATTAGCCAGATCATTCACGGCTTTGACCCCGATTTGCATGAAATCCTCTGCCCGAAAACCCGCATGGACCATTAGGTCACAAGGGTCAATATCGTGCATTTTGGACCAGAAAGGTTCGTTGTTGTAGTATGCGTCCCAGTCGCGGATGAACTGCTCGTACAGATCCATGTCCGGCGTGTACTGGGGTTGTTCAATATGAAGGGTTAGGCCACCGGGACGTAGCAGGCGATACACTTCGGCCATAATCCGGAAGATGGCTTTACCTGCCGTCTCGTGCAGGAACATCGTACTTTGTACCCAATCAAAAGACCCAGCTTCAAAAGGTGTAGATTCGCAGTTCATTTGAATAAAACGCACGTTCTTAACCCCCAATGCCTGTGCGCGGGCATGGCCGTAGCGCAGCATAGGCGCTCCCGTGTCAATGGCGATCACTTCAGCTTCGGGAAAAGCCTGGGCGATAGGCAGTACATTATGCCCCAGTCCACAGCCGATATCCAGGATCCGCCTGGGTTTAAAATCCGGGTAGGTTTCGCGGACATAGGCGGCTATTGCCTTTCCACCGCCGTCATTCAGCCTTCCCAGCATTCCGGCTGTTGTAACAAAGAGGCCGGCATCATAATTGGCAGCGTTGGAAACATCGCCCTCGAACAACTCACCGTGATAGCTTCCGGGCATGAGGTGGTTGTCCATGATGGTCATATATGGAGGTAAGGGCATTTCCGGATGGAGTTCCAGGGTCGCTTTACCGCTGTTGAGGGCCGCGGCCCGGTCTGCCAGTTCATGTGCCTGGCGCAATACGAGGGAGCGACCGGCCTG
>CAZGOT010000522.1:0-890 GCA_964527495.1 uncultured Haliscomenobacter sp.
CGCCAAACGAAAAGCCGGGGGCTTTTTACACAACCCCAAAAGTATTCCGCCGCCTTCGGCGGCGAAAGACTTTTTTAAAACGCCGATTTCATTGATTTTGCGAAGCAAAATCAATGAAATCGGCGTTTTAAAAATATTCTTTGGCGGCTTGGGCCGCCAAATGCAATGCCAGGGGCTTTTTACACAACCCAAACTTTCTTTCGCCGCCGAAAGCGGCGAAAGGCTAACGATTAAAACCTTAATCAATATGTATCGGCACGAATATCCAAAGCGCGTGCGTTATGGAGAGACGGATCAGATGGGTTACCTCTATTATGGGCAATATGCCCAATACTATGAAATTGGGCGTGTGGAGATGCTGCGTGCCCTGGGGCTCACGTATAAGGAGATGGAGGAAGAACACGGCATACTGATGCCTGTGGTACATTTGGAGATGCGCTTTGTGCGCCCGGCGCGTTATGACGAGTTGCTCACTATCCGGACGGAATTGCGCAGGATGCCTGACCGTTTCATCATTTTTCACGTTGAAATTTACAATGCGGACGGGAAGCTGGTAAACGGGGGGCGGGTACGTTTGTGTTTTGTAGAAGAAAAAAGTGGAAAGTCCATTGTGGCACCTTTCTTTTTAACCGAAAAGCTTCAACCCTTTTTCCAAAGTGAACAAGATACAGCAAACATGGGTAAGGATTAGGGCAGCGGTACTGATGAGCAGACCGGTGCGGGTAGTGCTGATGTGGTCTATGCGAAGATCACTACCAGGCTTTTCTGGTATTCCGGTATATAATATAGTACGGTTTATATTGGCAGAAATCCGGCAGTACGATTTATTCATCCGGGCAAATGCGACGGCATTCAGTTTTTTTCTTTCGCTTTTCCCCGCCTTAATCGCC
>CAZGOT010000522.1:900-1676 GCA_964527495.1 uncultured Haliscomenobacter sp.
GCATTACCTTCCCGAGGGGGAAATGTTCGATACCTTTTTAAGAGCGGAAATCCAGCGTATTATGCCAGGAGCGGCAGGGCAGCGCTTGTTTGAATTTGTGGAGGACATCACCAACAATCCGCGCGTTGGTCTGTTGTCCTTCGGTTTTCTCACGGCGATTTACTTTGCTTCCAATGGTATGCTCACCCTCATGCAGAGTTTTGAAAAGTCCTATCCCCTTACCTTTAAGCGGCGCGGTGCGATTGAAAAGCGGGGGATTGCCATTTTCCTTACGTTCTTGCTTGGCCTCATGCTCATCGCATCGGTCGTGCTGATTATCATGGGTGATTTTTTGATCCATTTTTTCGTCAAACTCATTCATCTGGACCTCCAGACCGAGTGGATGCTCAAGGTGTTGCGCTGGGTCGTCACCATTTCTTTGTTTTATATTGCCATTGGTGCCATTTACCGCCATGGGGCTGCCACGCGAAAGAAATTTAAAGTATTCACGCCTGGTGCTACTGTTGCTACGGCAGGATGTATCCTCGCCTCTTTGATTTTTTCAGCTTATGTAAATTATTTCAACTCCTATAACCAGTTCTATGGCTCTATCGGTGCCATCATTATCCTGATGCTGTGGATACAGCTCAACGTTTTTGCCCTGATCGCCGGATTTGAACTTAACGCCGGGATAGCCGTCAACCGGGACAAGCGGGAAGATTTGTTTGAACAGAAACATCCTGGGGTTGTGTAAAAAGGCCGGAGGCCTTCATTTGGCGACTGACGTCGCCAAATGT
>CAZGOT010000523.1:0-1671 GCA_964527495.1 uncultured Haliscomenobacter sp.
TGAGACAAAACAGTGTCCATTCAAAATTTCCTTTCGCCGCAGAAGGCGGCAAAAGCCTTTTCACACAACCCCAGGACGGCCTCCTGCCTTTTTAGCAGGCCTAAAAAATATTTTACCGTAAACCGGGACTGGGGCGCGCAGCGCCCCAGTCCCGAACCACACGCTACTATGGAAGTGCACATCATTGGTGGCGGCGTTGCGGGCTTATGCAGCGCCTGGTATCTGCAGGAAGCAGGGTATAAAGTGACCGTCCTTGATCAGGGCGGTAAGATGGGGGAGACTTCGTATGGTAATGCTGGCATGATTGTACCTAGTCATTTCGTGCCTTTGGCAGCACCCGGGGTGATTGCCCAGGGCATCCGCTGGATGTTTGATGCGGGTAGCCCTTTTTATATCAAGCCGCGTTTGAGCCTGGATTTGCTGAATTGGCTCTGGCATTTTTATCGCTCCTGCAATCCGGAGCACGTTCGCCGTTCTATGCCGGCTTTGCTGGAATACCACTTGTGGAGCAAGCAACTGTATGAGGAATTCTCCAAAATGCCGGAATTTGATTTTCATTTTGAAAAGAAAGGCTTGCTGATGCTCTATAATACCGCAAAAGCAGAACGGGAGGAGGGTGAACTGGCAGAAAAGGCGCATGCATTGGGAGCAGTGGCAGAAGTATTGGATGCCAGTGGGGTGAAAGCGCTGGAACCGGATATCGAAACTTCGGTGCGCGGTGGGATTTTCTTTCCAGGGGATGCACATTGTAGTCCGGGGGTGTTTATGCAACAACTCAAAGCAGCTTGTATTGCCCGCGGGGTGCGTTGGATTTCAGGGACTGCTATTACGGGCATTGCAGCTTCGGCTGGCCGGATTACGGATATTTCCCTGGCAGACGGACGTAAGGAAAAGGTAGATAAAGTAGTACTTGCCGCAGGTAGCTGGTCGGAAAAAATTGCGGCTATGTTGGGCTTGTACCTCCCGCTGCAGGATGGCAAGGGTTATTCGATTACCTTGCATAATGCGGATAAAAAGCCCGGGATTCCTACTATTCTCTGTGAAGCCCGCGTCGCTATTACCCCTATGGGCGCCGATGTCCGTATCGGAGGCACGCTGGAGATCAGCCACTTTTCTCAAAAGCCAAATCCCCGGCGACTGGCGGGTATCCTGGAAAGCCTGCCGAGATATTATCCGGGCTGGGAAGTACCTATTCCTGCCCTCGAGACGGTTTGGCAAGGCTACCGGCCCTGTAGCCCGGATGGGCTTCCCTATATGGGCTTTTCAAAAAAATATCCCAACCTCTGTATCGCAACCGGCCATGCTATGATGGGGATGAGCCTGGGTCCCGCCACTGGTAAATGGGTGTCGGAATTGCTCTGTGGTAAAACGCCTGCGTTAAATACGGAATTGTTTGCTTCGCACAGGTTTTGACGGTGGACGGTGGACGGGGGACGGGAGACGGGAGACGGGAGACGGTGGACGGTGGACGGCGGACGGCGGACGGGGGACGGGGGACGGGAAAGACGGTGGACGGGAGACGGGGGACGGTGGACGGGAGACGGGGGGATTATTTTGGGGGACGTTGAGAGCGGTATTTGATAAGATTTTTTAGCGTAGCTCGAATTTTTTCTGCGCGATCTTCCAGCTCGACGAATAAGGGTTTATTCAAATAACCAACCTGGTAGGCGA
>CAZGOT010000524.1:0-1649 GCA_964527495.1 uncultured Haliscomenobacter sp.
ACGATTGCTAATTTTTTTTGCCTTAAATTGCGGGCACAAATTGTTTTAACAATAAACACATCAATGAGTCCTCGGATCAAACCCAGAGAATTAGCTGCTTTTATAGACCACACCCTGTTAAAACCAGATTGTACCGAAGCAGAAATCGTGCAGTTATGTGAGGAAGCTGTTCAATACGGCTTTGCTTCAGTGTGTGTACCCCCGTTTTACGTTCATAAAGCCGTACAGTTACTGGGGAAAGCCGAAAGCAATGCTGTGCGCATTTCTACGGTTATAGGTTTTCCTTTTGGTTATTCCAATACACCTGCTAAAGTTGAAGAGATAAAAAAAGCGGTTGATGAAGGAGCGGAGGAAGTAGATGCCGTAATCAACATCTGCGCAGTAAAGAATATGCACTGGAGCTATGTTGAAAATGATATTGACAGCATGTGTACAGCAGCTCGGTTAAAGGGCAAAAAGATTAAAGTCATTTTAGAGACCGGTTTGCTGGGAGATGCGGAAATCCGGCTGCTAATGGAAATCCTGGTGGTTGCACAGCCGGATTTTGTTCGTACGTCCACGGGATTTAATGATGCAGGGGCATCTAGCGAGATGGTGCAACTCTTACGCCAACTTGCTGGAGCTAAAATGCAGATAAAGGCTTCTATGGATATCTGTACCCACGATCAGGCACTAGCTTTTGTCGAAGCAGGTGCCTCCCGTATCGGTACAACGCAGGGCGTGGCAATTACAAAGGGCACGAAGGGGTAAAAAGTGTGGCTGTCCTGAATAAATTGCGTATATTTGCGCTCAAACCAAGAGCTTATGAGCCGTCTAATCACTGCCTTGATAGTTGTTCTGGCATGCTGTACCGCTCTTTTAGGGCAAAGTACATCCATGGCAAATATTCGTTTTTTTTCTTCTCCTGAGGTGGATCGGGTAATTCAAAACTATACCGCGAGTAATCGGGCTGCAACAACAGTGAGGGGATGGCGGCTACAGATTCTTTCAACGACCGACCGCGAAAAAATGGAACAGACCCGCAGCAATTTTCGGATGCAGTTTCCCTATCTCCCTGTCTCCTATGTGCATAACCGTCCATACTATATGCTGCGAGTAGGAGCATTCACCGACCAGCGGGAGGCGGTCAGGATCCAGTACCTACTTCGTCCTTATTTCCCTTCAACCTATCTCGTTCAAGACAATGAAATCAAGGTGTCGGAATTATTCGATACTTTTTAACGTCTCCGCCCTATGTTAGGCAGACTTGGCAGTACGCGCAGTTTTGATTGGCCTTTGCTCTCCATATATATAGCTATGGTGACGTTGGGGTGGCTCATGATTTATGCGGTGACCCTTCCGGAAGTTGAAAAACTGGGCTTTTTCAGATCTGCTGCTGGAAAGCAGATGATTTGGATGCTTATTTCTTTTTTTACGCTGGTCATCATATACTCGATTGACTGGAAATTCTGGCAAATTTTCGCTTATTTGATTTATGGTGTTGCTTTGGCTTCACTTGTTGGTGTTTTGCTCGTTGGGCAAAACATTAAGGGTGCGACATCCTGGTATGCTTTTGGCGGTTTTTCCATACAGCCTTCAGAGTTTGCAAAATTTGCTACGGCCCTGGCCGTCTCTGCCTATCTGGGTTCTTTTAAGGTATCGCTGAAGAG
>CAZGOT010000525.1:0-1644 GCA_964527495.1 uncultured Haliscomenobacter sp.
TGTAGCCTGGGCTGCAAAGGGTTGCTGATATCCCAGACCAGAATATCGGCGGCGGCATTGGTAAGTTCGAACTGGGCAGAAGGGAAGGCCAGGGTTGCCTTATCGCGGAAGTGCATTTGATCACCTGCCATAATGAGTTTTCTTCTGACGTTAAATTCGATATAATCTACCCAGCCTTCGCTGCCGTCACTGGTGCCGCCAGGGCGGGGATACCGCGCGAGGACTTCTACATTATCCGCATTTAGGGCGACGGTACCTTCCAGGAGGGCATTTTTAGCATAATCGCGGATATTGTCAAATTCTCCTTCCAGTTCGACGACCCTGTCAGCAAAGCCGCTGTTCAGTGCAGTCCCGTTGATTACCAGGGTGAACCGCGATTGCTGTAAGGCCCGAAGGGCCATTTCGGACTTCACAAAAGCCGGGCTTGAGGTTTCGAGGTTGGGGAAAACAAAAAATTTATCATAGCGGTATTCCCGGACATTCAGGAAGCGGTCGCCATACCAACGTTTGCCGGAGCCCTTGGATTTCACCCACTCGTGGAGCAGGTTGACTTTATCCTGTTCCAGGTGGGCAAAATCGTCGAATGATGTGCTGGTAAAAGCAGTACCGGAAAGGGATGGTTGTTCTTCTATCCGTTTTCCAGCCGAAGGGCCAATCTGGATAAAATAATATTGTTGGTTGGAATAGATATTTTGAATGTATCCGAAACGCTTGGATGATTGACTATACTGCCATTCCCCCGGGCCCTGTCCATAAAACAGCAGATAATCCTGGGGGTCGAAACGGCCATCGGATTCACCGGAAATAGCGATGGGGATTTCTTCCAGATCATCAGGACGGGGTTGCTCGTTTAATTGTGGGAGCATTCCGTTTTTATTGCCAAGCAGGCGGATTTGGCGGGGGTCGGTGCGGTCTATATCTATTTTGAGGTCATTTTTCAGAAATTCATAGGTCAGCTTATACATCCCATCCGATTCAACGGCGATTTTATACAGTACCCCTTCGCGCAGGCGGGATAGAGCAGCAAATTCGCTGGACCTTGGGCGGAGTTCCTGCTCAGGCCGCCAAATGATTTCCAGGGAAAAGGCATCTACGCGCATAAAACCTGCCCCGCTTTTTATAATGGGCACAAAAGCTATTTTTCCAAAAAAAAGATTGCGGTCTTGTTCCACCGCTGCTTCAAACTGAAGCTGTGAAGTGAGCGATTCGTCACCGGGCATAAAACGTCGCCCGACTGGAGAACTTTGTAGTTCCACTACCCTTACTTCCAGTTTGCCGGGTCCGGGGACGTTAAACTGCCGGATATACACCGGGTGAGCAGGCCGCGCGGCATCCATTAGTGCCCCTTTGAATGACCAGAGCTCCAGGTTGCCTTCCGGGAGTTCCAGGATCTGTGGGGATACATTCCATAACAGGGAATCTCTCAGAAGGATGGGATTATTGGCGTGGACAAAGGGGAGTATCGCCAGGAGAAAAAAAGTAACGGCAAAATTCTTCATAACTTTCAGTCGTTGTGTATATATTGCCATCTGGCAGGCGTTCATAATATTATAATTTGGCGGCTTGTGCCGACAATAATTATTTTGAAGAGGCTGAGGTTGTGTAAAAAGTATTCCGCCGCCTACGGCGGCGAAAGAAAAACAT
>CAZGOT010000526.1:0-1635 GCA_964527495.1 uncultured Haliscomenobacter sp.
TTCCTCGACCTTCCTTTATTGAATAGGCGAATGCTTTCCAACCACACCAAATTTGGAAACGCTGCTGCCTGGGGCTGGAGCGGCGAAATGGGGCTCCGTTTCCTGAGTGAGGCCCGAACAGGAGGGCAGACTAGCTTTTTTCCAGAACGGCATAAAGGTTCTAACCTGATTTATGGCCAGCAAATCAACCTCACCCAACCAGAAGCCTGGTTGAAGGCAGCCTTCCGGCTGGATGACAAACTTCGCTTTGCGTTCCAGGCCGTAGCTTTCGGGCAAAACCAGGAGGCTTTGTATGGCGTGGCACGGTATGATGCCTTGCAGAAAAATGCTTACGCCAATCTCCAGATGGAGTGGAATTATGGTTCTAACGACTTGAAAGCCGGAGCGAGTTACCGCTATTTGTCGCTGCGGGAGGATATTGCCTTTATGCGCGACAGGCTTCAGCGCACGTATGCTGGCAATTATTCAAGGTCTGAATCAATTCCGGGTTTATTTGCCGAAAATACCCTGCGTCTGCCTGGCGATAAGTTGACCTGGCTAGTCGGTGCCCGCCTTGATCACCATAATACCTTTGGGGCTTTTTTTACCCCGCGGACCCTGGTCAAATTCGACTGGTCGGCACAGACAACCATACGGGCCAATATCGGGGCGGGCTGGCGTACTGTAAACCTCTTCAGTGAAAATATCCCTTTGCTGGCAAGCTCCCGGGACGTAGTTTTCCTGGAGCCTTTACGTCCGGAAAAGGCTGTTAACTATGGCCTTAATATCACCCGCAAATTCGGCGGGGAAGTATTTTCCGGCTATTTGAGCGCTGATTATTACCGCACGGTTTTCCAGAACCAGTTTTTTCCGGATTATGATTCCGACCCTACCAAAGCTTTTATTAAAAATTTTGAAGGGGGGAGTATCAGCAATGGGGCAATGCTGGAGATATCGCTGAACGTCTTGGGGCGCGTGGAGATGAAAACCGGATATACCTACCTGGATGTTTATCGGCGTGTTGGGGAATCCCGGCAAACCCTTCCTTTTATTCCCCGCCACAGGGTTGTTACCGTTCTGGGATATAAACCAGCAAACGACAAACTGCGCCTGGATGCGAATGTGCATTGGTATGGCCGTCAGCGACTGCCGGATACACAAGCTAATCCAGACCCCTACCGGCGAGCTGGATATTCCCCTGCGTATGCTGTAGCCAATGCCCAGGCAACTTTCCGTTTTCCAAGGTTGGAAATTTATGGCGGGTGCGAAAACCTGTTTGATTTCCGACAACTTCAGCCTATTACTGGCTGGCAGGACCCTTTCGGCCCGTATTTTGATACTTCTTCAGTCTGGGGCCCTACTCGTGGGCGGGAATTGTATATCGGTGTGCGGCTGCGCGGTCTGGGGAAAGCCCCCGATAAATTAGGCGAGCGCCCAAAATTATTTTGACGCTGTCGTATAATGGTATATTTCGGGTCTGTGTAAAAAGTAGAGGTGGTGTGAAAAGTCTTCCGCCGCTTTCTGCGGCGGAAGAAAGTTTTGAATAGGGGTTGTGTAAAAAGGCCGAAGGCCGTCCTTTGGCGGCTGACGCCGCCAAAAACTTATTTTAAATGAACGACGTTTTGCCTCATTTTGCTTTGCAAAATGAGGCAAAAC
>CAZGOT010000527.1:0-1619 GCA_964527495.1 uncultured Haliscomenobacter sp.
CTATCGGAACAAATAAGACCGAATTGAATGCTGTTGCTCGAAACTCCGATGGCAGCACATCAAATCTGCCCGGTCAGGGTTCAGTTTAAGCAAGTTGAGTCGGTCCTCCAGGCTAAGTGCTCCTACATAAGCCTGGAGGGCCTGCAATTCTGAAAAGGTTATGCTGCCACTGCGGGGGAAGATAGAAAGCTGAAATAATTTCCGGATATTTCCCCCGGTACCCACGGCATAGACAGGTGCTGCATCAGCAAAATTGTTTCGTTCGGAAGCAATCCATTCCTCCATTTCTGCAAAAACAGCAGTCTTCTGTTTGCGTGTGAGCTTGCGCACCGTTCCAATGCGGAACGATTTGCTGTTGATGCGTTCCCGCTCCCGGTAAAAATTGAGCTCTGTACTCCCACCGCCTACATCAATATGCAGAAAATTGCCGTGGTCTATAAACGGACGGATGGCAACACTCAGGATTTCCGCTTCGTCTTTTCCCGAAATAATCTCTACAGAAATATTGAAATCCTGCCGGATACGGTCCAGCACCTCGATACCATTGTTTGCCTCCCGCATTGCTGATGTGGCCACCGCAATAAACCCCTGCACCTCATATAAATCCAGCAGAAGTTTGAAGCTGTGCATCAGCTTCATAAAGCGCATAATCGTAGGCTCCGAAATATAGCCCGTATTGAAAACTTCCTGCCCCAGCCGAAGCGGAAAACGCACATATTCCAGTTTTTTGAAGCTCAGGGCCTCCTTGTACCGTATAGCCCGAATAACCTGAAACCGTATGGCATTTGAGCCAATGTCTATAGCTGCTAATTTCATCGGCGAAATATCGCGAGAATTCGGGTAAAGCCAAAGAAAATTCCCTCCGAAGACTATTATTTGCCCGCATGAGGAAAATGTATAAAAATTACCATCACCGTGAACCCATTTCCTTCTATCTTGTTTAAAAGTAAAACTTAAATATTTAATAGCAATACTTTTAAAAAAATAAAACTATGAAAAAAATTGCAATTTTTTCTGTTGTACTATGCCTATTTGCGTCCTGCACTGTGGTGCGGGAGGGTGAAGTTGGGGTAAAACGCACCCTGGGAACCTACAAGGAAAAACCCTTTATGACCGGAATGCGTTGGTTTAATCCGCTTACGACCTCCATTCTCAAAGTGAGTACCCAAACCGAAAACCTGGAAGTTTCGCTGACCATACCTTCCCGGGAAGGTTTGAACATCAATTCGGAAGTATCCATCCTGTACAATGTCATCCCGGGATCTGCTCCAGAAATTCTGCGCAATATCGGCCCGGAATACGAGCGCAACATCATCCTGCCAGTATTCCGCTCGGCAGTTGCCGATGTCAGTTCGCGTTTCTTTGCTAAAGATATGCATACCGGAGAGCGGGGTAAAATCGAGGAGGATATCCGCCAGCAAATGCAAAAGTTACTGGAAAACAAAGGTATTGAGATCGAAACGGTGTTGTTGAAAAGCATCCAGCTCCCTCCCACCCTTGCCAGAGCAATTGAAGCCAAACTCGAAGCTGAACAAAATGCGCAGCGTATGGAGTTCGTACTCCAGCAGGAAAAGCAGGAAGCAGAGCGCAAAAGGCTTCAGGCAGAAGGTATCCGCGAT
>CAZGOT010000528.1:0-1616 GCA_964527495.1 uncultured Haliscomenobacter sp.
AAAATGAGGCAAAACGTCGTTCATTTAAAATTTTCTTTCGCCGCCGAAGGCGGCGAAAAAAGCCTAATAAAACGCTCCGCGTTTTATTCTTTTTTCTCCATCCATATTTTCTGTGCCCCCCCTGTACTCATACGCAAACCTACTACCCGCCTTTTTTTGTCCCTTTCGAAAACCACCTCTTCCAAAAAGGCTTTTCCGTGGAAAGCATCAGCACCTGTAGCATCTATCTTCACCGCAGGCGTTTTACGGCCTTGCACAAATAAGTTTCCCTCTTGCTCAAAAACCTTATAAAAAACCTCTAACTCCGGGGAAAAATAGCGGCCTGTATATTCCGATAGTGCGGCAGTCGGACGAAAGGACGGTGCCGCAGGAGGGGTTGAAGGGCTGGCAGACACCCGCTTGGGAAGTCCAAACACGATATCCAGGATTTTTTCCGCTGCCTGTTCCGTTTGCAAACCGGAAAAATTGCCCTTCAGCATAATCCCAAGGCCAGAGCCAGGAAGGTAGCACATTATTGCCCGGTAGCCAGCACTCGAGCCAGTGTGCTGCAGCATTTTAATACCTTGGTATTCAACATGTTCAATACCCAGGGCATAGGACAAGGTATCTCCGCTTTCCAGGATTCCACGCCGTATAATCCCTTCAAGGGCAGATTTTCCGCCCACCCTGCCTGTCCGGAAATTATCCAGCCATTTGAGCATATCCGGGATAGTCGAATAAATCCCTCCCTGACCGTATGCAGTGCTGTTGTCATAGAGCTTTACCCACCTCCCGTCGCTGCGCCCGTAGGATTCTGCGCAATCGGGAAACAATTCGCCCTGATGATCCATGATATAGGTTTGGTCCATGCCCAGAGGCAGGAAAATATGCTCCCGCATCCAGGTCTCGAAGGGCTTGCCCCCGACTTTAACTACGAGGTTGCCGAGTAGCATATACCCCGTATTGCAATACGCATACCGGGAGTTCGGTTCAAAATTCAGTCTAATGGATTGCCCGACAAGGTCCATGGCATCTTCCTGCCGGATCCCATCTCCTTGCTGCCACCCTTTTAAAGCGAGCATATCGTAAATTTCGCGCAGGCCACTCGTATGGTTCATCAGGTGACGGATGGTAATAACCTTTCCAAAATCGGGAATACCCTCCAGGTACTTCCGGATATCCGCATCCAGGTCGAGTTTTCCCTCCTGGGCGAGCAGAAGCACGGCCATACAAGTGAGTTGTTTGGCCACAGAGCCGATATCAGAGACCGTTTCCGGTCGAAAGACCGTTCGGGTTTCCAAATTAGCCATCCCGGCAGCCCGGCTGTACACCGTTATGCCATTATGGACAATGCCGATTGCAAAACCCGGTCCATCCGTCCGATCAGCAGCATGCATGAACGAATCCAGTCTGCTTATGGTCGCAGGGCCAAAATCCTGAGCGGAAATTGCTGCCCAGGGCAATATCCAGAAAAGCCCGGAAAGGGCGAAAAGTCTAATACTCCAATGTGCCATATTATGATAATGTTTTATTCGTCCAGGGGTTGTGGGAAAAGTATTCCGCCGCCTTCGGCGGCGAAAGGAAATTTTGAATGAACGACGTTTTGCCTCATTTTGCTTTGCAAAATGAGGCAAAAC
>CAZGOT010000529.1:0-1611 GCA_964527495.1 uncultured Haliscomenobacter sp.
CTTCAGGACAAAGGCGTTTCTATGAATGTCGCCTCTTTTGTAGGGGCTACTACCCTGCGTATCCACGAAGTAGGCTACGACAACCGTCCGCCTACGCCGGAGGAGCTGGAACGTATGAAAGCACTCGCGCGACAGGCCATGAAAGAAGGTGCGCTGGGCATTGGATCATCTCTAATCTATGCACCGGCGTTTTATGCCAGTACCGAGGAATTAATCGCCCTCTGCCAGGTCGCTGCCGAATACGGCGGCATGTACATTACGCACATGCGCAGCGAAAGCAATAAGCTCCTCGAAGCGGTAGATGAAACGATCCGCATCGCTAAAGAAGGCGGGCTCCCAGCGGAAATTTACCACCTCAAAGCAGGGGGAAAAGCGAACTGGACTAAGATGGATAAGGTGATCGCGAAGATAGACAGCGCCCGACAGGCGGATATCCGCATTACGACGAATATGTACAACTATGTGGCCGGTGCTACCGGATTGGACGCTTCTATGCCGCCCTGGGTGCAGGAAGGCGGCTACGATGCCTGGGCTGCCCGGCTGAAAGACCCGAAAATCCGGGCTAAAGTGATCGCAGAAATGAGAACCGATGCACAGGATTGGGAAAACCTCTACTATGCAGCGGGGAGCGCAGAAAACCTTCTCTTGGTGGAGTTCAAGACGGAAGCCCTCAAGCCCTATACAGGCAAAACCCTGGCCGAAGTGGCAGCTTTGCGCGGCAAAAGCCCGGAAGAAACAGCTATTGACCTGGTAATCGAGGATGGTACGCGGGTCGGCACGGTGTATTTCCTGATGTCGGAGGATAATGTGAAAAAGCAGATGAAGCTTCCATATATGAGCTTTGGCTCCGATGCCGGCGCCCTGGCTGCAGAGGGCGCATTTATGAAATCCAGTACACACCCCCGAGCTTATGGCAATTTCGCCCGTTTGCTGGGTAAATACGTCCGCGAAGAAAAAGTCATTCCGCTGGAGGAAGCAGTGCACAAGCTCAGTGCCCTGCCCTGCGGGCACCTCGGCATCCCAAAGCGCGGCCGTTTACAACCCGGCTATTTCGCCGATCTGGTCCTTTTTGATCCAAACACAATTGCCGACCGCGCTACGTTCGAAAAGCCGCATCAATACGCGGTAGGCGTGCAGCATGTATTTGTGAATGGGGTACAGGTGCTGGAAAATGGGGAGGCGACGGGTAAGCTTGCAGGGCGGGTTGTGAGACGGTAAACGGTGTGACAAGCCGGGGGCCGTCCGAAAAGTATTCTGCGGCCTTCAGCGTTTAAAAAAATATTCTGGGGTTGTGTAAAAAATATTCCGCCGCCTACGGCGGCGAAAGGAAATTTTGAATGACACCGCATTCCTTGATTTTGCGAAGCAAAATCAAGGAATGCGGTGTCTATTCAAAAGAATTTTTGGCGGCGCCAGCCGCCAAAGAAAGTTTTCAGGCTTTTCATACAACTCCCGTTCAAAACTTTCTTTCGCCGCTGTAAGCGGCGATTTACCATATCCCGCGCAATCCAAACGCTTCCCCTCCGATTAACTTGACCTTCCCGTTTCCGGAATATATTTTGACCCTGGAAAAAGGCGCCTGGGGAAAGAAAATGCTGGTCAGGACATTGG
>CAZGOT010000530.1:0-1600 GCA_964527495.1 uncultured Haliscomenobacter sp.
TTTTATTTGACGGGGTCAGCCGCCAAATGTTATTTTAAATGGATGCCTTCAGCAGCAAAAAACTTTTTTCACAACCCAAGCAAAATAATTATCGGCAGCATAAACCACCAAAAAACATTTACCTAAAGCGCCATTTTCTTTGCTTTTGCTTCGCAAAAGCAAAGAAAATGGCGCTTTAGGTAACTTTCTACGGCCAATCAACCCATATATCATGCAACCATTTGAAATCCTGGAGGATATCACGCGTGCCAAAACCCTGGAGACGCGCTATTACACTGAGCAAACCTTTTTCGATGCCGACAGGGAACGCATCTTTAGCCCGGGCTGGCAGTATATTGGGCACACCGGTATGGTCCCTGAAGCGGGTAGCTACCATCCTGTAACCCTGTTACCCGGCTATCTGGACGAGCCCCTGCTGCTCACCCGCGACAAGTCTGGCATCTTGCATTGCCTATCCAATGTCTGTACCCATCGGGGCAACCTGTTGGCCTGGGAGGCCGGAAAGAGCAGCCAATTGCGCTGCCGCTACCACGGGCGCATTTTTCAACTCGATGGTACCTTTACGTTTATGCCCGAATTCCAGGAGGTACAGGATTTTCCAGCCGACTGCGACCATCTTCACCGCCCGCCGCTTTTCCAGTGGGGGCCACTCCTTTTTACCCGTATCAGCGGAGGGGAAAGCCCGGAAACGTATTTCGGGGAAATGCTTAAAAGAGTGGAATGGCTACCGATTGCCAACATGGAACTGATGCCGGAAAGGACACAGGTTTTTGAAGTTAAGGCCCACTGGGCCTTGTATTGTGAAAATTACCTGGAGGGTTTCCATATCCCCTTCGTTCACGGTGGCCTGAGTGCGGTACTGGATTATGGGAATTATACGACCGAGGTTTTCAAAAAATGTAACCTCCAACTCGGTATTGCCAAAACAGGCGAACTTGCCTTCGATATCCCCCCAGGTTATCCGGATTTCGGCAACCAAGTTGCCGCTTATTATTTCTGGGTCTTCCCCAATATGATGTTCAATTTCTACCCCTGGGGGCTGTCTTTTAATTTAGTAGAACCCCTTGGAATAGACCGCACCAGGGTTACTTTTCTACCTTTCGTCTATGATAAGTCCAAACTGGATAAGGGAGCAGGTTCCGGTCTGGGGCAGGTAGAAATGGAAGATGAAGAAGTTGTAGAAGCCGTCCAAAAGGGGATCCGGTCGCGTTTTTATCATTTCGGCCGCTATGCCCCGCAACGGGAACAAGGAACCCACCATTTCCACCGACTTATCGCCGATGCCTACCAGTCAATTTCCTAGCCCCCAGGTTGACTGAGAAGATCTGGAAAATTCAAGGCAAATGTCTCCCCTTATACAAAAAAGGAGCGAGGCAACAGCCCCGCTCCTAAAAAATTTCTGTCTCATGAATAAAAAAGTCTTGTAGACTTTTTAAACTACTTTCGTTGCTTCTTTAAAGGGTCGAGTAAAAAGCCCAGAGGCTGTTCTTTGGCGGCTTATGCCGGCAAAGAATATTTTTCAGAGGGGTTGTGTAAAAAGCCCTCGGCTTTTCGTTTGGCGGCTTGCGCCGCCAAATGTTATTTCAAACAGACGTCATTT
>CAZGOT010000531.1:0-1599 GCA_964527495.1 uncultured Haliscomenobacter sp.
TACAGATGATGTTTAAAAGGAAAAAACTAAAGTACCATGGCTTATAGCTCCAATAATCTACCCAAAACCCTTCCGGCCTTCCTACCTAATAGACGTCTCAACGATCCTGGGCTATATGTCCCGGATTCCGGTCTGCAAGCTGCTGTAGATGTGGCCTTGACCCTCGGCCAGCCGCTTCTGCTTACTGGCGAGCCAGGGGTTGGCAAATCACAATTGGCATACTATGTTGCCCACCACTATGCTTTGGGCCAGCCAGAACTTGTTGCCGTACAAACCACAAGTGTCGCAAAAGACCTTTTTTATCGCTATGATGCACTGGGGCATTTTCAATATAACCAGCATGAAAAATCGGCGCTTGTACCTGAAGAAATAGAATCGCGGTTTATCCGATACCAGGGGATTGGAGCGGCAATTAAATCCCGGAAGCGCAAGGTGGTATTGATTGATGAAATTGATAAAGCCCCCCGTGACCTGCCCAACGATATCCTTACTGCACTTGACCGCATGTCTTTCGAAGTGCCGGAAATCGCAAAGCGTTTTGCAGGCGAGGAGGCCGAACAGCCTATCGTCGTCATTACTTCGAATTCAGAAAAGAACCTACCAGATCCTTTCCTGCGGCGGGTAGTGTACTACCATATCCCGTTCCCCTCCGAAGGTGATCTGCTTACAATCCTGGCCAATAAATTGTATGGGGGCCAACAAGCGAACAGGGACCACCTTAAGTTGTTGCTGGATTATTTCCAGACTTTGCGTGAAGATTCCTTCCGGCTGCGCAAGAAGCCTTCCACATCAGAACTTCTGCTTTGGGCAGATCTGTTGATTAAGAAAAATTTTGCTTTCGACGACTTTAAAAATCCCAGACGACTTAGTGTTGAGAAAAAGGAGGTACTCAAACAAAGCTATTCCGTTCTGGCTAAAACCCAGGAAGACCTGCAAATACTCTATAAAAGCCTGGAGGATAAATAACCCCCGATGTCACCACTTTCCATGCCACAAGTTTATTCGATCGTCGCTCAGGCCCTCGATTACCTGGATGCGAAAGGCAGAAGACTTGCCGTGGACGAACTCCTGCGCCTTTTTACTTTTCTAGAGCAGCTCCAGGCCGGGCAGATAGACCAGCAGCACCTGGCCAGGTACATTACCCCGCTGCTAGCCAATACCCCGGAAGAACAACTGGGTATCTCCCAATGTATTTTGAATGCCATTTTGCTGTACAACAGGGACGACAGGTACGGTGCCCACTCTCCTGTAGAAGGTTCTGGTCCGATAGGTCCTCTAGAAAAAACACCAGAAGTTGAGGATAAAGACAAAACAACCGATATTACCCCGGATCCACCAAAAATTAACCCAACGGGTACTTCTAATACTTCAATAAGTAGGGCTACAGGCACCTACGTAGCCGAAGTCCAGAGGTTCGATAAGGCGCCTTATGTCTGGCAGGTGGACCTTGGGGCCGAGCATTTGATGGCAGAACCTCGAAATATTAGGGTTTTGGTGAATCAGCTCCAGGAGCGCCAGTTGCTCGATGCCCATGAACTGGATATCGAACGTACTGTTAAGGGCATGGCTACTAGCCCTGGGGTCTTCCGCCCCAGGTAC
>CAZGOT010000532.1:0-1589 GCA_964527495.1 uncultured Haliscomenobacter sp.
GAAGAATTTCGAGCGTTGCTCGGTCTGCTGAAAAAGGATTTCGAGAAATTGGATATTATAACGGCGGGCGAAAAGGAACGGAAAGAAATAGCCAAACACTTTATTCAAAGGCGACGGGTGGATGTATTGCAATGGCTGGATGAGGAAACCACATTCCCGGAAAGGAACTCCATTGACAAGGATTATCAAATCGGCAAGGCCTATGCCGAATTTTTTAACGATATCCTGGCCTATGCGCGTGAAATGGTTGCTCACAATACCACAGACGCCCGCAAGCAGCGCTATACCTATTGGGATGCCCTGGCCTTATTGAGAGGGGTTATGAGCAGCCCTGCGGCGGGGGTCTCCATGCTTTCCAAAAAGGCAGAAAAAAAACAAATTACCGATGAGGAGGATGATCTGAACAACCAAAATGAGCTACCGGATTCCTGGGCGGAATCAAGCGTCATGGATATAGATTATTCGTCCGATGATAACCTTCCCCTGTCTTCTGTCGGAAATATGGGTATCGTGAAAGATGCAGAAGCAAAACGCTTGCTATCTTTTGCCAAACGCCTTGAGGGTCTCTCAGGTATCAACCACGACCATAAAGCCAGGGCAGCACTCGTGCAGACTGAAACATTTCTGGAAATGGGCTGTAATCCCATCATATTTTGCCGCTATATCCAAACGGCAAATTATTTGGGGGATATTTTCAAATCCTTCTTTTCCGGTAAAGCCTATAAAAACCTGCACATCCAGGTTATTACCAGTGAACTGAATGATGAACTGAGGAGGGAAAAAATTGACCTCATGCACAAATCGGAACGGCGGTTACTTATCGCTACGGATTGTTTGAGCGAAGGGATCAACCTCCAGGAGGGGTTTAACGCACTCCTCCATTATGATTTACCATGGAACCCCAATCGCCTGGAGCAGCGTGAAGGCAGGATTGACCGCTACGGACAGCCGTCCACGGTGGTAGAGGTAGCCCTTCTTTATGGCAGTAATAACCCTATTGATGGGGTAGTTTTAGAGGTTCTTTTGCGAAAAGCAAGGGAAATCAGGCGATCGCTCGGCATTTCCGTGCCTTTTCCCGAGAAAAGTGCTTCGGTAATGGAGTCTATCGCGAATGCCATTTTATTGAAACCAACCGTTTCCATAAAACAGATTTCACAACAACTCTCCATTTTTGAAGCGGAAGAGATCCAAATGGAGAAAAATAAAGTGGCAAAAGACCTGGAAGAAGCAGCCCAGAGGGAAAAAATTTCCAGAAGTATTTTTGCCCAGAATGCCATTAAAGCGAATGAAATCGAAGCAGACCTCCGGGAGGTGGACGAGGCAATCGGAGATGTAAAGGCGGTAGAACTGTTCGTTATTGAAGCACTGCGGTTTTTGGGCGTTCAAGTGGATACTAAATTCGGAGGGTATAAAATATATACCACCAATATTCCGAAGCGGCTAAAAGACTTGCTTACCGACAAAAGCGAGCTGCTCATCTCCTTTAAATCGCCTACCCCCCAGGGTTATAAATATCTCGGGCGTAACCATCCGTTCACCGAGCAGCTATCCCAGTATATGCTTAATAGCGCGATACAAGGCCAAAAAAA
>CAZGOT010000533.1:0-800 GCA_964527495.1 uncultured Haliscomenobacter sp.
GTCATCGAAGTCCAGGCCTCCTCCGCGCTTCTCGCCCGCCCTCTCCCGGGCAGTCATCCATGTTTTCGCCGACCTCTACCGGAAAGGCCGGATTTACCGGGGGAACCGGATTACCAACTGGGACCCGGCGGCCAAAACAGTGCTTTCCAACGAGGAGGTCATCTATCGGGAAGAAAATTCCCAGCTCTTTCACCTGCGCTATGCCCTGGAAGGGGATCCGGAAAAGGGAATTGTTATCGCTACCCAACGGCCAGAAACGATTATGGCCGATGTCGCGGTCGCCGTACATCCGGATGATGCGCGTTTTAGCGATTTCATTGGAAAAAATGTCCTTATCCCTCTGATTGACCGTCCCATTCCGGTAATCGCAGACTATTATGTGGATCCGGCCTTTGGCTCTGGTGCCCTCAAAATAACCCCTGCGCATGACCCCAACGACTATGAAATCGGTCAGCGGCACCGCTTGCCTTTCATTGATATCCTCACGGAGGATGGGCGTTTAAATGAACATGCCCAGATCCTGGTGGGCGAAGATCGCTTTGTTGCCAGAAAAAAAATCCGCAAGCTACTGGAGGCTTCGGGAGCATTGGTCGGACTAGAGGATTACCGCACCAAAATCGGCTATTCCGAACGCACCCATGTAGTCGTGGAGCCGCGACTGAGCCTTCAATGGTTCCTCGACATGAAAGATTTCGCCCGTATGGCCCGTCAGGCGGTCGCCAGTGGGGAGGTCCGGTTTTTTCCGGATCATTTTCAGAATATGTACAATAGCTGGCTCCAGGAAGACAATATCCGGGATT
>CAZGOT010000533.1:849-1587 GCA_964527495.1 uncultured Haliscomenobacter sp.
ACGCATTCCGGCCTGGTACCTGGCTGAAGAAAAGCCAGGGGATGAACCCCTCGTTTTCGTGGCCGAAACGGAGGCTGAAGCCCTGGCACAGGCGAGGGAAAAGCTGGGCAGGCCTGAGTTGACCCTTGCCGATTTGCGCCAGGATGAGGATGTCGTGGACACCTGGTTTTCTTCCTGGCTCTGGCCAATCACGGTTTTCGATGGCTTCGAGCGTCAGGATGAACTGCGTTACTACTATCCGACCAATGTGTTGGTGACGGGCTGGGATATCATGTTCTTTTGGGTGGCGCGTATGATCATGTCCGGATATGAATGGTCCCCAGAATTGCTGGGCCCGGGCACGATATCCGAAAAAGGGGCGATGCCGTTCCGGGACGTTTATTTCACCGGGATGGTCCGCGACAACAAGCGCCGCAAAATGAGCAAATCTCTGGGCAATTCTCCGGATGCCCTTGCCCTTATTGATGTCTATGGCGCAGACGGGGTGCGTTTCGGAATGCTCGCCAGCGGAGCTGCCGGCAACGATATCATCTTTGATGCACCTTTCGACCAGGCTACAGGCGAAGTGCTGAACGAGAGCAAGTTGTGCGAACAAGGACGCAATTTTTGCAATAAAATGTGGAACGCCCTGCGCTTGATCAAGGGCTGGGAGATTACCGATACGCCAGCCAGGTGATGAGTACGCATTCGTATGGAAGCATATTGAACTAAATAATCCTGATGTTCAATTCTGGGTAT
>CAZGOT010000534.1:0-1585 GCA_964527495.1 uncultured Haliscomenobacter sp.
TCAATGAAAATGACGTCTGTTTAAAATTTTATTTCGCCGCCGTAGGCGGCGGAATACTTTTTACAAAACTCCATACTTTTCGGACAGCCCCAAAAAATTTTATAACCCCCATTCAAAACTCACTGCAAGAGACTTTTGCACAACCTCAGACTTATGCGACAGCATCCTTGCGTAATTTAAAACTACAGTACAATGAAACATATTGATTTCCAAGGAAAAAAAGTTTTAGTGCGCGTTGATTTCAACGTGCCACTAGACAAAAGCTACCAAATCACCGATGATACCCGGATACAGGCTGCTATTCCGACGCTGCAGTACATCCTGAGCCATGGCGGCGCAGCCATCCTGATGTCGCATCTGGGAAGGCCGGAGGAAAAACTCCTGCCAGACGGTTCCATCAACGTCGAAAAGTTTACGTTGCGGCACCTGGTAGCACACCTTTCCAAATTGCTCGGTACCGAAGTGCAGTTCTGCCCTGAATTTTCCGGTCCCGAAGCCCTGCGTATGGCTGCTGCACTGAAACCAGGAGAGGTACTGCTCCTGGAGAATACCCGCTTTCTGAAAGGGGAGTCCAAAGGGGATGAGGCCCTCGCAAAAGACCTCGCCGCAATGGGTGATGTTTATGTCAATGATGCATTTGGTTCTGCACATCGCGCCCACGCTTCCACGACTACGATTGCCAGGTTCTTCCCTCCTGCAGCTAAAGGCTTTGGTTTCCTCATGCAAGCCGAATTGGATAACGCCGCTAAAGTTCTGGACCATCCGGAAAGGCCCCTTACCGCGATTATAGGCGGGGCAAAAGTGTCGGATAAAATCCAGCTCCTCGACCGCATGTTGGATTTTGTAGATAACCTGATTATCGGTGGCGGCATGGCCTACACCTTTATAAAAGCCCAGGGGGGACAAATCGGCCAGTCGCTCGTAGAAGAAGATAAGTGTCCACTTGCCCTCCATCTGCTGGAGAAAGCCCAGTCCAAAGGCGTTGCCCTCCTCCTGCCGGAGGATTCGGTAATCGCAGACCGCTTCGACAATGGTGCCCAAATTCAAAGTGCTCCCAGCAACGCCATCCCCGATGGATGGATGGGCCTCGATATTGGCCCCGCTGCCCGGAAGAAATTCGGAAAGACCATCGCAGCTTCCCAAACCCTGCTGTGGAACGGCCCCATGGGTGTATTCGAAATGTCCAATTTCGCCGAAGGCACCAAATATGTTGCCGAAGCAATCGCTCAAGCTACCCGTTCCGGGGCTTTCTCTCTGGTCGGCGGAGGAGACTCCGTTGCCGCTATCAACCAAATGGGCCTCGATGAGGCCGTCAGCTATGTGTCTACCGGTGGTGGCGCTATGCTCGAATTGTTGGAAGGGAAAATCCTTCCAGGGGTCAAAGCGATTCAGGAATAACCTGAGGAGTTGTGTAAAAAGTATTCCGCCGCCTTCGGCGGCGAAAGAAAATTTTGATTGAACACTGTTTTTATTGATTTTGCTTCGCAAAATCAATAAAAATGATGTTCAATCAAAACATTATTTGGCAGTGCAAGCCGCCAAAGGACGGCCACTGGCCTTTTTACACAACCCCGGAAAGTTTTGA
>CAZGOT010000535.1:0-1576 GCA_964527495.1 uncultured Haliscomenobacter sp.
CGGGATTGATACCCAGTTCTTCTTTCACCAGGACCTCATGGGCTTTATCTTTGTCGGCGAGTATGGCCTGGGCCATCTGATTTGCCTGTTCTGCCGGGATACCTTTGGAGGCATAAATCAAGGCAAGTTCTTTGGCTTCATCTTCGGGGTTTGTTTGAAGCTCTTCCATTTCCAGTTGCATTTGGTTTTCGTAGAGTTCCTGGGAACTTTTCACCGAAATCCATTCGCCGAGGGCCATGGACAGGGCACCTGCCAGGAGACCAGCCAGGCCGGTGAGCAATACTTCGCTTTGACCACCTGTAGCTCCTGCAATGCCCATTACCAGGCTGAAATTGGAAACCAGCCCATCGTTCCCTCCAAGTACTGCTGCTCGGAGCGCATTGCCCCCAACAGAGCGGTGCCGCTTTTCAAATCGCGCTAAACCGGCAGAGGGGACCCTGGTAGGGGAATTGAAAAGGTTTTGCAGAATGGCTACATGGGCTGTATCGGTAACGGCCCCCGGAGCAGCATGTTTTTTTCTGGCCTGCACAATAGATGCGGAAATGTTTTTTTCCGTGTCCAGCAGTACGCCCAGGACATAATTATAGCCGAGGATTTTGCCAATGCGGTTCAATATCCTGGCCCGCCAGGAAGGAGGGGGTAGGGGCGTGCCAGCCAGTCCTTGCTTTTCCATAAACGCGAGGGCATGCCCCTGCTCTATCGCACACATTTGCCGGAAAATTGCGGCTACGGATGGATCTTGTTCCACCTGGGCGAGAATGCCATAGAGGTAAGCAGCATCTACTTCGGTCTGAATATTTTTTAAAGAGACCATGGAGGAGGGTTTAAAAGGTTTAAGAACAATTTAACAAAAAAAAGTGGGAACTCCAAACCCTTCCTGCAGGAAAATTTCATCCTTTCTTTTCTTTACAGGCATCCCGATTGCTCTACAACGGCAGTTCGCATAGACTGGAGCGCTTTTTGTTTATCGGCAGAAAGCTTCAGGAACCTCCGGCATTGGGTAGCTTTTTCTAAGAGCTCGCTGCGCACTATATCCCAATATCCTAATAAACCGAGGACCAGGGCCGCAGGGAAAAGCAGCCATAAACCAGTAAAAGCTGCCAGGAATAACCACAAGAGGTAATATACAACGAACAAGCCCATAGAAACGGCCAGCAAGACAGGGGCATAAAATTCAATCCTTTCTACCCTGGTCTTTTTAATATAGAGGGCGATTTGCATAGGTAAAGCGCAGAAAATCCTTCCTGCCCAGGCCGGGACGAGGCCCAGCAGCAATAACAGGTAAAAGGGCAGAGAAAAGCGCCGGGGGGCATAGACGGCAGCATCCTCCAGGTTGTTTTGTTTTAGTTGGGAAAAGTAGGATTGTGCCGTTGCTGCAAGGGAAGATTTTGTGTTTTCCTCCATCTGATTCAGGTGCCTCGCTATGGCCATTTCGGTGTCGAGCGGCCGCTTATCCGGGCTTGAAAGCGGAAAAACGGAGCCTGCTTTGCCACTGCGCGACATCACCAACAATTGTTCAGCCAGGTCTTCATCCTCCGGTCTTTCTATAATCACGACCCGTTCTTCGAGCTTTTCC
>CAZGOT010000536.1:0-1576 GCA_964527495.1 uncultured Haliscomenobacter sp.
GAAAACCCTAATGAAATTTCAATCGCGCTGCCAAAGTGGGCTATCCTGGTAAAAAAAGGCAGGTCGTAGGCAAGCGAAAGCTTAATTTGGTCATCGAACAATCCGATGGTATTGCCCGCCAGAAATCCCGTTTCAAAATGGCAGACGCCATTGCTCGAAATACCGCCACCCAACCAGAACGTCTGGTTGTGCTGATAGCGGAGGTTGGTATCTAAAATGGGCAGGCTGCCGGGGATGTACCTTATCCAGGCCGATATATCTAATAGGGCGGTCTCATCTCCCAGACCAAAAAAATCGAAGGGCACATACATTCCGGCTACAGCATACAGATGGGTAGGGCGGTTTAAATGAGCAGTAGGGGTATTTCCTTCCCCTGCACTTAGCTGTTGGGCAAAAAGCCGGGGAAAGGAAAGCCCCAGGTAATAATCGTCCTTGTATTGATAGAAAACCCCGGCGTTGCCCACAAGGATACCGGAACAATATCTGGATCGGGATCTGGAAATTCCGACCCCTGGAGCCGGGAAAAATAATTTATCGCTGCTGCGGAGAGACCTATGGAAAGAAACTGCTCCGTGCGCCTGCTCAGTCGCAGGCGATAGGCATAATTGAACGAAGCTCCTGTATTCCCGATCAACCCGGTGCGGTCAGAAACGAAATGCGCGCCAAAGGTACTGTTAAGGGATTCGTTGACCCACTCCAGCCCTATGACCTGTGTATTGGGGGCTTCCCTGAACATATTCCCAAGCCCGAGGTATTGAGCGCGGTGGCTGGCCGAGATGGTACGGGGGTATTCGGTCAGGATATAGTTGTTTGATATTGCTGCCGGGTTGATCAGGCTCCAATGATCCCGGTACAAGGTAAAAGGGGTGAGTTGTTGGCAATAAATACTTGTACCAGTGCACAGGAAAAGCAGTAACGCGCCTATTGCCAGGTAATTTTTTGTGTCCTCCATGTGTATTTCTATTTCATCAAATACAGAATTCCGGTTTGTACTACACGTCCGTTGTCTTCTATGGTGCCTTCAAGGGCAAAATAATACGCCCCGGGAGGAAGAGCGTTTCCGCCCCTCAGGCCATTCCAGGATTTCACTAGTTCTCCCTTTTGTAATTCCTGAAAATCTTCTTTGTACACGACCTGGCCCCATCGGTCCAGGATACTCAAACGAGCGGAAAACATCGGACGGGCGGCTTCGAACTGCCACACAGGGTTGCGGTTTCCAGGTCTTAGCCCGGAGGCAGGATAAATGAGGGTCCTGGGGTTGTAGGCGACTTTTATCAATATCTGGGCCTCAGAACACCTGTCGCTGCAACTTACCCCGGGATCAATATTGCATATTTTGTAAGAAAGGGAATATTCCTGGTCCTTCCCAATGGTATTGTCCCGCTGAAAAAGCAGGTTGCCCTCTTCGTCTATGCGGATAATTCCAGCTCCGGGTTGTTTGATCAACTCGATTTTAAGATGTTCTGGAGGGATTTCTTTTAAAAAGTCATTCTTCAGGAGGTCAAATAGCGCCGTGTTGCCGTCGTCGCCGCGGGAAAAGGTATCGGCGCGGGCCATGGGCTTTGCAAAGTAACAC
>CAZGOT010000537.1:0-1569 GCA_964527495.1 uncultured Haliscomenobacter sp.
GACTGGGGCCTCGCTAACGGTCAGTGTTCCTGGACCGCAGGATTGGGACACCTCGTCCACCGGGCTGCCAGACATTTTTCCCTCAGAAACTCCGATACTGAAAATTCACTGCGACTGTATCGGCTTGCCCGGGATTTTCACAATACAATTGGACATTCTTTTGCCGCAGCGCAAAATAACATTGACCTGGCTAAACTATATGAGCGTATAGGGCATACCCTGCAGGCTAGCAATCTGTACCTGGAAGGGCTGGAAGAAATGAATGCCTTTTTCGAAAAAACAGAAAAGCTAAACCTGGATGCTTTCGTTCGTTCGCTTGCACTACTGGAAATGTGCACGTTATGTTACAAACATGTCAACCTGGGTATCCAGAAAGCCAACCATATCCTGATCGAAAAAGGACTCGATACGGCAATCAAAGCAACAGCACACCTCCAGACAGCCGGCAAATTTGACCCGCTGGCGCAAAGCTTTGCCTCGGGGGAATTAAATGATTACAAGGCACTGGAAGGCAATGCACAGGTATTATCGGCCATATACAGGGCCAAAGCGGAGCGTGAAAATGGGAATGAAAGCGCAAGCAAGGAAAATATTCTCAAAGCCGAAAGAATATTGAAAGACGTAGATCTACCCCCGGATATGTCCAAGCTCCTGGAGGTCAAGATAGCGGTTGCCCGGGATGACTGGGACAAAGCCAGGGCTTACGGCCTTGAATATGCCAACCTGGTGCTCGCAAAATCGCTACCCACCGCTTTTGGTGTAGATTTCAATACCGCAGCAGGACAATTTCTGCAACAAACACAAAACTACCAGTCCATTAACCAGATATTTTCCCTGCTGATACGGCTGCGTTTGTACAAGGAGGCTCTGCCCTGGCATGAAAAATTATGTGCCCAGTTTGGCGCAAAATGGTGGGTGAGGGAAGCCTATCCCTGGTTCGAAATTTCCAATATCGCAGAGATGTGGGAGGGCCTGGGCGATAATAACCGTGCCCAGGTACAGTATGAGGCGGCCATCAACTTATTTGAACAGTATCGCAGCGAACTGACCCGGGACGACCTGAAGAGGGCGATTGCCGATATGCAGAATATGGTATATACCGTTGGCTACGCCGCCCGCTGCGCTTTTAAGGTCAATGAACCGGAAAAGGCTTTCCGCTATACAGAAAGCGCCAAAGCGCGGAGCCTGCTCGATCTGATGCAGGAAAACCGCATTTTTGGGGATGCCGAACAGGGGTTTAGTGCCTTGTTATATCAATTGCGGGAAAAAAGTGCGCAGCGCTCCTCTTTGCAAAATGAAATCCATGGAATAGGAATTTCTAATCAGAATATACATGACCTACCGGAATTAAGAGCAGGGTTGACCGCCGTGGAAGCAGAAATTGCAGGGCTTGAGGAAAGAATAGCCATTGAATACCCGGAACATCTGGGCCGAAAAAATGCGATCATGCAGCCCACCGATATACAGGCAGTGGCTGAGACCCTGGAAAAAAATACACTCTTGATATCCTATTTTTATTCCGGCGATGAACTGTTCATCTGGGCCATCAGTAACCTGGGGCTGTTGGAG
>CAZGOT010000538.1:0-1568 GCA_964527495.1 uncultured Haliscomenobacter sp.
CGATGACGGTTACGTTTGGCAGGGCTTTGGCGCCAAGGGTGAGGAAAGAAGCAGCGCTGAAGGTTCCCCGGTCGGTGAGGATAATCAGCTTCCTGCCATAGCGGGGTACTTCTTTATCCTCGGGGGGTTCGGCGAAAGCCTCCTGTGCGGGGGCGAAATCTTCGGGACCGGGTCCTGATTTCAGGAAGGATCGGTAAAGCAAGGTTTTTTGGTTCACAAAGCGGTTGAGGATAGTGAAAACGTTGGAAGCGCTGCCACCGCCATTTTGCCGGAGGTCCAGGATCAGCCCGCGGGTCTGCCGGTAGCGGAGCAAGACGAAACTCATGTCGAATTCACTAACTTTATTAGAGAAGGATTGGTAGCGGATATATCCTACTTGTTTGTCTGCCAAAAAGTTGTGGGTAAATTGGCCTGTGGTGTAGTAATCAGGACCCAGATACTTTTCCAGTACAAGGCGTTCATTGATATTCTCGGGGCCGAGAAGGGAAATATCATACCTGGATATATTAAATGGAGAAATCAGGTTGACGTGCCCGTCCCGCAATTCGTTGAGCATAGCAAACAATACCCTGAACAAGGAGTCCTGACTGATGGTATTGATTACCCGTGGGGAATATTTTTTGTACACGCCGTCCCAATCAATCCCTTTATATTCGAAAAAGGCATATTTGTCTTTGCATTCTGTCCAAAGGAATTCAAAGTTGGCCCGGTGGTCAGCTTTGGGCTCGTTTTCTATAAGGAGCTGTTCACAGCCAGTGAGGAGCAAGGTAAACAGCAGAAGCTGGGCAAGGATTATTTTCATAGCAGGCGGATTGAATAGCAGATAATGTTGTGTATTGGGGTGAGGGTATTAAGAAAATAAAATCGGGCTGGAATACCGGATCAGTTCAGGCGCATAAGGAGGGAAAACGCTACAATATGCTGACCTGTTTCCAGTCGGTTGAGCGAACCGGGGCTGCGCTGGGCATCCCAGTGGTAACTGAGTTTCCAGGCGTTGCCGTTGCGCATAAAAACCTGGAATTCCGTCCTCCACATAAACCGGAGTCCACCTACGGTTATGATGTTGTCGCGTCCCACCGTATTATTACCACCTGTGAAATCATCGAGGTAAGCAAAATCGGGTCGCCAGGCTGCATGGACTACGGGGAGGTTCAACTGCGAACTGAGCCGGAAGGTTCTTTGACCGCCTTTACGCCGGAAGAACAGCGTTTTTCCTGGCCTAAAGTTTTTCACCACGGTATAGTCTGCTTTCGCGCCAGCAAAAATGGTGTTGACGCTCTCTACTACGGAAGCGTTGTTGCGAAATGCCGGGGTCACCCGATAGTTGCTGAAGCCATGATAATGGATGCCACCAAGTAAATGTAGCCGCCCGTTGCGACTTTGTTTCAGGCTGCGCAGTGCAGAAATGCCATGGTAAAAGGCATTGATATCCGAATTTACCAGGAAGGCCCGGGCTTTCTCGATTTCACCTATAGAATACCCAAAGTCGGCCCTCCACTGCATCTTTCCGGTTTCCTTGTGCCAGGAGCCCTGGGTAAAAAATAGGGGACCATGAAACAGGAGCGGCG
>CAZGOT010000539.1:0-1558 GCA_964527495.1 uncultured Haliscomenobacter sp.
GTCCCAGATCGCCAGACGGCAGTCCTTGCACTGCCTTTTCCCAGGCTTTGCCCCCATCTTTAGTTTTGTAAAGTGCGCTTCCCGGACCACCCCCGACGTAGGTAAAGACATGTCGCCGCCGTTGGTGGGCAGCGGCATAAACCACCTCAGGATTGCGGGGATCCATCAGCAGATCACTCACACCGGTATGTTCATCAATGGAAAGGCACAATGTCCAGGTCTTACCCCCATCGGAAGTTTTATACACCCCACGCTCACCGCCTTCTTTCCAAAGCGGACCGTAGGCTGCAACATAGACGACGTCGGAATTGCGGGGGTCCACCACGATTTTACCGATGTGCTCCGAGGTTTTTAAGCCCATATTCTTCCAGGATTTTCCCCCGTCCTCTGACTTATACACCCCGTCTCCATAGGCAACGGAGCGCTGGTTGTTGTTTTCTCCGGTACCCACCCAAACGATATTTGGGTTTGTGGGGTCAAGAGTAATACATCCCGTAGAAAAGGATGGCTGGTCATCAAACAGCGGGGTGAAGGTGACCCCCGCGTTTTCCGTTTTCCAAACACCACCGGAAGCTACAGCGATGTACCAGATTTTAGGTTGCTGTGGATGTATGGCCATATCGGCAATTCTACCGGAAGTTATGGCTGGTCCCACAGACCGGAATTTTAACCCGCTCAGGTTAAGCTTTCCGAAGAGGGGTTCTGTGTCCACTTCTTTTTTAACCGAAATTTCGGCCCTGGATTTTTGAGCGTACAGGGGGGAAGCAAAAATGAAGAGGAATAGGGAAAAACAGCAAAGAAGACACTTCATCATCAGCGAGCATGTTTAATAGACTAAACCAAGATTTTATAGACGGTTTTACATCACTTACCTATCAGTTAGGATTTCTTCAGCAGCAAGCGTCTGTTCCCTGCTGCTGTAATTTCTGCTTTATTCATTTTTTGTTCGCGAAACTTGCCCTCTGCAAAAAGTTTGGCCTGGTCTGCGTAATGCGGGCTAAGGCGATTTCCTGACTGCCCGGTCGGCAATACGCTCACCGAATGCTCGATGTCGCCGAAATCTATGATTCTGCGCTTCGCAGGCCCCGCCTGGACGCGGTACAGTCCACTGCCGTTTGGCGTAAACATGAGGTTGTTGATAACTTCAGTGTTTCCGGGCACTGGGAATGGTCCTACATTAAATATCTTGGCGAGGAGCGGCACTTGCCCAAGGGCATGGGCATGTTCAAGGGTATGCACCTTTTTCCACTGCCATTGTCGAACATCCGGTCCAAGTTGTTTTTCCAGTTCTTTTACCGCCTCGCGGAATGCGGCTCCTATCACTTCGCGTCTTTGCTCCTGCAATTTTGGAGTTTTGATATTATCGTACCATAAAGAGGAGTCTTTGCCTACGAGAAATGGCAATGAGCGCTTGAAGAGGTGGGTACCGAGGAGATTTTTAAAATCAGCTTCTCCGAGTTCGTCCAAAAAGGTTTTCTCGCTGATCTGGTACATGATTTTGGCATAAATAGTCGGTGCTACAGCATCCAATGTACTACTGCCGTCCCATTTTACCAGT
>CAZGOT010000540.1:0-1556 GCA_964527495.1 uncultured Haliscomenobacter sp.
CCGCTCGGATCGTAATGCCAGGATTAACCTATATCGTACTCCATAAAGGACACCGTAAAACTGGAGGTGTCCTGTCCACTGTTCACTACCAGTACTTCCTGTGTACGGTCACTGCCTTCAAAGACAACCCGCGTAGGACTGAGGAAAAGGTCCCCCTGGGCAAACACGGAAAGAGGGAATGCAAACCATATTCCGAGTAAAGCGGCAAAAGGGGTTATGCTGCTGAGCTGCATGGGTTTATAGATTGAATAGGGTGGGTAAAATGTATTTTGGTTTTAAAAAGGCGATATTTTGGGGTTGTGTAGAAAGTATTCTGCCGCCTTCGGCCGCCAAATGACGGCCTCCGGCCTTTTTACACAACCCCAAATTTCATTCTGCCGCCGCAGACGGCAGAATACTTTTCATGTAGCTTCGTTCAAAATATCATTTGGTAGCAAGTACTGCCAAATGTCTTGTTAGACAGCCTCTTTAGGAGGAATTTTGGTGACGCAGGTGTAGTATGCTTCACCAAAAATTCCTCCTTTTCCTAATAATTTACAATTACCTGGAAACTGCCTTCGTATAAGCCGACGGCTTGGTTTTGAGCGAGTAAAAGATTTCCTCCAACATAAAAAACGCCATTTCCATTTTGGTCTAGGGTTAACGTATTTCCTGCTGCGCTGGATGTAAAGTTCTTTATTTCCATAGCGTTACTGGCACTTAAAACAATTACTGAACTGGGTAAGGTTAACGAAACTGGAGTATTTGCATGGCCAGTAATTGTTAGTTGGGCAGAAGAATGGGTGTTTCCCACCAAAATCCCTCCTGTACCAGTTTTAGTTCTGGGAGAGGCGACGGAGGGGTCGAGGGTTACGGTGATGGCGCCGGTGGTAGAGGGGACGATGCTGCCCAGGTTCATGTGCCGGTTGACGGTAAGCGACAGACCGGTAATAATATTCGCATTCACATTGACGGTTTGGGAGGTTTGTCCGAAAGCAGAATGGAGGCAGAGTAGGGCCAGCAGGGTGTAGAAGCATTTAGATTGAAAGGTTTTCATTAGCTGAAAAATTTTGAAAGGTGAAACAATCAGGGGCAAAGATGGGGGTGTTGGGGGTATGGCTCCAAACGTTCAGGCGGTGGTGTTGCACTGAAATTCCAATTTGAAGGCATAATTCATCTTTGCCTTTTGGGAATCTTATTTATTAAACCTGGCAGGTTGGCTTATCACCAGTTGTTCTTGTGGAACCAGGTACTGCTGAAGGAATTCCCTGGGGGCGACCCCCTCAAATCTTTTGAATGCGGAGAGGAAAGCATTGCGGGAAGAAAATCCTGATTTTTCACCGATCGCTTCCAGGGTAATATAGCAGGCGTAGCCCTCGGCGATCATATTTTTGGCGTGTTGGACCCGCCAGAAGTTGCGGTACTCAGAAAAAGATAATTTTTTCTCTGTACGGAAATAAAAAGTGAGGTGATGCACCGGAATATCGGTGATAACCGAGAAGCGGGTTAGGTTTAGATTGGGGTCGAGAAATACTTTTTCCTTTTCCATGCAGGATTCAATAATGTCCTGCATTTCG
>CAZGOT010000541.1:0-291 GCA_964527495.1 uncultured Haliscomenobacter sp.
AATCACCTCCTGGGTTTCGAGGTTGGTCAACTGGGTCTGGGCATCGAGCAATTCGAGATACAATGCCCCCCCTTCGCGGTAGCGCCTGGAGAGGTCTTCGAAATAGCGCCGGGCGCTCTGCAATTGACCGCGGTAGCTTTGTTGGGTCGAGCGGGCGGTTTCCAGGGCATTACGGGCCGAAAAAATTTCCAGTTGAAGCACTTTTTCCAGGTCATTCGCCTGAACTCCCACAATATCTGCATTAATCTGTGCCTCCTGGGCTTTCAGATTTTGTCTGCCGGCATTCCAGAG
>CAZGOT010000541.1:301-1000 GCA_964527495.1 uncultured Haliscomenobacter sp.
AATTCTGCGACCCGAAATCGAGCTGAGCCCCCACCTGGGGCTTGCTGAGGGCCTTTTCCCTTGCGACCAGCAATTCCTGTATCCGCTGGATTTCCTGTAGCCTGGCCAACTCTTCCCGCTGTTTTCCCTCCAGAGGGTCCTCCCCCTGACCGGATGGGAGCAGGGGATCGGAAATCACGGCAGTCTCCAGTTCGCGCCCAAGGAGATAGTTGAAGAGCGCGGCAGCAGTTTTAGCCTGCAGCCTGGATCCCCGCAACAGGTCTTCCACACGTGCGATTTCGCCGTCGTCGCGCAGCAAAACGGAAGACAGCGCCACCCCGTTGCGGACATACGTTTCGTTCAGTCGCTTGCGCTCCCGAAGCAAAGCAAGTGTATTTTCATATACCGCAGCGAGTTCCACGCTTTGGAGATAGTGGAAATAGGCTACTTTGACCTCTTTCACCAGCGTACGCTTTACCACCATCACCTGGATTTCCTGTTGTGTAACCTGTACGCCCCTGATTTGGCGATTGAGCCGTATCTCTGCATTCAGCAAAGGCTGTACCGCACGAAAGCGGACGTCGTAGAAATTATTCGGCAGGAATTGTTCGTTGACATTCTCGATCTGGGGAAAATTGTTGGTCCGGGTAAGCGCGTTCAGGGTCGAATAAACGGGGTTCAGCAGATCGCCGACCGGAAAGATAATGCGCCGTCCGCCCT
>CAZGOT010000541.1:1010-1554 GCA_964527495.1 uncultured Haliscomenobacter sp.
GTATAGGAGCTGCCCAGCCGAAGCTCCGGCAGGTTCAGTCGTGCAGCATGCTCTAACGCCGTTTTATCCGCTTCCAGGCGCAGCAGTTCCTGCTGGACTACAGGGCTTTTCGCAAGCGCAATGCGCACGTATTCGTCCAGGACGGCAGATGTTTGGGCCTGCGCCAGACTGGTCCAGCTCCCTGTTTGGAACAAAAAACAAATGGCAGCGAAAAAATAGCGCCCGCGCTTACCCATACCTATATGGTTGTTGTGATCTGCAATAGTTTGGAAAACGTAATAGCGATTAAAGAGTTTCGGAATTACCGGGTTCTTTTTTGCCCATACACGTTTAAAAAGCATAAGACAAAAGTCCGTTTAATGCCGGAATAAAGCCTGACACAAATGTGTCAAAATGTAGAGGGTGTGTAAAAAGCCCCGGCTTTTCATTTGGCGGCTTGCGCCGCCAAATGTTATTTTAAACAGACGTCATTTTCATTGATTTTGCTTCGCAAAATCAATGAAAATGACGTCTGTTTAAAATTTTATTCCGCCGCCGAAGGCGG
>CAZGOT010000542.1:0-1549 GCA_964527495.1 uncultured Haliscomenobacter sp.
CCATGCCACGAAGCAACACACGAAAGCAGCCACTTTCGAAGATAAAGACCCGCGTAGTTTTGCCCGGTCCAGTACCGCCCTTCGTCCCAGCTATACTTTATATCCCTTATCCGCATACAGCCTATAAGCCTGTCTATCAACCCCGTCGGCCTGATGTGTGCATGCTGCAAAAAGAACTCGCGAATGGGGTTATACGCCGGGACAAAATCCGATTCTATCAGGGCAATCAGCAAGTCTTTGCTAACCCCCTTCCCTTTCTTCCCGCCTAAACTTTCCAGGGCACGCACGTATATCGAGTTCACCACCCTATCGGAAATGTTTTGCCCGTCCACTTCTACTATCCCGGTAATTTCGTTGAACTTCATATCATAGCCGCGCAAAAACTCCTTTAGCTCTGCTACCCCGTCCTGGGCTTCCTGTATTAACTCCTCTTTTGGCAGTGCCATCACCTGATCTACCACTGCCTCCAAATCCTCGCCCTGCAACTTATCCACCTCGGTAAGTATCCGCATGGTCGCAGCTTTCGCCTCGTCCTTATCGCGGTATCCCCCGTTTTGCCCCACATTCAAAGCCCGCATCGTTGCCACCCGCTCTATATGCCTTGTCCTTTCCGTCTTAATTTCAATCCCGGCCTGCTTTGCCAGGTAAAAAAAGGTGCTAATGGTAACTTTGCCCTGCGTGCTTTTCAGGCACTGATTAAACTTTTTATCGCATTTATCGCGGTCGTACTTCGCCGACAAGCTCGAAACCTGATGAAAATAGTCCCGCCCGTTTTCCCGGTAGGATGCTGCAAAACCCATGCCTATGCGCACCCAATCATGGTAGCTTTCGGCAATGTTTGCCCCGCGCAATCTAAGCTGCTGTATGGTATGCTCCACGTCGTTGGATGTATGCACAATCGTGCTATGCACCGGGGCCGCCTGCTTTTTCGGAAGTGCCTTTTTCCAAATCTTGCTTTGCTCGTTGCGCCAAAGTTCATCATCGAAGCTAACAAACCTAAACCGCCCAACATCTTTTCCCGACGGATCCGCAATTACCTGATAAGTATCCGCAAAATACTTTTCGAGTGCCAGGTACATCTCCCCATGCCTTTGCGCATCTATTTTTATATACACCGCATAGCCCTCCCCTCCCGCGCTTCGGTGAAAGGCATAAACATACGGGTCAGCGGCAATGGCATCCGCTGGAAAGTATTCGTTGTCCTGCTTATCAAAATCCAGCACCAGGATACCAGAGTGCGAAACCAAATTCCCGGAGCTTCGATAGGTAAAAACCCCGGAAGGCGTAACACCGGGCAGGGAAGTTTTTTCGCGCTTCCCCGCCCGGTACTGATACACCTCTTTTTCCCACCGTCCATTTTGCACATCGTCCAGATATGCAGAAATAGACATTTGCCCGTTAGGCTGTGTGCCGGGAACGGCCTTTCCGTCCTTGGTCTTGGACGGTAGAAAGAAAGAAATTTCCATAACGATTTGATTATTTCAGGCGAAACTTCCTGGCTCCTGGTGATACTTTTATAAATTCTTCGTACAGTTCTGGATACACCTCT
>CAZGOT010000543.1:0-1527 GCA_964527495.1 uncultured Haliscomenobacter sp.
TCAACTTTACCATTGTTTGAGCCTGATGGGACAATTACCCGTAATTGTGTACTACTTTTTGAAATTATACTTGCTGATTGAGTTCCAATTTTAATACTAATACTTGTATTTAAATTTTCTCCCGTAATAGTTATGGTATCGCCTGGACATGCAAACAAAGGACTTACACTATTAATTTTAGGAACTGGGGGTGGAGGATTGCATAGGATATTTCCACCCCCTCCGGGTGGAAGGACTATCTGAGATGATAGTGGAATCAATGCCCCGGTAAATAAAGTAAAAAAAAAGATTACCTTTTTCATAGTAGAATCCATGGCAAAGATTTTTTGCAAGCAATTATTTTCAACTCTTGGATGAATGCCTTTGCGGGAAAGGATGTGCTATTTCTTTTGCTCCACCACCTCAATCCAGCCCGATTCCGTCAGCACCCCGGACCTGCCGTCGAGGCGTACTACTTTTATCGCGTAGGCGTATTTGCCGGGTTGCTTGATATCGGGGTCTTTATACCCACTGATATCGGCATTGAATTGTTTGATCTTCGACCAGCCGCCGGGATCTTTCTTTTTGTAGAGATAAAAAAGGTACCCTGAATCTTTCGGGATGGCCCCACTATTTGGGCGGAAAGTCCACTGCAGTTCTGCAAGGGTATCTTTTGTGTTGTAGGTGAGGAGTAAACGCTCAACCCCCAGCAGGCTTAAGTCGAGCATGCGCCGGGCCTTTAGCGGGAAGGATAGCTCGGATAATAAGCCGGACTGGTCCATAGCCTGAACGCTATATTCGTATAGCACTTCGGGAAGTGCCGTGGTATCGTGCCAGGAAGTCGTATCGGCCCCAATCAACCGTACAGGGTAATATACGCTGTCTTGTTCGATTTTGCGAAGGAGGATATAACCGGCCAGGTCGTTACTGGGACTGGGCGACCAGCGCAGCCGGATACCTTCCAGGTCGGAAGCTATTGGCAGCAAGACGGGGGCGGCGGGCGGGATGATATCCGGTCGCTTGACCGGCAGGATTTCCGAAAAAGGCGAGAGGTTATGGCTTCGGTCTTCCGCGACTACCCGGTAGTAAATCTCTTTGTCCAGCAACCCAAGATTCAGGGTATCGAGCCAGGCATTTAGAGGGGTAGGTTCTTTGGTAAGTTGTGCAAATTCGTGGTTGGGATTGTTGGCCACATAAACCCGGTAGCCCAGGAGGTCGGGCTCGTCGCCGTGTTCCCATACCAGCGTCACAATCCCGGAGCTATCCACGCGGTATTCAAGTTTTTCCGGTGATGCCGGGGCTATAGAATCTACGAGGTGCACGTAATAAGACAAGGTCGTAGAGCGATTGCCTTTATCGTCTTCCGCGGACAACCTGAAATAATACGACCGCATGGTATTCAATGGTCCAGGAAAAACATACTCCCGAGCGCTTACGGGTAGTCTGGAAGCAACCTCTGCATACTCCCCATCTAGGTGATCGGATAGCAGGACGTGAATATATTTCAGGTCCTCCGCCCTTTCCGGCATCTCCCACTTCAACTGGATT
>CAZGOT010000544.1:0-1525 GCA_964527495.1 uncultured Haliscomenobacter sp.
GAAAATACCGGTAATCGTGGGCATCCTCCTTATCGCGCAAAGGCGTGGTTATTCCCGTTGCCGGATCAAAATTGAGTGTTTGCTGCACCACCCTGCCCCCTGACCTGATCAGGTCAATCTGGCGCTTTGCCTCATATTCGATTGCCTGCCGGGCGAAGCGCATAGAATTAATATTCTTGATCTCACACCTTTCCCCCAGCGTATTCTGTCCCTTTGGCCTCACCGACACGTTGATATCGCAACGCAGAGACCCCTCTTCCATATTGCCATCTGAAATTTCCAGATAACGGGCCAATCGCTGTATGCCCCGCATAAATGCATCTACTTCCGCTGCCGAGCGAAGATCTGGTTCGGTCACAATTTCGAGAAGGGGTGTCCCCGCTCTGTTGAGGTCAATCATCGAACGCGAAGGGTGCAGGTTGTGTATGGATTTTCCAGCGTCCTCTTCCATGTGGATATGGTGGATGCGGATGGTTTTCCAATCCTGTCCAACCAGGATAGGCAATCCCCCACCCAGGCAAACTGGCTGTTTATCCTGGGTAATCTGATAGCCCTTGGGAAGGTCGGCATAAAAATAGTTCTTCCGGTCAAAGGTATTGACCTCGTTGATCCTGCATTGCAGTGCCAGCCCTAAGCGGAGGGCAAATTCCACCTGCCGGGCGTTCAGGCGAGGCAGGGTGCCAGGATGGCCTAACGAAACAGGGCTCACTTCTGTATTCGGGGGCATTCCAAACTGATTTTCATCCCCGCAAAAGGCCTTACTCCGGGTCGCAAGCTGAAGATGGGCCTCCAATCCGATAATGGTCTCGTAATCGTCGTAATACATAAATTTGTCTGTACTGGTAAAGAAAAGCGCGTCTTATCCCAAACTCCTGCGAAAAGCCTCGACCAGGCGCTCAACATCTTCCGGGGTATTATACACATGGGGGGCAATCCGCACAGCGTTGCCACGAAAAGATACCCACACATTTTTGGCGGTTAGCGATGTTTTCAGCAAATTGGCATCCATACCCCTACCCAGGCGCACCCCGATCAGATGAGCACCACGCCACTCTGGTGCTTCTATGATGCATCCCATCTCCTGCAGGGATTCCAGGGCCCCGGCCATCAAGGCCGCACAATACAACTGGATTTCCCCAACTTCCCAATCCACGATTTGCTCGATTGCTGTTTTGAGCATTGGGGCCAGCACAAACTGGCTTTGTTCCCCCATCGAATAACGCCCTGATGCAGGTTGGTACTCCGACCGGTAGTTGACCAGCCCTGCAAAATCCTCACTTTCCAAGCGATTAATCCAGTTTTCTTCGATGGGGGTACCCGAATCAAAGTAAGGCCCATAGTACGCAAGACCTATAGAGTAAGGCCCCATAAGCCACTTATATCCCGCACAGACTAAAGCATCAGGCTGGATTAGAGCAGCATCAAAAGGCAGGGCGCCGACCGACTGGGTACCGTCAATCACCAGTAATGCACCAACTTCCCGCGTCCGCTTGCGGATCGCCTCGAGATCAAAACGAGTACCATC